>NZ_CP022657.1:1355000-1700000 GCF_002243515.1 Tumebacillus algifaecis
CGCCGGTGCGATTGTCGGTCAACGCCCGCTGGGTCGCAGTACGCCCCGCCATCGGGGGCACGTCGCGGTTCATGGTTCCTGCACGGTTCCCTTGCAGAGCGGTGCCTTGGTTGATCGCCACATAGGCGACATGGCCGCTGAGCAGAACTTTCGCATTTCGTACGCCCGGGATCGCTTCGACGCGAGCTTCGAGCGCGCGGTCGGTGCGCATGTTGCGAGTCGCAGTGTTGTCACGCGCCCCGACGCGATTGCGATCCAATGCATCATTGGTCAGCACATTGGGACGACGAGTCGTGCCGATGTTGTCAATCGCCCCGCGACGGTCGTTATCATAGCGCGTGTTTCGAACACCGATACCGTTGGTATTATCCATAATACGGCCTGAGCGATCCGTATTATAGGCACTGCTCCGCGTCTTGTCGATGTTGTTGTTCGGAGCAGCATTGGGGGTACAACCGGCGAGTAGGGATGACGACAGCAAAAGTGCGCCTGCGAGTGCAGTAAACTTTTTCAAGATGTCAGCCTCCTCAGCAAGTCAATTTGGCGGTGTTCAGCCCGCGAACCTATTGTCACCGATCTGGCAACTCTCTACACGTCGCAAAGATTGGTTCAAGCATCATCCTTCTTCCAATTCCACAAGAACGATTTTAAAATAGGGTATTGACGAAAAAATGAACTAGATGCTATACTCCAATTCATAGTCAATCACTTTCCCAAGAATTCTGATCTGAAAACTAAATACTTTTCGTGCTTTCATCAAGAGAGGTGGAGGGTCTGGCCCTGTGAAGCCCGGCAACCGTCAGTTCGTGTGGCAATGAACTGAAATGGTGCCAATTCCTGCGAAACTATTGTTTCGGCAGATGAAAGATGCAAGAGTTGTTTGCCTTGTGTCCTTCGTTTGTGGAAGGGCATTTTTTATTGCCTTCAGCACAGGAACGAAACGATCATCAAGAAAAAGGAGGGATGGGGCGCCTTATGATCAAGCTTCAAAACCTACGAAAAGACTACCTTGTAAAAAAGAAAGCGATCACCGCGATCAAGAGGGTTGATCTGACGATAGAAAAAGGTGAAATCTTCGGAATCATCGGTCACAGCGGTGCTGGAAAATCAACTTTGATTCGATGTATCAACTTGCTGGAACGCCCGACCGAAGGGTCTGTTGAGATCGACGGGGTTGACTTAACCCAACTCGGTGCACGCGATTTGCAAAAAGCGCGCCAAAGCATTGGCATGATCTTTCAGCACTTCAATCTCTTATCTTCTGCCACAGTTTATGAAAATATCGCCTTTCCGCTTCGCCTGACCAAGAAACCGAAAGCGGAGATCGATCGCAAAGTCAACGAACTGCTCGATTTGGTCGGACTCACCAAACATGCTACTAACTATCCGGCACAACTATCCGGCGGCCAAAAACAACGTGTCGGTATCGCCCGCGCACTTGCCAACGACCCCAAAGTGTTGCTCTGTGATGAAGCGACATCTGCGCTCGACCCGTTGACCACACAGTCGATCCTGCGTCTTCTTGCCGATATTAACAAAAAAACCGGCATTACGATCGTTCTGATCACACACGAAATGGGTGTCATTCAGGAAGTTTGTGACCGTGTGGCGGTCATCGATGGCGGTGAGATTGTCGAAGAGGGAGCGGTTGTAGAAGTGTTTCTTCGCCCGCAGCAACAGATCACCAAAGAGTTCGTGGCGCAAGTCGGCCACTTTGAGGTCCCGGAGGAACTGCTCAATCAGCATTTCGCCCTGCCGATCTCTTCGCAGCAACAGCATCGCATGGTGCAAGTTTCCTTTCTGGGCGATGTAGCGTTCCAGCCGATCATGTTCGAAGTCTTACAGCAAGCCTCCGTGCAGTTCAATATCCTGCATGGAACGATCTCACGGATGAAAGACACGCCTTACGGACGATTGGTGCTCGAACTAACGGGTGACCGATCAGACCTTGATCGCGCCGTTACCACGCTGCTCAGTCGCGGGCTTGATGTGGAGGTGATCGAATAGTGGAAACGCTGCTGTTAGAATGGTTCCCGAACGTGTTCTGGCCGGAGATCTGGAAGTCAGTCAATGAGACGCTCTACATGGTTGTAATCGCCACCTTGTTTACCGCAGTGATCGGTTTGCCGCTCGGTGTTCTGGTTTATCTGACCGGGCCAGGCCAATTGATGCAAAACCGTATCCTCAATCAGGTGCTGTCGATCATCATCAACGTGTTTCGCTCGATTCCATTCATAATTTTGCTCATCCTGATCATTCCGTTTACCAAATTTATCGTCGGCACATCGCTTGGCGTTTCGGCAGCGATTCCACCGCTGGTGGTCGGTGCTGCCCCATTTTTTGCCCGCTTGGTTGAAACATCGCTGCGTGAAGTTGATCGCGGCGTAATCGAGATGGCGCAGTCGATGGGAGCTTCAACCTGGCAGATCGTCACCCGTGTCCTGCTTCCAGAAGCGCGACCCGGGATACTGGCGGGTCTGACGATCACGCTCGTCGTGCTGATCGGTTACTCGGCGATGTCAGGGGCGATTGGCGGGGGTGGACTTGGTGATTTGGCGCTCCGTTATGGATACCAGCGCTACCAAATGGATGTGACGATCGTCGCTACCTGTATCATGATTGCATTGGTTCAAGTGTTTCAAATGCTGGGCGACCGACTTGTCGCACATTTCAGCAGAAAATAATTTTGAGAAAAACAGACACACACTCGAAAGGATGATTTCATCATGAAAAAACTTCTTCTTGGCGCAATGACTTTGCTTCTTAGTGCATCTCTCGTCGGCTGCGGCACAGACGATTCCAAAAAGAATGCTGCAACGGGTGACGCAGGCCAAGTGGTCACCTTGAAAGTGGGAGCGTCTCCCGTCCCGCATGAAGAGATTCTCAAACATGTGGCACCGCAGTTGGAAAAAGAAGGCGTAAAACTGGAGATTATTACTTTCAACGACTATGTCCAACCAAACCTGCAACTGGCAGACAAGCAATTGGATGCGAATTTCTTCCAACACATCCCGTACCTTGAAAAGTTCTCGACGGAACGTAAACTTGACCTGACCCATATTGCAGCTGTGCACATCGAGCCGATCGGCGCTTACTCGAAAAAATATAAAAAGGTTTCCGATCTCCCGAACGGCGCATCGATCGCCATCCCGAACGATGTGACTCAAGTTGGCCGCACCTTGGCTTTGCTTGAGAAAAATGGTTTGATCAAACTGAAAGCAGGCGTCGGCATCTCTGGCACCATCAAAGACATCATCGAAAACGAAAAGAAATTTGAAATCAAAGAGTTGGAAGCTGCGATGCTACCGCGCGTACTGCCGGAAGTTGATCTCGCTGTCATCAACACCAACTATGCGCTCGAAGCCGATCTGGTCCCGACCAAAGACGCGCTGTTTATTGAGGACAAAGAATCGCCATATGCAAACATCATTGCGGTTCGCACAGCTGACAAGGACAACCCAGCGTTGCAAAAGCTGGCGAAAGCGTTGAACTCCGAAGATGTGAAAAAATTTATCAACGACAACTACAAAGGTGCAATCGTTCCGGCTTTCTAAAACGAACACAAATAGCCTTTGGTTGGACGAAGACTCGGTCTTGAGACCGAGTCTTTTTGATTTCTGTCCATGATACGATGGAGCTAACAAAGTACAAGTAAGGGGGATTTTGACAATGCTTGATTTTTTGCTTGGCACGAGAGCGAAGTTTGAAGGCAGCACAGAGGTGACTCTGAAGCCTGATGAGTTGGCCGATCAATTGAAAGTTTTGGTGCACAGCGGCAACATCATCGTCAAACATACTGAACAAGAGACAGTACAGGCCCACGTTCATGTCGTCATCAAAGGAGAGCTGGCGGAAGAGATTCGCACCATTTCTGACGCGGACCGCTTATGGCGTTTGGAACAAGACGGAAACTCAATCGTGTTTGAACAGCGCGAGTTCTCCGGGTTTTACACGAACTCCTCGATCAAAATCAGTGTGGAGCTGACCGTGCCGAAACAACTCAAACGAGCCAATCTGCAAAGCCGCAACGGAACGATCGAAGCTCGCGATTTTTGGGGTAGCGTAGATGCTCATACGCGTAACGGATCGGTAGATGTACGTCGCATCGCTGGCGATGTATCCATCCAATCTCACAATGGGTCCCTGCAACTGCACAGCATCGATGCACAGGTGGTGCGCGCTGAAACGCATCATGGGAGCATCGCGCTCGATTCGGTGTATGGCGATGTCGATTTGGATACGCGCAACGGCAGCGTGGAAACGAAAAATATTGAAGGCGCTCTTCGGTTGCAGTCTCGCAATGGTTCCTTACGGATCGAAAAGGTGACAGGGGATCTGATGGCGGAAACGCATAATGGGAAAATTGTTGTTAGCGATTGTGAGCGTGGCATCGATCTGCACACGCATAACGGTTCGGTCCGTGTCCAAAATAAAACGGGTGTGGGCGGAAACTGGCAAGTGACCACACACAACGGTAGCATCGAATTGAATATCCCGAAAGATACAAATGCGACTTTTACACTGAAAACCTCGGCTGGCAAGGTTCACGGAAATGCCATTCCGGTACAGACTCAAGGTTTGGCCCAAAACATCGCGGTGAAAAGAGGCGATGGCGAACATGTGGTAAAAGTGGAGACACATCGCGGCAGTATTGAGGTCAGTGAGTTGAAGCGATAATCAATTATTTCCTCGGCAATAATCTTTCATCATTCGACAGGAACAAAGCATGATTTGTGGAATGTTGGGAGGTGTGAAGCAAAAGGGGGAATCGTTGATGGATGTTCGGTTTCAGGAGAATAAAGTGCTGGTGCGAACACTGCATCCGGGTCTTAGGAAAGTGGTTGCCATCGATGTTTTCCGAGCAGGTCGGCTCCTTCGCTCCAACGCAAACAGACAGATGATCGCGTCTTCCCTGCTATTTGATAGACGCAGTGTAGTGCGTGGTAGGCAGATGCTGATGAGACAACAAAGACAACCACTTGCCAGCAAGGTGTTTCCCGTTTTGCGTCGTGTTCGCCCGTACCAGATGCTCAAGCGGCAACCGTGCCTTGTCGAACTGGTTTTGCATAGACAAGCCCTTGTGCAGTCGATGGTGGTCGGACGATGAAACCGTTCGCTAAGAAGATATTCTTTCTGTTCATACTGATCATTTGCGCTGTGTTGATCGTCCTAAACCAAGAGCAACTGCTCGCGGTGATGGGGCAAGCAGAACAAATGCCGTTATTGGTTTTTGGATTGGCTGTGCTGTTTGCGTTCGTGCCTATGCTTCCGTATGGGCTGGTTGGCGGCGTGATCGGGGCGACGTATGGGATGGCGCTCGGCGCTTTAATCACTTGGTTAGCCTCGACGACAGCGGCAGTGCTGATGTTTTTGCTGGTTCGCTATGTGTTTGCTGAGCAGGCCAAGTCCTTTTTACAGCGCTATGAAAAGATCGGAAGATTTACAGACCTGTTTGAGCGGAATGCGTTTTTGGCGATTTTGTTCGCGCGGTTGATTCCGATCATTCCAGCTGCGGCTGTCAACATTTATTCCGGTTTGGTGCGAGTGCCGATGCGCGTTTTTCTAACTGCGACTGCGCTGGGAAAATTACCGACGATGATCATCTTTGCCACCATCGGTGAGCAGGCTTTGACATCTGGGCGCAATCTCGTGATGGTCATGCTCTTGTACGTCGTCTTTCTCGCCATCGTGTATCTGATTTATCGCTACACACGAAAAAAGTTGAGTCCCTAAAGACTCAACTTTTTCTTTTAGCTGGTCGCCTGTGCAGGAGCCTGTTTCGCTTCTTTGGTCGGCTTGCCCAGCGCACGTCCAAGCAATCGATAGTGGGCAAAGGCGGCGACGATCAGCAGCACGCCGATGATCGAGAACCACGCTTCACCGCCGTACTTTTGGAATGTAAGTGCACCAATCGTCGGTGCAATCGTCCCCGTCACCCCATAATGTGCGCCAAAAATTGCAAAGTAGCGTCCACGCAGCTCGGGAGGAGCCATGATCGAAACCGCTTTTTGAATCTGAGGACCATTCAGCATCTCGCCGATCGTAAACGAGATCTCCGCGATCACTAAAAGCCAAAATGTTTTCGCAAAACCATAGCCGAACGCGGTGCAGGCGAGGAACAGAAACGCAATAAAAATGACATTGCGAACGGCAAAGCGATCCGCAAACTTTGCGATGACAATCTGTAGCAACACGACCATCGCCCCATTGATGGCCAGCAAGGTAGCAAAAGTTTCAACATAGGAATCAAAATTGGTTTTTAAATGTTGCGGCAAAATGATCTCGACTTGCGAGTACAGCATTGCGCAGGGAATCATCGCCATGGTCAGCCAGATCAAGATCATATGTTTGCGAATCTTGAACTCAGGCTGGGCGACCCGTTCGGCAGTACCGTCTTTCTGTACCCGCATCGCTTTGGGCAATGTCTCCGGCACTTTCCAGATCAAGAGACCAAGATAAATCAGTTCTGCCAGCGCACAAAAGCCAAATGCGATCCCTGGGTTGATCTTATAGATCATCACCCCGATCAAAGGGCCGAGCGCAGCGCCGACATTCAGGGCGGTATGCATCAGTGCGAACACTTCAGAACGCTTTTCCTCTGGCACGAGGTCGGTGATCTGCGCCGAAGCGGCTGGCCAGAACATCGATTGTCCGAGACCGTTGATGATCGTGATCAGGGCGAACTGCAACACCGATTCGGCAAAAATATATCCGATCATCGTCCCCGCTTGAATGACCAGCGCTGCGACCATCATCGGTTTGCGGCCGTACCGATCTGCGAGGTTGCCCGAGTAGACACCGGCGATCAATCCGGTCAAAGGCTGAAGTCCAACGATCACCGCGGTGAGGAGCAAATTGCCTTGCAGCTTGTCGAAAAGATAAAGAGCGAGAAACGGACGAATCATAAAGCTGGCAAATGTCGTTAAAATCGTACCGATCACACGAATCCAAATGGCGGTGTCATAGCGGCCAAGTATTTGTGAAACAAAGTTCATGCCCCTCACCCCCTGTGTATCAGCAAAGTATACAAGATGACAGACAGAAAAAGATAGTGGATTCAGCAAAGACTAAATATTCAGTTTCGGGGCAAAGAAAAAGAACCCACCAGCAATGGTGGGTTCTCTACAGCGCATGTGTATCGGATGCTACCGGGGTGGGTTTTGGTGCAAAAATGGAGCGGCTGATCAGCCGATGCATAAAGATGGCCGCAGCGATCAATAGCAAGGCGATGATTGAAAACCAATACGACCCACCAAAATGTCCGAATCCATACGCGCCCAAAAACGGTCCGAAGGTGCGTGTCAAATTCCAGTTCAACCCATAGACGGCGAAATAGCGCGCGCGTAATTCAACTGGGGCTAAAATCGAGACGGCTTTTTGTGCTTGTGGCATGAAGAGCATCTCGCCGATCGTAAAAATAAATTCGGACAGCAACAACAATAACAAGGTGTTTGACCACCCGTAACCAAATGCGGTGACTGCACAGAGCAGAAGTCCGATCAGCACGACGCGTTGCATCGAATACTTCTCCGCAATGCGGGCGGTCAGGATCTGAAAACACATCACCAGAATCCCGTTGACTGTCATCAGCAGAGCAAACGTTTCCACGTAGTTTGTAAAATTGGTCTTCAAATGTTGCGGCAAAATAATCTCTACCTGGGAGTACATGAACGTGAATGGTAAAATACCAAGGGTCAGCCACCACAGCAGCTTATGATCACGAAAACGCATTTTCGGCAAAGGTTGTTTTTTCTGACCTGTCGTGCTTTTCATTTTGTTGCGGACTTCTTCGGGCAGGGTTTCCGGGATTTTCGTCAAAATCACTAGAGCATAGACGGCTGTCACTGCCGCAGAGAATAAAAAGACAAAGCTCGGATTCATGTTGTACATCAGGACGCCGATCAAGGGCCCGAGCGCGACGCCTACATTAAAGCAAGTGTGCATCAAAGCAAACACTTCGGCGCGTCTGTTCTCCGGCACGATATCGGCGATCTGCGCACTAGCCGCCGGGCCGAACAGGGAGGAGCCGATCCCGTTGATGATTGAGAGAATCGCAAAAGCGGTCAGCGATTCGACGAAAGCAAAGCCGATCAACGTGAAAAACGTGATCAAAAGCGAGAACAACATCAACGGTTTACGTCCATAGCGGTCGGACAATCCGCCCGCATAGAGCGCAGCGATGATCGAACTGCCCGGTTGCAGGGCGACGATCAGCGTGGTGATCAACAGGTCGCCTTCCAGTTTATCATAGAGATATAAGGCCAAAAACGGGCGGAGCATGAAGGTGGAGACGGTGGTTAACATGCTACCCATCGCACGGACCCAGATCGTCGTATCGTAACGGCGATAAATATTTTGAATCCAATTCATAAATGGTCACCCCGATCAAATAGCTAAAATTATTTAACTAAGTATACTCGAAAGATGTGGGGGAGGAATAGCCCCATTTTTCTGAAAGTTGTGGAGGTCTGAAGATGTGGAAAGAGTTGCGCGGAGTCGGTCTGTTTCGCGAACTGTCGGAAGAGTTTTTGAAAATGATCGCGAGCATTACCCACCTCAAAGCGGTGGCGCGCGGTGAGACGATTTTTTTCGAAGGGGACCCGTATACCGCGATGTACGTCGTACGCTCGGGCAAAGTGCGGCTGACCAAGTCAACAGCGGAGGGCAAAGAAATGATCGTCTACATCCGTCAAGACGGTGAGCCGATCGGCGCGGCGATGCTGTTTTTGGAACACCCCTATCCAGCGACCGCACAGGCTATTGAAGATTCGGAGGTCTGGCAGATCCCACATGTCGAATTGGAGCATCTCGTTCGGCAGAATCCAGACTTGTCGATCGCAATCATCCGGCTGCTCGGGGAGCGACTGCTGCAGACGCAGGCGCAGATGCGCGATCTGGCGCTGCAGGATAAATGGGGGGCGCTGATCTCTACGTTGCAACGATTGATCGAAGAATACGGGCGAGTGACGACAAAGGGGACGGTGCTCGATCTCAACCTGTCGCATCAGGAGTTGGCCAAGATGATCGGCTCGACGCGAGAAGGGGTCAATCGTATGATGAGCCAGTTGAAAAAGGCGCAGATCTTAGACGTCGTGCGCGGCGAGATCACCGTGTATGATGCAAAGAAGTTGCAACTGTTTTTGAAAGACTGATCGCAGGGCGTCCGGAAACGGGCGCTTTTCTTATGAAAAGATTCGCGCAGAGAAGTTTTTGATGACCGATTTGGTTTCGAAATCGTCAGGCGCAACGCGTTCTTTTTTCTCTCGCTGAGGGCGCTGGTTGGCCCCGCCCAATTTTCGATGAACAAGGACACATGAGGAGCAGGCGCATATACTGCCAGTGACATATGACTAAGGAGGGCGACCGGTTTGAAGGTACACACCGTCCAAAAGGGAGACTCCCTCTGGAAAATTTCAAAGCTGCATGGTCTCACGCTTGACGAGTTGATCGCTGCGAACCCGCAGATTGCCAACCCCGACCAACTGGAGGTCGGCATGGTGGTCAAACTCCCAGATGGGGGACCAGGAACCCCGATGCCAATCGAAGGTGAAGGGCCGGGCAGCAGCACGGTCCCGTCTGCTCAGGAGCCGAAGAAGGAAGTAGAAGGGCCGGGCACACACGTTTCGCCCAGTCATGCTCCGATTAACGTCGGAACCGGAGGCCCCGCACCTGCGTACCCGTCCGTCCCGAAATGGGATGGCTTGTGGAAGTATGTTGTCAAACAAGGCGACAGCATGTTTAAGATCGCCAAGCAAGTTGGGGTCACACTTGACCAACTAAAAGCGGCCAACCCGCAAGTTCCAAATGCGGATTCGATCTATGTCGGTCAAGTTTTGAATATCCCGTCTGCGGGACTCAAGCCCAAATATGGTAACAACCCGGGCCACTCATCTCCGATGAGCAAGGAGCAGCTGACCGCTCCAATCGTTCAACCGCCGCTGATGCCCAAGGAGCAACTGACCGCTCCGATCGTTCAACCGCCGCTGATGCCCAAGGAGCAATTGACCGCTCCGATCTTTCAACCGCCGCTGATGCCCAAAGAACAACTGACTTTACCAAAGGAGATGGCGCCTGTGGAACAACCGATCGTGCACCCCCCGGTGGTACATCCGCCGCAAATGGTTTCCCCGATTGAGATGAACATTCAGTACGCACCGCACATGAACTACGCACCGCATGAAGAAAACGTGCAAGTGCAACAAATGCAAATGATGCCGCAGCCTGTACAGCACCACCCGATGATGCTGATGTACATCCCGGTTTCCCATAAGAAAAAGCATAAAAAGCACAAAAAATGCTGCCATAAAAAAACGAAACATCACGTCTGCAAATGCGGTGGACACAAACATCATTTCATCCATCCTCAGCTTCATCTGTATGGGAACGTTCACCACGACACGATGCTGTACCACCAGCACATGCAGATGGCGCACGGCGGCGGGATGGGCATGATGCCGAAGACGTTCTATCGCGAGGACGAATAAAATTTATAGCAAGGGAAGCCCGACCGGCTTCCCTTTTGTATGGAAAGGGGGGAGTCGCTTGGGACTCTGCTGACAGACAACCTGCTCAGCAAGCTTGAGCGGGCCTACGGGCTCACGTTTATGCAAGCGGTCAAACTTCGCACAGTGACGGGCCTTCGCACCAGCGGCGGAGCGATGATTCTCAAGCGTTATGAAGGCGAAGGAATGAAAAAGCGTCTGGATGCGATCGGAGTCGCTTTGGATGCGGTCGTCTGTGCCGGTGTGGAGATCGCCCCCTATTTGAAAACGAAAGAGCAGAACATGTACATCAGTGACCGAGGAGGGCTGTGGACGTTGCAGCCTTGGCTTTCGGGACGGCATTTGTCGATGTATGATCCCAAGGAACGCAAGGCTGCGGCTGTGTCGCTTGGCGCTTTGCACCGCGTCCCCACGGCAAAACTGGTTGAGAAGACCTCCTCTCTGCGCGTACCGCCACTATGGGAAAAGTACCGCCATCGTTTGGAGCGCGCTCAAGAAGCGACCTATCGCATCGGTGCATTGGGTGAGCTGTGGCGGCCGTTTGCGGAACGGGCGAAGCAGGCGGTGCGGGAGTTGCAAGGTCCTCGATTTTTGCAAGCGTTGGAGCGGGACAATCGCAGTGGCGCCTTTTGCCACCGTGATCCGGCACCGCATAATTTTATCTGGCAGGAAAAGTCGGCCGCTCTGATCGACTTCGATCTCGCGGGGCTCGACGTGCGCGTGCATGATCTCTACCAGTTGCTCAACCATGCGCTCTACTTGAACGGACATGAAACGGGACTGTTTCAAGAGATGGTCGAAGCGTATGATCGTACCTATCCTTTGTGCGAGGATAACAGACGCGTTCTTGAGGCCCTGATGTCCTATCCGTCACTGGTGATTCGAGAGTGGTATGATTATGGTAAAACTGGAAATCGCAAAGCGCTACTGCCACGTTTGGAATGGGCGGCCCTACAGGAAGAGAAGCGGTATAAAGAGTTTAAGGGAAAATAAAAAGGCACAGCGATTTAATGCTGTGCCTTTTCTTCTTGCGATCTATTGTACGTTGGTGACCTGGTCTGAGTCATCTCCAACATTTTCATCTTCGACCGACGCGATCATCGTCAGTCCAAATCCTACAGTACCTACCAACAGTACAAGCGCGATCACTTCAGCAACCAAGACACCATCGCCCCTTTCAGGAAAATTGTTTTCATATAAATAGACGGAATAGGGATGTAAAAGGTTTCAGAGAAATTAGAACTTTTTTTGTAAGAAATTATAGGAAAAGCTCCATCTTCAAAGATAACGCATAGTGAATTCCCCCTCTGTTATACTCAATTTACCTGGTGGAAGCATTTTTTTATTGGAAAAAATCGAGTTCCACAGAGCGGGTCATCTTTTCGCAAAATCACATTATGTCTACCTGATACTGCCATAGCTTTCTGTGTTGTTCTATGTTAAAAAGGAAATGTATGTTCGGCATCGAATACGTTCCTACCGAACGACTAAGGAGGCATTGCCAACATGCGGATACTTGGAATCGACCCAGGATACGGGCGAACCGGATACGGCGTGGTCGATTTGATTGGCAATCGATTGAAGCCTGTTGAATATGGGTGCGTGGAGACTAAACCGAACACACCGATCCCCGATCGCCTGGTCGAGATTTACGGTGCGATACGCGAAATCATCGCGAGGCACAAGCCAGATGCGATGGCGGTTGAACAGATTTTCTTTGCGAAGAGCGTTACGACTGCGCTCGATGTGGCCCAAGCGCGCGGCGTGGTATTGCTCGCTGCTCGGGAGGCGGGTCTTGCAGTCGCAGAATATACCCCGATGCAAGTCAAGCAGTCTGTCGTCGGCTACGGAAAAGCGGAGAAGAAACAGATTCAGGAGATGGTGCGCATGCTGCTTGGACTCGCGAAGATTCCCAAGCCTGACGATGCGGCAGATGGGCTGGCGATCGCGATCACCCATGCGCATACCGCTCCGCTGCAAAGCCTTGCGGAAAGGAAGTTGAAGCAGTGATCGCATTTGTTGAAGGCACAGTCGCCTATGCAGAACTTGACCATCTGGTGATCAACGTTAACGGTGTCGGCTATCGCGTGTTCGTGACCGGCACGACCGCCTACCAAGTGAATGAAGGCGAGAATTTGCGCCTGTTCACTCACCATCATGTTCGAGAAGATGCCCATCTTTTATATGGGTTTCGCACAAAAGAGGAGAAAGAATTGTTTACCCGCCTCAACAACGTAAACGGAATTGGGCCGAAAGTCGCACTCGCGATCCTTGGGGCAGGTACTCCGGACCAATTTGTGTTCGCCGTTCGCTCGGAGGATGTCAATTTTCTCACCAAACTGCCCGGGATCGGTAAAAAGACGGCTCAACGGCTGATCTTGGATCTGAAAGAGAAGCTTGACGATCTGGCTGTGCTGTTGCCGACGCCTGCGTTGGCTACAGGAAAAGGGACTAGCAAAGCGGCGCCTGTATCCAAGGGACTAGGAGCAGAGTTGCATGAAGCGCTGACCAGTCTCGGCTATACTGAAAAAGAAGCGCATGAGGTTGTCCGAAGCCTTGCGGAAGAGATATCAGAAGGTGTTCCCATTGAAAGCCTGATCAAGCTCGCTCTGAAGCAAATGATGCGCCAATAAGGAGAGGTATTTCGTGGAAGATCGGTTCGTGACATCTCAACCTCTGCAAGAAGACAGCGAACAAGAGACGCTGCGCCCACGCTATTTGCACGAGATGATCGGGCAGCGCAAGGTGCGCGACAACATGAAAGTATATATCGAAGCGGCGAAGATGCGCCGGGAAGCGCTCGATCATGTACTGCTGTACGGCCCCCCCGGGCTTGGCAAGACGACGCTTTCCAACATCATCGCCAATGAACTTGGTGTCAATGTCCGCGTCACCTCGGGCCCGGCCATCGAACGACCGGGCGATCTGGCGGCGCTATTGACCAATTTGCAGGAAGGCGACGTGCTGTTCATCGACGAAATCCATCGCTTGAACAAAAGTGTGGAAGAGGTACTCTATCCGGCGATGGAAGATTTTGCGCTCGACATCATCATCGGCAAAGGGCCGGCAGCGCGTTCAGTGAGGCTTGATCTCCCGCCGTTCACTTTGGTTGGAGCGACCACGCGTGCTGGCATGCTGTCCTTGCCATTGCGCGATCGCTTCGGTGTAGTCTGCCATTTAGAATATTATGATCTTGAGGATTTACAAAAGATCATCGTCCGCACCGCCGAGATATTGGGCGTGCCGATCGTGCCAGACGGCGCGGCGGAGATGGCCATGCGTTCGCGGGGCACCCCGCGGATTGCCAATCGACTGCTCAAGCGGGTGCGCGACTTTGCGATGGTGCAAGGGGACGGTGTGATCACGGCCGACCTGGCAGATCATGCGTTGAAGTTGATTCAAGTTGACAACAAGGGACTCGATGAGGTTGACCACAAACTATTGTTGACGATCATTGAAAAATTTGGCGGCGGTCCAGTCGGACTCGACACGATTTCGGCTACAATCGGCGAAGAACCGGATACGATTGAAGACGTTTACGAGCCCTATCTGTTGCAGATCGGGTTTATCCAACGTACACCTAGAGGGAGAATTGTCACGCCGCACGGGTACCATCATTTTGGTTTGACCTGTCCGGATTGATAGTCCGACAAAAATATTTACACGACTCTCGTTTGATGCCCCATAATACGACCTGGGTGTACGAATCCTATAGCAAGCGAGGTGGAATGGGTGGGACTCTTACCGTTCCGACGCAAGAAATCGGAGGAGACATCAGATCTCAATCAGTTGTTGATGAAGGCACGCAGCGGGAATGAAGAGGCACGAAATCAACTGTTGCGAGAGTATATTCCTTTCGTTGCGAAGAGCGCCTCCCAAGCAACGGGACGGTACATTCGCCGTGGGCAAGACGATGAGTTTAGCATTGCGCTTTCCGCTTTTAACGAAGCGATCGAACGATATGATTTAAATCGCGGCACCAGTTTTCTTGGCTTTGCTGACACTGTGATCAAGCGACGTTTGATCGACTATTATCGCTCCAAGCAGTCGAAGCAGCGCGACCTGCCTTTCTCCGAATTCGAGGTGGAAGATGAAGAAGAGAATGTGATCAACTACGTCGAAGTGCAAAAGTCTGTCGAAGAGCATCAAAAGCAGGTGGAAAGCGATGCCAGGCGACATGAGATTCTGCATTTTACGGAGTTGTTGATGCAGTTTGACATCTCGATGGAAGAGTTGGTCGATCTATCGCCGAAACATCAGGATGCGCGTGAAAATGCGATGGAAGTTGCAAAAGTGATCGCTTCACAACAGGAGTTTTGCGACTATCTGATGGCGAAAAAATCCTTGCCGCTCAAAGCGCTGATGAAACATGTCAGCGTCAGCCGCAAGACGATCGAACGCCAACGAAAATATATTATCGCGGTCTCCTTGATCCTGATCGGCGATTTCGAAATGCTGCAAGACTATATCATATAACTGCGGTGGAGATGATTTTCTTTCGAAAGGGGGGCCGTTGATGCAGAACAAAGGGATTGTCATGCAAGTAGCAGATGGAATGGTCGTTGTGATGACCAAAGACGCAACGTTTTTGAAGATACCTTGGGTGGATGGAATGACCATCGGTCAGGAAGTTGATGTGCCTAACGAGGTGATCCATCAAAAGCGGAGTCCTATCAAAGCCGCACCGCTCCCTTGGTACAAAAAAACCTTCAACACCACTTTGAAGAAGGTCGGTGTGGTCGCAGCGTCGGTGCTGCTTGCCGTTAGTGTTTGGTCCAGCACTGTACTTTTTTCGGAGCCGATTGCGTATGCGTACGTGACGGTTGACATCAATCCGAGTATCGAACTTTCGATTGACAATCACAAACAGGTGGTCACGGCAACGTCGCTGAACGACGAGGGAGATTTGGTGTTGGCAGGACTGACATTAAAAGGGATGTCGGTCGATGAGGCAGTTGGAAAACTGGCCGCTGTTGCGCACACCAAAGGATACCTCGACGAGAAGACGGATGTGATCATCACTGCATCTCCGGCTGTAGCGGAAGAGGAAATGAAAGCGGATCTCGACCTAGTCAAAGTGGAGAGTGAATTGGTTGCCAAAGTGCAGTCGATGGCGCAAAACACCGGTGCTGAAGTCTCCGTAGAGGGGCTAGTCGTGTCCAAGGAAGTGCGCGATGCGGCCCAAGAAGCCGGCTTGTCTCCCGGCAAATATGCGTTGTATCTGGCAGCGATGCAAAGCGGTCTTGAGGTTGCCATTGATGAGTTCAAAACCGAGTCGGTCTCCAAAGTGATCAACAAGCGCGGTAAAGAGTTAGCCGAAATGCTGCATGATCTCAAGGGTGGCAAGCAACTGGACGCTTGGCATCGCGAAATGGCAGAAAAGAAAGTAAATCAAAAGGAGCCGACGGTCGAGCAACGCATCGTGCCGAGCAACATGAACCATCGCGAGCAAGACAAGAAAACACCACCCGGGCTGCAGAAAAAAGAGGACAACAAAAACAAAATGAAGCAGGATGACAAGAATGGCAAGGATCAAAAGTCTTCCCAGTCTGACAAGTCCGCTAAGCACGATGGCAACAATAGCAAGGCCCAGCCGAAAAAGTCCTCCAACGAGAAGGGGGACGACAAACAAAAAGGTTGGAATACTCCCAATCAAAATTGGAATGTAAAGTCTGGCTATGATCAGAACAAGAATAAGAGCTGGAACAATGGCAATGACCAAAAAGATCAGAAAAACAACAAAGATGATCAGCAAAAAGGCAAGAAAAAGGGTGACTAAATCTTGTCAGGCGGCAAACTTGCGATCATCGTGAGGTCATGCAAGCGCTGTACAGTTCGGCCAACAGTGAACGCTAGGCGTTGACTGTTGGATCTTCGCTCCATAGAAAAACCCCACAGCGCATGGCATGTGGGGTTTTTCTATGGACATGTTACTCGTTGTAGCTGACGATCATCATGGTCAATTCTTTGGTCAAGTCGATGTCATACGGGCTGTCCAAACGGCGACCGTACTCGTCGGTGAGCAGGCGAACGACAGGACGTTGCGGATACTCGGGGTTCAGACTGACGACAACGGCAGTTTCATCCGTGTTGAGTTTGACAGTCATGCCGATCGGGTAAACTGCGACGTTTTTCGCGAACAGGCGCACCAAGGACAGATCGAACAGTGCGGTGCCGCCTCCCAAAATGAACTCCAACGCCTCGTGGGGCAGAAATGCTTCACGATGAAAGCGCTTAGAAGTGAGGGCTTCATAAACGTCGCACATGCCGACGATCTTCGAGTATTCGTGGATCTCATCGCCCTTTAACCCGCGCGGATAGCCGGACCCATCGTTGCGCTCATGATGCTGATACGCGATATGGGCGGACAACAGCGATACGCCGTCTTGCTCGCGCAGCATCTCATAACCCCACTCCGCATGTTTCTTCATCAGCTCATACTCGAGATCCGAATAGCGGCCAGGCTTGTTCAAAATTTCTTGTGGAACTTTGGTACATCCAATGTCGTGAAGCAAGGCACCAACGCCAATCTCGGTGATCTCCTTCTGTCCGTACCCTTTGGCCAGTCCCAAAGCGGTGGACAGAATGGCAACGTTCACCGAATGATGATAGAGGTATCCGTCTACTGTAAAAATGCTAGCCAAGTTGATCAAGCCGCTGTTGTTGGCTTTCAAATCGGCGAGGATGTCTTGAAAAACACGGGAGATCTCGCGGCCGATCTGCGGGCGAGAGGCACGACGAGCACCTCGTTCCGTTTCAATCATAGACAGCATGGAGTTGTAGACAGTGTTGACTGCGCTTCGGCGCGTCTCGTCAGACACCGCATCGACGATCACAATGTCGTCCGTGCGCTTATCTTCAATATAAAGGCTGGAGACCCCAAGCTGTTTTAAACGCGTTATCATACGTTCTGAAAGCTTGACCCCAGCACCGACGAGGATCATACCTTTTTCATCGAGAACTGGCTTGGCGAGAACCGACTCAACCAGACTCAGTGATACAGGGGCTAATCGCATGCAGTACCGTCTCCCTGAAATTTTAGATTTTTCACTTGTATTATAGACGTTGAGAAGGGGTAGTGTCCATCATTTCTCAAACAAATTAATCCTGTTATCATTCAGCCAGTTCCCATTTGATGTATGATCCCCAGCTTTTGTAGGGACAGGGCAGGAAAACCGCACCTTTTGTGGAAGTATAGTACTTCACATGCACCTCGAAACTAGTTTACAGATGTAAGGAGACGATCATGCGCAACTCAAGAGTCTACGCTGCTTGGAAGAAGGTCTCCGTCTGTCTGGTCGCGGTCACAATGGCCGGCGGCCTGTTGCAGACGCCGATGATGCAAACTGCAGAAGCTGTGAGTGGTACGACCCCGATTCGCGTGGGTCTGATGATGAAGACGAGTTCTTTTAACACGACGACCGATACGGTCACCTTGCAAGGCCGTGGCGGCTTGCAGGTGGGCTTTTATACGGGAGACAAGTTTACGGCGCGCTACACGTCGCAAAGCGCGGTCAAGGCTTCATTGGACAACTATTACGTCCTCGTCGGCGTATACAACACTCTGGCTGAAGCGCAGAGTGCTGCCAACCGTGTGGACGGACTTGGCATGTCCTATGACATCTTGGTGGAGAACATCTCCGGCCAGAAGCGTTATCATGTGATCAATGGGTACTATGAGTATCGAACGCAAGCGGATGCTGCCCGCAATAGGCTGGCTGGCTCTGCCAAAGTCCGTGGCTATCTGCGCCTGAGCACTGGCAAGTTAGCCAACCAGAGCGCTGCAGAGGCAAGAGCGAACGATCTGCGGGCAAAAGGGCATGAAGCCTATCCGCTCGTGCGTAAAGACGGCTCGTGGGAGGTCTGGATCGGCAACGAAGGTTCCCAAGCAGAACTGGACGCTTTGAACGCAAGTCTGGGCGGTGGATATGCCAAGGCGGACTATGGGCCGGCCGACTACCTCCTCGTCAAGAAAAGCGCTTACTCGGGCATGGAGATTCCGCATTTCATCCAGAATTCGGCGAAGGAAGAGACCGCGTTCGTCCCGACCGGATCGCCTGCGGTGATCAAAGTGCTGGAGAAAGCGCGCGAATACCGTGGAGTGATTTTGGTTCAAGGCTACAATGAAAAGCCGCACGTGATCAACTACGTCGCACTCGATCAGTACCTGTACGGCGTTTTGCCGCAGGAGATGGCATCCGGCTGGCCGCTGGAAGCGCTGAAGGCGCAAGCGGTCGCTGCCCGTACCTATGCGGTGCGCAAGATGGGCAGCAACCGTTGGGGAGTCGCCGATATCTCCGATGACGTGTGGGATCAGGCCTATCGCGGCTATGGTCGTGAGGCGCAGGATACCAACCAAGCGGTCAATGAGACGATGGGGCAGGTCCTGATGAAAAATGGCGCGCTCGTCGAAGCGCTCTATTCGTCCAACCACGGCGGTTACTCGGGTGATGTCAAGGAGATCTGGGGAAGTGCGGGAATCGACTATTTGAAAGCTATTGAGAGCCCGTGGGACGTCGAAGCGACCCGTCGCGAACCGCTCTGCTATCGCGTTCAACTGCCCAACGGCATGATCGGTTGGATGCGGGCGAGCGGCGTCACCAAGGATGGCACCAATGCGGCCGGATTTGCCACAGGGGTCGTCAATGCGGACGCGCAGGCGGTTCGTCCGGTGCCCAACTATTATGCGAGCATTCTTGCCAACGCGACCAAAGGCATGCGGGTCGTCATCTTGGAGGAAGAGATCGAGTACAACACGTACAACTGGCAAAAAGGCCCGTTCACTCCTACCCAAATGATGAACATGATCAACGAAAACCAAAGAAGCGGCTACCCGACCGTCTCAAGTCCCGTCTACGACCTGCGCGTTTCCAAGTGGGGTCAAGGCGAGCATATGCTCGAAGTCAGTGCTAACGGGAAAGCGATCACAGTGCCGAACGCCGACTATCTCCGCTACCTGTTCGACGACCTGTGGAGCACGCGAGCGACGATCGAGCAGTTGGGGACCTATACCGTGCTCGGCGCAAGCGGCACAAAGAGCGAATATCCTAACGCGAAGCAGCAAGGCAAAGAATTGCACGTCATCACCGCAGCAGGCACTGCGACCAAGGCGATCAATGGCTCGAATGAGCAGTTCGTCCTGCTCGGCGCTGGTGGTCAAAGTCGCGTCGTTAGCAAAAACCAGTCCTACATCTTCCACGGTAACGGCTGGGGACATGCGCTTGGCATGTCTCAGTGGGGAGCACACGGCGCGGCGGTCAAAGGGTATACCTATGACAAGATTTTGAAACACTATTATCAAGGGGTTACCCTGACCGAAAAGCAATAATATAGATTTGAAAGGTGAACCACATCATGCGTGTTGAAGAATTTGATTTTCATCTGCCAGAAGAACTGATCGCCCAACATCCGCTCGAGGAGCGCACTGCATCTCGCTTGATGACGCTCAACAAGCGGACGGGAGAGATCGGGCATCATCGCTTCTCCGATCTGCTCGATTTTTTACAGCCGGGGGATGCGTTGATCTTAAACAACACGCGGGTGTTGCCGGCGCGCTTGTACGGTGTCAAGTCTGATACGGGCGCCAAGGTCGAATTTTTGCTGTTAAAAGAACTGGAACCAAACGTGTGGGAAGTGTTGGTGCGACCAGGTAAGAAACTGCGCATCGGCGCGCAAGTAACGTTTGGCGACGGACTGTTGACGGCAGAAGTACTGGAAAAGACGGAGGAAGGCGGACGAATCGTCCGCTTTTCGTTTGAGGGAATTTTCTACGAGATTCTCGACCAGTTGGGCCAAATGCCGCTGCCCCCGTATATCACGGAACAGTTGGAAGATCAGGAGCGCTATCAGACGGTGTTCAGCAAGCATCGCGGCTCGGCAGCCGCCCCGACGGCCGGTCTGCATTTCACTGAGGATCTGCTCAAGCAGATCGAGGCAAAAGGGATTAAGATCGGTTTTGTAACGTTGCATGTCGGGCTCGGTACTTTCCGCCCAGTGTCGGCGGAAACGCTCGATGAGCACAAGATGCACGCCGAATGGTATCATTTGCCGCAAGAGACGGCCGATCTGATCAACGCAACCAAAGCGGGTGGACACCGCGTGGTCGCCGTCGGCACCACCGCCTGCCGGACGTTGGAAACGGCTGGGCAAAAAGAAGGCGATTTACGAGAAGCGAGCGGCTGGACCGACATCTTTATCTATCCAGGTGTTGAGTTTAAGGTGGTCGATGCGCTCATCACCAACTTCCATTTGCCCAAATCGTCGCTGGTGATGCTCGTTTCGGCGCTCGCCGGACGAGAGTCTGTGCTTCACGCCTATGCGGAGGCTGTGCGGGAAGAGTACCGTTTCTTCTCGTTTGGCGACGCGATGTTTATATACTGAGGAGGAACCAGTCAGCATGACAGCAATCCGCTTTGAACTTTTGAAAACGGAAAAACATACAGGTGCGCGCCGTGGGCGTCTGCACACACCGCACGGCGTGATCGAAACACCGATCTTCATGCCGGTCGGCACCTTGGCAACGGTCAAGACCTTGAGCCCGGAAGAGCTGAAGGAGATCGGCGCGCAGATTATTTTGAGCAATACATACCATTTGTGGCTACGACCCGGCCATGACATCGTCAAAGAAGCGGGCGGTCTGCACAAGTTTATGAACTGGGATCGTCCGATCCTCACCGACAGCGGCGGCTTTCAAGTCTTTTCGCTGTCCGACTTGCGCAAGATCACCGAAGAAGGCGTGCAGTTCCGCAATCACCTGAGCGGCGAAAAGCTATTCTTGTCGCCAGAAAAAGCGATCGAGATCGAAAACGACCTTGGCGCGGACATCATCATGGCCTTTGACGAATGCCCGCCTTACCCGGCCGACCGTCAGTATTTGAAAGACTCGTTGGAGCGCACGACGCGCTGGGCAAAACGTTGCATCGCGGCGCATCAGCGCCCTGATGAGCAGGCGCTCTTTGGGATCATCCAAGGCGGGATGGACAAAGAACTGCGCCGACAAAGTGCGGAAGAGCTGTTGGAGCTCGATTTCCCGGGGTATGCGGTCGGCGGTCTGTCGGTCGGTGAACCGAAAGAGATCATGAACGAGGTGCTTGAATTTACCACGCCGCTGATGCCGAAAAACAAGCCGCGCTACCTGATGGGAGTAGGTTCGCCTGATGACCTATTCGAAGGCGTCATCCGCGGCATCGACATGTTCGACTGCGTATTGCCGACGCGCATCGCGCGCAACGGCACCTGCATGACTTCGGTCGGCAAAGTGGTGGTGCGAAATGCGACTTATGCTCGTGACTTTGGTCCGCTCGACCCGAACTGCGACTGCTACACTTGCAAAAACTATAGCCGTGCGTATATCCGCCATCTGATCAAGTGTGATGAGGTGTTCGGAATCCGTCTGACTTCGATTCACAATGTGCATTTCTTGGTCACGATGATGGAAAATATTCGAAAAGCGATCGATGAAGACAGACTTTTAGAGTACAAGCATGCATTTTATGAGTCTTACGGCTATAATATGTAATGATAGAAAGATTGGAGGAATAGAAAATGGATCTCTTGGCACAATTAGCACCAATTTTGCTGATCTTCGTGGTTTTCTGGTTGTTCATCATCCGCCCGCAGCAAAAGCGCCAGCGTGAGCGCGCTGGAATGCTCAACGCGATTAGCAGCGGCGACCGCGTGGTCACGATCGGCGGCTTGCACGGTACTGTCGAATCGGTTGAAGAGAAAACGGTTGTTCTGCGTGTAAGCGAGAACCACAAAATGACGTTTGAGCGCTCTGCGATCAACCAAATCGTCAAAAGCTAGTAGCACAGGATACATAGTAAGCCCCCTCACACACCAAGTGGAGGGGGCTTTGTTTTGCTCGGCGTTTATTTGCGCAAATTGACCCCGATCATGCCGCCGAATCCGCCGACGAGCGCCATGATCGTGTTTTGGAACAGGGTGTTTAGATTGAACACGGAGTCACTGACGACGACAAGTCCGAGCAGGGTGATCAGCACCGCGTAGCAAAGCCCGGTCAGACCGCCGTAATACCAGCCGCGATTGCCCGCTTGGCGTGCCGCAAGCAGGGAGCCGACCAGCACAGACAGCATGTTCAACACGTAGGTGATCGAGGAGAGGTTGGCTTCGGCCACCGAAGTCCAGCCCATGATAAACGTCGTGATCAGGATCGAAACAAAAGCGGTGATAAAGGATGCGATCAGTCCATACAGAACGGGCATGCCCCCGAAGTTGGGCGCATAGTCCGCGAGCGGATTACTTTTCATCAAGAAAGCACCTCCAAGTCCCAGTTTGTCGTTCTATGTATATTCGCTCGTACCAGCGGACATGATGAATTTGACCGAAGTCGCAGCTAGAGCCACAGCAACGGATGAAGATCGTACACAGCAGACTGCCTTCCACACATCACAGCATTCGGCACAGCCTCCCGTCACTTGGCGGGGGCTGTTTATTAATTTATGTGAAAATCTCTTTAGGTTAATGAGGAGGATTCTCGGAAGTTATCGTGAACTATTTTACCTAATGTTTTTGTTAAGTACTGATGAAGGAGTGGTTGAATGTGAAGTTGACGGCGGTGAAGCTGTATCAATATGCAGTGCTTCTTTTTGCCGCGTTTCTGGTTCTGACCGCAGCGTTTAGCCACTACGAATCGTTTTTGCAACCGCAATTGATCTTTCTCTTGTTGCTCTATCTGCTCGTCGAGTCGATTCAGATTCCGCTGTGGCGTGGATATGGGTCGCTGACATATGGCGTGACCCTTGGAACGATGGTGCTGTACGGCCCGCATGTGGCGGCACCGCTTGTCGCCATCGCAGTGACCGCCGCTCCCCTGATCAAGCGCAACAACCGAGGCACTCTGCTCCACTTCTTCAATGGGGCCCAGCATGCGGTCAGCGTGTTTGCTGCCTACGGGATCTTTCAAGGGTTTGGCGGCGGGACGGCACATCTGACCGGATCGGTTGTGACCCTCGACTTTTTGATTCTCATCCCTGTAACCTTGATGTATATGGTGATGAACCACTTTTTCGTACAGACTTTGTTCATCCTGCGCCGTGACAAATTGACACCGCAGGATTTTCTTCACCTCTTTATCAGCGATGCGATGAACTACCTGATTTCGACGCCGTTTGCCGTGTTCATGTTGGCGTTTGACGGGTACGCTCCGATCCTCTTTTTGGTATTCATCCCGCTGGTGCTCTTCGGACAGGTGCTGAAGCTGTACCGTAAGATCACGATGACCAATAAGGCGCACGAAGTCGTCTACCGCTTACAAAGCGAGTTCGACGTGCAAACCATCTCCTGCACGATCACCGAATCGGTGCGCGAACTCACCTCGTCGGTGACAGCAGCGCTCTGGGTGTTGGAGAAGGATCGCCTGATGCCAATACATATCGACGGGCAGTATCACCCAGAACTGATGCCCAAAGACGGCTATTCTCTGTCAGAAGGTAGCATCACATCGCTGGCGGTGCAGAGCAAGCAGGTGGAATCGGTGCCCGACACGATGAAAGACAAGCGGATCATGCCGAAAGTGGAGGGGTTCAAATCCTTCCTCGTCGTGCCGCTGAAAGCGCGCGACAAGGTGGTCGGCGTCCTCACCTGCTTTGGATCGCGCACACACGCCTACACGGAGGAGCAGATCGAACTGATCACCGTACTGGCCGCACAAGTCGGGGTGCTGATCGAAAACGCCAGCCTCTACCGTGAACTACAGGAAGCGACGTTGCGCGATCCCGGCACGGGGCTGTATAACTACCGCTATTTTTATCAAGAACTCTCACGCCGCTTCGAACTGGCCAAAGCGGAGTCACGGCCGATGTCGATCGTCATTTTGGACATCGATCATTTCAAGAAATATAACGATACATATGGACATGTCGTCGGTGATGAAGTGCTTCGCCAAACGGCACAGGTGATTCAACATGCGGTAGGTAACACTGGGGTGGTCGCGCGTTACGGCGGTGAGGAGTTTGCCCTCTTGCTCAACGCCTCGCTTGAGGAGGCGCAACAGATCGTCGAAGGCATCCGCCGCGCCTTGCATTTTCACAAATTCGAATACCAAGGCTATGTGGTACAGGGCGTGACGGTCTCCGTCGGGGTAGCCTCGTACCCCGACCACGATCAAAATGAGAAAGAACTGTTGGAAAAAGCGGATCAGGCGATGTATTGGGGTGCGAAGCAGCGCGGGCGGGACAAGGTTGCCGTCTATACGCCCGATTTTGACACCCATCTGTTTGTCGATAAATTGACCGGCCTGTACACGTACCATTATCTGCGGATCAAGCTGATGGAAGAGTTTATGGTGCAGAGCCAAGAGAACGGGCAATCGTTTGCTTTGATCTTCTTAAACATTGCAGAGTTTAACACCATCAACCGCACGTTTGGCTTTGAAGTTGGGAACATGGTGCTGCGCGAGATTGCACTGCTGATCAAGGAGAATGTTCGGAATGGTGAAATCGCAGCTCGTTACGGCGGGGATGAGTATTTGCTGCTCGTACCGCTGGTGAACCGCGAGGATGCCGAGCGGATCATGGAGCGCTTGCAAAAGGCGGTCGCCTCCCACAAGTTCAAAGTGGGCGACAACGTGTTGGTGCGCGTTCGTTCGCGGGCCGACATCGTCGTTTTTCCAGACGAGGTGTCGGAAGGACCACAACTTGTCTCGCAGATCGCCAAGATGTTCTTGCATCTTTCATCCGACTGGCTGGAACAGAAACAAAAGCATGCAGAAGCATAAAAAGCATCCTTTTCGGGTTATGGAGAGGATGCTTTTGTTCATACTAGCAAAGACGACGCTTGTGCGAAAGGAGGGGCAGAGATGGTCAATCTCGCCGGGCTCTTCTTGCGAATCATTTTGTTCTACTTTGCGACCCTCGCAGCGATGCGGCTGATGGGGAAGCGGGAGATCGGCAAGCTGTCGATTTTTGACTTGGTGATTTCGGTGATGATCGCTGAAGTGTCGGCGACGGCGCTGATCGACCATGAGGTGATGGTCAAGGAAGGGCTGTTGATCATCGGCTCGCTTGTCTTGTTGCAGATAGTCATGTCTTGGCTGTCCATGAAATCGATCACGCTGCGCAAACTGATCGACGGTCAGCCGACGTTGCTCATCGCGAACGGAAAAATTCGTGATGATGAGATGCGCCGCACTCGTTATACGTTGAGCGATCTGATGACCCAATTGCGCGAGAAGGACATCGCAACCGTCTCCGATGTTGAATTTGCGATTCTGGAAACGACAGGCAAGCTCAGCGTGTTTCCGAAGGCTAGCAAGCGGCCAGTAACTCCAGAAGACCTTGGGCTCACCGTGCCGCGGACAGGGTTGCCCTTGCCATTGATCGTGGATGGGTACGTGATGGACGAGCATTTGGAACGCATTGGCAAGACCCGCTTTTGGCTGAAAAATGAACTGCAAAAGCATGGGTATCGCGAGTTCAAAACGATATTTTACTGCTCGATCGACAATCAGGGCAGTCTGTTTATCGACCCCTATAAGTGAGAAAAACCGTCTCGGTGTCACGAGACGGTTTTTCTAGCGCAAGAATGGCACGATGCGTAAGATACCGGCCAGCGGCGGACCCACTTTTGGCACGCGAGAGACGGTGTGCAACGTGACGACGCCCATCAGGTTGAGCACGAGGAAGTAGAGGGCAAAACCGGAAAAAGTCCCGTAGACGGTCAGCCATACATCGTTGAGCTGGGGAAGCAGGTTGCGAAACTCGATCAGCCAAACGCTGAGCAGAGAGGTCGCGATCAAAATTTTTATCGTTTCGACAAGGTTTACGTAAAAGCCGAGCAAGCGTGTGACCGACATGAAATGCAAGATCGTCACAACGCTGACCGAGATGACTACCGACCAAGCCACACCTGCGATGCCATAGGACGGGTTGGAGACGAGGTAATAGATGATCACAAGCTTTAAGATCGACCCGACGATCGAATTGCGCATCGCTTCTCCGGCACGGTTCAATCCCTGTAAAATGCCGGAGAGCGGCCCTTGCAGGTACATCAGGAAGCCGACCGGAGCCATGATCGCCAAGATCGGGCCGACCGCTTTGTCATTGAATATGGCGTGTGACAACTCGGTCGCATACAGCGTGAGAATTGCAGAAGTCGGGAAGCCGATCAACGCAGTCAAACGAAACGCTTGGTACAAGCGGCGCTGCACCACCAACTGATCGCCCGCTGCCACCGCCTCGGAAATGGACGGTACGAGCGTGGTCTGCAACGAGTAGGTAAAGACGGTCGGCAGCACGAGCAGGGAGATTGCCATCCCAGAATATTGCCCGTAGAGCGTCGTCGCGACGGCGGCAGACAGCCCGGTCATCACCAGACAGCGAGTGACCAGAATCGGTTCCAGCGTGTAGGCGATCGACCCGACGATGCGAGACAGCGTGACGGGCATTGCGATTTCGAGCACCGAAGAAAGCATTTTTCGAAACGGCTCGGGGGGCTTGTTCGAGTTAGATGGTGGCATCTTGCGCAAGGAGAAGCGCCTGTAGTACGTGAAGGTCAGATAAAGCAGACCGATCACTTCTCCGACCACCATGCCGATCATCGCGCCTGCTGCTGCATATTCCAATCCGTACGGCAACAGGTACGTGGCAAAAACGAGCACAGCACCGATGCGGGCGATCTGCTCTAAGATCGAGGCGACCGCATTGGGCGTCATGTTCTGGAGTCCTTGGAAGTAGCCGCGCAAGATGGAGGAGATGGCGATGATCACGATGATGGGCGACATCGCAAGCAGCGTATAATAGGCGCGAGGGTCGGTCAGCACGTTTGCTGTGATCCAGGGAGCGAGAAAGAGCATCAGTGCGGTAAAGATCACCGACAGGGTGATCACCGCCTTCATCGAAACGGAAACGATCCGCTTCACTCGTCTGGTGTCCTCTTCAACCAGCGCTTCAGCGACCAATTTGGAGATCGCGATCGGCAGTCCGGCTGTGGTAAGCGTAATCAGAAACATCAAGATCGGAAATACCGTATAGAACAAGCCGATGCCCTCGGCCCCGATCAACCGGGAGAGGAAGATCTTGTAGACAAAGCCGAGCACACGAGTGACGAGACTGGCTGCGACGAGGATGACAGCGCCTTTTAAAAAGGATTGTTTGCTCAATATGTCCCTCTCCTTCTCCGAACGAGTGGTCTTCTTTTAACTTTTATGCCGGACAGGCAGGGAGTAGTCCAAAAAGCAGGATTTGCGGGAGCCGTTCACGAAATGGTGCAACGAGCAGTACAAGTTACAGAAAAATCGGGAGGAGGGCGCAAGATGAGTGAAGAACAGCAGGCGCCTGTCATGGATGAAGCGGAATTGAGTGAGGTTGTGCGCAAGCTTTGCATCAGCAAGGCAGAAGAGTTGCACCTGCACGGCTATGATCAGGTGAGTGGCGAGGACGTGTGGGAGTGTGTGTCCAGCAAATACAAAAGCGGCCTTCCTCCTTTGCATCAGCTTGTCAACGACGTGTTGACACTCAAAGGGCACACGTTTATGAACTGGCTGCTCCTCCGCACACTGAAAGGATAATCGAGCATAGAAGGTCAACCCAGCGCACACAATAAACAGGAAAAATAGTGTGCGATTGGGAGGACGATCCGATGTCTCAAACGAGAGTCGAACAACATATCACCCTTGCCGAAATCAAAGAACTGCCCCAGGTGCGGCAATATATCGTATCGGCAGATAAATTTTTAAAAGCGATGGGCTTTACCGAACATGGATTTCGCCATGTCACCTTGGTATCAAACATCGCCGAAAATGTGATGGAGCTTTTGGGCTACTCGGAGCGCGAGCGGGAATTGGCCGCAATCGCGGGTTACATCCATGACATCGGCAACATCACGGGACGTCACGATCATGGCAAGGCGGGGGCGATCATGTGCTTTCATATCTTAGAACAGATCGGGATGCCATATGAGGAAATCGCTTGTATCGTCGGTGCGGTAGGCAACCATGAAGAGCAGTACGGCGAGGCGGTGAACACGGTGGCGGCCGCCTTGATACTGGCCGACAAATCGGATGTGCACCGTACGCGAGTCAGACGGCGCGACGTGTCGCAGTTCGATATTCATGACCGGGTCAATTACTCAGCGACTTCTTCGTTTTTAGATGTGAACTCCGACACGCGTGCAGTGACGCTGAAGATCGAGATCGACAATCAAATCTCTTCTGTAATGGAGTATTTTGAAATTTTTATGGAGCGCATGATGATGTGCCAACGGGCGGCGAAAATGCTAGACGCTCGTTTCCGCTTAAATATTAATGGGGCCGATATCCTGTAGGGCCCCTTTTTGCTGATATCCTTTCTACATTGACCGTTTAATAGGGTAAGAGATATACTAAGATGAGCTAATTCAACGACTAATAGGAGGATTGTCATGATCAAGTGGAGTCGTTTCGTTGGCTTCCTGTTAATCGTGGTCCTGTTTTTTGCCCTAGCGGTTCCTACATATAAGGGAATCTGGAATGGCATCACGCTCGGACTCGATCTGCAAGGCGGCTTTGATGTTTTGTATGAAGTGGAACCAGGTCCCAAAGGTGAAGAGGTGACGTCAGAAGGTGTCATCGCGACGATCAAGGCGATCGAACGCCGGATCGACGCAGAAGGCGTCTCCGAACCGAACATTCAAAAAGAAGGAGAGAACCGCATTCGCGTTCAGCTTGCGGGCGTGTTCGATCAGGATGAAGCGAAGAAGAAACTTGTGCAGACAGCAGTTCTGCGCTTCTTGGCACCTGATGGCACGGAGCTTGCAACCGGTTCTGACCTGAAATCGAACGCTAAATATGTGTCTGACCAGAATACAGGTGCTCCGCAAGTTGCTGTCGAGTTTAAAAATCCTGATCTGTTCAAGGACATTACCTCCAAATACGTGGGTCAGGTGGTCGCCATTGAACTTGATGGCAACATCATTACCGCTCCGGTCATCAACGAAGTGATCTACAGCGGCAGTGCGGTCATCAACGGTCAGAAGGATGTAAAAGAAGCAACCGAACTGGCCAACCTGCTCAACGCAGGCTCACTGCCATTCCCGCTGAAAGAAATCTCCTCCTTCACCGTCGCTCCATCCTTAGGTGAAGAGGCGCTGCACATGACACTGGTCGCTGGCGGAATCGCGTTCCTGCTGATCTTCGCCTTCATGGTCCTCGTCTATCGTTTGCCAGGTCTGATCGCTTCGATCGCCTTGATCATGTATGCGTACCTGCTGTTTGCGGTCGTCAACTTCTTGGGCATCACGTTGACTTTGCCAGGCTTGGCGGCGCTCGTATTGGGTATCGGTATGGCGGTTGACGTGAACATCATCGCAACTGAGCGGATGAAAGACGAATTCCGCAATGGCAAATCAACTTTGTCTGCTGTGATCATGGGGCAAAAGCGTTCGATGCCGACTATCATCGACGCCAACATCACATCGATCATCGCCGGGATTCTGATGTACTGGTTCGGTACTGGTCAGATCAAGAGCTTTGCAGTGGCACACATCATCTCCGTGCTGGCGACGTTCATCACCGCTGTGTTGATCTCCCGCCTCTTGATGCAACTGCTGGTACGTTCCAACCTGATCAAAAACCCGTGGTGGTATGGCGCACCTAAGAAAAAGGGAGGGGCAGCCAAGTGAAATTTGATATCGTAAAAAACCGCAAATGGTACTTCGGCTTCTCCATTCTGATCGCGATCGCCGGGGTTTTGATCATGCTCCTGATGGGTCTGAACCTCGGGACCGACTTCCAAGCCGGTTCTCGTGTGCAGTTCTCTGTAGGCCATGCCTTTACCGAAGCGGAAATTAAACAGCAGTTTGAGGACAACTTGAAAACGATTGAAGTATCTTCGGTACAGGAGATCGAAAATTACGGCGCAGTCGTGAGGATCGCCAAGAAGATCTCGGCGGACGAAGAGAGCGAGATCAATGGATTCCTGAACAAAACATTCGAGAATGCCAAGCCGCAGATTTCCTCAATCGACCCAGTCGTTGCTCGTGAGCTTGCTAAAAAAGCGATCTACGCGATCTTATACGCATCGCTCGGGATCATCCTGTACATGGCAGTGCGTTTTGAATACCGCTTTGCAATCGCAGGCGTCATCTCCGTTTTACAGGTAGTGCTGGTTGTCGTCTCGCTCTTCGCACTGTTCCGCTTTGAGATCGACATTACGTTCATCGCGGCCATCTTGACGATCGTCGGGTACTCGATCCACGATACGATCGTTATCTTCGACCGGATTCGTGAGAACTTGAAGCACCACAAGGTCAAGACCATCTCCGATTTGGAGAGCCTAGTCAACGACTCGATCTGGCAGACGATGGCGCGCTCGATCAACACCGTCCTCACCGTTATCTTCTCGGCAGGTATGCTCTACCTGCTGGGCGGCGATGCGATCAAGCACTTCTCGCTCGCACTGTTGATCGGTCTGGTTACAGGTGCATACTCTTCCATCTTTATTGCGTCCCAACTGTGGGTGGTCTGGAAGAGTCGCGAATTGAAGAAAGCGTAGTTTTGTGAAAAACAGAAAGCCGCGGGGTTAGAACCCTGCGGCTTTCTTGCTTGCTTCAATAGGGAGAAGTATAATAAAAACTATATGTATACATCCAGAGATGGAGGATTTCAAGATGCAACAGATGAAACGCTGGGTTGTGTCGGAGGCGGCCGAGTCAGATGTGCAGAGTTTGGCAGAAGCGCTTGGCGTTTCGCCGATCCTGGCCAGACTTTTGTGGCGCCGCGGCATTCGGTCAACAGAAGAAGCGCAGCGTTATCTGTACCCGGGTCTCAGCGGCTTCTACGATCCTTTTCTGATGAAAGATATGGAGAAAACGGTGCAACGGATACGTCAGGCGATCGACCAACAGGAGCCGGTGATGGTGTATGGCGACTACGATGCTGACGGTGCGACGGCAACCTCCGTTTTGTATCTCGCCTTGCGGGAGTTAGGCGCCCGTGTCGATTATTATATCCCCGACCGATTTTCGGAAGGGTATGGGTTGAACGGTCCGGCGATCGAACAGGCCAAAGAGCGCGGGTATGGGCTGGTGATTACAGTTGACAACGGCATCTCTGCCGTGGAGCAGGTCGCGCTGGCGAACAGGCTCGGTCTCGATCTGATCGTCACCGACCACCATACGCCACCGGAAGTTCTGCCCGATGCGCATGCGATTTTGAATCCAAAACAGCCGGGTTGCAACTACCCGGATTCGATGTTGGCAGGCGTGGGGGTCGTCTTTAAGTTGGTGCAGGCGCTTTATGGGCGGTTGCCCGATGAATTTTTGGATCTGGCTGCGCTTGGCACGGTGGCCGATTTGGCCCCCCTGCAAGATGAGAACCGCTTGCTCACCTTGTTCGGCTTGGAAAGGATGAACGAGTCGCCACGCCTGGGAATCAAGGCGTTGATCGAGGCGGCTGGTCTACAGGACAAGAAGATCACAGCCGGCCATATTGGCTTTTCTTTTGGCCCGCGGATCAACGCGAGCGGACGTCTCGATTCCGCCACCTATGCAGTAGAACTGTTGACCACCGAAGATCCGGTGCGCGCAGGCGAGTTGGCACAGTTTCTTGAGGAGCGCAACCAAGAGCGGCAGGCGCTGTGTGAGACGATCTTCGGAGAAGCGCAGGCCCTGATCGAAGCTAATTCGCATTGGCTGGATGGCCGTGTGCTTGTCGTCGCCAATCGAGGATGGAATGAAGGCGTGATCGGCATCGTTGCATCGCGCATCGTTGAGCGCTATCATCGTCCGACGCTCGTCTTCTCAATCAGTGATGAGAAGTGCAAAGCGTCCGCCCGCAGCATCGCTGGATTTGATCTGTATGCGGCGCTGACCCGCTGTGCAGACCTGCTCGATCACTATGGCGGGCACAAGATGGCAGCTGGGCTGTCCCTGCCCGAAGAGAAGCTCGAGCAACTGCGGATGCGCCTGAACGAGATTGCTGAGGAAGTGTTGACCGAAGCAGATCTGATCCCGGCGCTCGACATCGATATGGAAGTCGAGCTGGGCGAAGTGGATCTGCGGCTGGTCGAACAGATTCAGGCGCTGGCTCCATTTGGCTTTGGCAATCCATCTCCGCGCTTTGCTGTGCGGGGATTGGCGCTGGAGAGTACACGGGTGGTCGGAAAAGATGCGGCGCATTTGCAGGTGCGGGTGTGTCAAAAGGGTCGGCAATTGGACTGCATCGCTTTTCGCAGAAGTGAAGACCAGCCATTGCTCGACGAGTTGGCTGCCGTCGATATCGCAGGTGAATTGGCGGTCAACGAGTGGCGGGGACGGCAGAGCTTACAGATGGTGCTCGGTGATTGGAAGCCAAGCCCTGTGCAGTCGTTCGATGCGCGGGGCTGCCGTGATAAATTCGCATGGCTTGAGGTGCACAAGGACAGTTTAACGGTGCTTTGCTTCCAAGAAAGCAATGTGGAGGAGATCGAAAAACGACTGTTCGGGTATCCTTGGAATGAAGGGAAATATCGGCTGTACCATGTGGAAGCGTCCGGTCGGTGGCGTCATGTGGCAGGCGAAGACGAACCGACGCAAAACATCGTCTACTACGATCTACCCTCGCAGGTCGAAACGTTTGTCGACTCGATGGAAGCGTTGATTCCCACGCAGCGTCTGCATTTCATCCAAGGCCAGCAGGATCAAGAGTGGCTTAGACAGGCGCTGTTTGACTGGCTGCCGGAGCGTGAGGCGTTTGCCTACGTCTATCGCGTGTTGCGTCAAGTGGGGCAAGGCACGGTGGCTGAACTGTTGGCGAAGATGCAGGGACCACTTAACACTGTGAGTCTGACACACATTTTGCAAGTTTTTACCCAATTAGGGTTTGCGAATCTAGAAGATGAGACGTATTATGTGATACAGGACGCTCCAAAGCGTGCATTATCCGATTCACAGTATTATCAGGAGCAAGAGAGGCGTGTGCAGGCATTGAAACAGGTCGGTGACCTGTTGCTTTCCGCTTCTCCCGACACTATGAGACAATGGCTCACAGCGCATAGGACCGTGTGAGCATAGGAGGACAACCAAAATGAACTTCAAAGAAAAAATTCGCGTGATTTCCGATTTCCCGTCTCCGGGGATTCGTTTTAAAGATATCACCACGTTGCTCAACGATGGTGAAGCGTTCCGCGCGGCGATCGACGATTTCAAAAACTTTGCGGCGGAGCGCGATGCGGACATCATCGCAGGCCCAGAATCCCGCGGCTTCGTACTGGCAGCTCCGATGGCTTACGGGCTGAGCAAAGGGTTTGTGCCGATTCGCAAGCCAGGCAAATTGCCGCATGAAACGATCTCGGTCGATTATGCGCTCGAATATGGTAAGGACTCGTTGGAGATCCACAAAGATGCGATCCAACCGGGCCAACGTGTGATCATTGCGGACGACCTTCTCGCGACAGGAGGTACGATCGAAGCGACAATTCAATTGGTGGAAAGTCTCGGCGCGAAAGTAGTCGGTGTCTGTTTCCTGGTTGAACTGACTTATCTTAATGGACGGGAGAAACTGAACGGGTATGACGTCTTCTCGCTCGTCCAGTACTAGTTCAGACAAAGCAGCGACGGGGGTGGTTGATCTGGTGGGCATCGGGCGCTTGATCGAAAAGATCAGCAAATATTTATCAGAAGCGGATGTGGCGATGGTTCGCCGCGCCTTTGATATGTCCGAAGAGGCTCACCGGGGTCAAACCCGTTCCTCGGGTGAGCCGTATATTATGCATCCGGTTGCTGTTGCCGAGATCCTCGCCGATCTTGAACTGGATGCGGTTACTCTCTCCGCCGCTCTTCTTCATGATGTGGTGGAAGACACGCATGTCAAGGAAGAGACGCTCGTCAAGCAGTTTGGTCCGGAAGTGGCGGCGCTGGTCGATGGTGTCACGAAGCTGGAACGGATCAAGTTCAATTCCAAAGAAGAGGCGCAGGCGGAAAATCTGCGCAAAATGTTCATGGCGATGGCCAAGGACATCCGCGTTCTGCTGATTAAGCTCGCCGACCGACTGCATAACATGCGCACGCTCAAGCATCAGCCGATCGAAAAGCAAGTCAAGACGGCGACAGAAACGCTGGAGATCTATGCGCCGCTCGCACATCGTCTGGGCATTTCCACGATCAAGTGGGAGCTGGAAGACATCGCCTTGCGTTACATGAACCCGCAACAGTATTACCGCATCGTCAACCTGATGGCGAAAAAGCGCAAAGAGCGTGAAGAATACGTACAGGAAGTCATCGATGGCTTGAAGGAAAAGTTTGCTGAACTGGAACTGAAAGCAGAAATCAGCGGGCGTGCAAAGCACTTGTACTCGATCTACCGCAAGATGGTCAATTACAACAAGCAGTTCAACGAGATCTATGACCTGCTCGCCGTGCGCATCATCGTCGATTCGATCAAAGACTGCTATGCAATTCTCGGAATTGTCCATACGATGTGGAAGCCCATGCCAGGTCGCTTCAAAGACTTTATCGCGATGCCGAAAGCCAACATGTACCAGTCTTTGCACACCACCGTCATCGGTCCGCGCGGCGAACCGCTGGAGATTCAGATTCGCACGTGGGAGATGCACCGCACCGCCGAATACGGAATCGCGGCACATTGGCTATATAAAGAGCAAGCGAATGCGCAAGGCCCAGCTGCGAAGGACAGCAAAGAGGCTAGTCCGCAGGCCAACCTAGCGCAGGCCAAAGACGCCTCCTTCCAGCAAAAGCTGGCTTGGTTCCGCGAGATTTTGGAATGGCAGCAGGATTTCAAAGATGCGCAAGAGTTTATGGAGACATTGAAATTCGACCTGTTTGCTGATGAAGTATTTGTCTTCACGCCCAAAGGTGACGTTTTCCAATTGCCGGCCGGTTCAGTCCCGATCGACTTTGCCTACCGGATTCATACCGACGTTGGCAATCGGACGATCGGCGCCAAGGTCAACGGTAAAATCGTGCCACTCGACTACAAGCTGAAGACGGGCGATATCATCGAGGTGCTAACTAGCAAACACTCGTACGGCCCGAGTTTCGACTGGATCAAAGTGGTCAAATCCTCACAAGCCAAGTCGAAGATTCGCCAGTGGTTCAAGAAGGAGAAGCGCGAGGAGAACGTCGCAAAGGGCCGGGATAGTATCGAAAAAGAAGCGCGCAAGCATTCGATCAACCCGGAGTGGCTGACCGACAAGAACTTGGAAGAAGTGGCCAACAAGTTCAACTTCCCGAAAGTGGACGACATGCTGGCAGCAGTCGGATACGGCGGTTTTTCGTCGCATTCGGTGATCACCCGCATCGTCGAAAAGATCAAGCGGGAAACGCCGCCCGCAGAGATCGAGAAGATTCCGGAAGTCAAACAAGAGCCGAAAAAGAAAAAGAAAAGCAACCTGGGCGTGCAAGTAAAAGGCATCGACAACATGTTGATCCGCTTTTCCCGCTGTTGCAACCCGGTGCCAGGCGATGAAATTCAGGGCTTCGTCACCAAAGGTCGAGGCGTTTCTGTGCATCGCACCAACTGTCCGAATTTGCATGCAGTCGAGGAAAATGAGGACAACCGACTGATTGAAGTGGAATGGGAGAGTGCACCGACCGTCTCCTACAGCGTGGAGATCGAGATTACGGGACTCGACCGCCGGGGTTTGATCAACGAAGTGATGATGGCCGTCGCCGAATCGAAAACGGACATTACAGCCGTTTCGGGACGCGCTGACAAGCGCAAGATGGCAACCATTTCGCTGACGATCAACATCCGCAACGTCGACCACTTGCACACGGTTGTCGAGCGTATCAAGCGGATTAAAGACATCTACACGGTGCGTCGCATCATGCAGTAGGGAGCGTAATCTTCATGAGAATCGTAGTGCAACGAGTTTCCCGCGGTAAAGTTACTGTGGATGGGCAGGTGACGGGGGAGATCGGACGTGGCTTCGTCCTGCTCATCGGCGTCACCCATGAGGACACGATGCAAGATGTGGACTATCTTGTGGATAAGGTCGTCAACCTGCGCGTGTTTGAAGATGAAGCGGGCAAGATGAACTTATCGCTGCTCGACATTGGCGGAGCGCTGCTTTCCATCTCGCAGTTTACTCTGTACGGTGACTGCCGCAAAGGGCGGCGTCCGAATTTTATGGATGCGGCCAAACCTGATTTTGCCAATCAATATTATGAATCCTTTAATGAAAAAGCGCGTAGCCTTGGCGTGCAGGTGGAGACGGGCGTGTTTGGCGCAATGATGGACGTCGAACTGGTCAATGATGGCCCGGTCACTTTGCTACTCGAAAGCAAGCGCACCTTTTAATTTTCCATATCGATCGAATGGACTGCCGAATTCGGCGGTCTTTTTTGTGTTTCCATGGTGTAGGTATGATAGATGAGGGCGAGGGGTGACAAAGGAGGCTGTGCTATGGCGGAGGGAACGGGCAAGTCGAAGATTAAGGAACTAAAAGTGGAAGTGTTCCTCGACGACGCGCTGCGTGCCGGGTTGCAAGATATACTGGATGGTCAAAAGGACATTCTGGAAGTGGACTACGTATACTTCCGCCATCTAATCGTAGAGGAACTAAAACATGCAGGCTTGCGCATCGGACAGCTAAAGTTTCCGGTCGGGCGGATCACCAAGCTACGGATAAAAGTGGCGCGTGGGTAAGAAAACAGCCAGGCTCCGCAGGGAACCTGGCTGTTTCGTTTAAAAATCGATCGGACGTCTACCGATAAAACCATCGTAGACGCCGTGCCAATGGCGAATCTCTGGTTCGCCAAGCCGCCAGCACAAGAGGACCACTTCACCATCTCGCAAGGCGTAAAAGTCACATAGTCCGGTGTCGATGTCTTTGATCTCTACACCTGTGCCTTGAATCTGTCCGAGCATCAAGTTTGCGCTAAAGAGGAGAAATTCCAATTCCGCCTCTTCAGCAAAAAAAGCGTCATTGGCAACGAGCTGATTGCCGACTGTTTGCAGTTTCGCTTCTTGAAGCTGCGTATGTTTGTGCTGAATCTCGCGCTTCATCCCTTGCAGATCGCGAATCATCTTTTCCAGCTGTGGCACGAGCGCATTCGCTTCTGCCACCGTGAAATAGCGTTTTGCAGTCATGAAAAGTCCGTTCCTTTCTTTCGTTCAACGAAATCTACCATAACCGTTTGCGGGCAAGCCTGTCAACAGTTCCGATATAATGACGAGCAGCCTGTTCACAAAGACTTCGATGGCGACTGACCGTTCGGAATGGTGTTGCAGACAGGCTTGTAGTCACTCTCATCCGATAAAAGTATTGTGAAAAAGTGCGGGATCATATCCATCTCGAACTCGGATCGGAAGTTCGCCAAGGGTTGTGGCTTGTAGATTGCTGTTATAGTTCAGTTCTGAAGTCAGCATTCAGGCGTTATTCCTTCACTGGAAGTTCCTTCAGATCCAGTAAGGGGATACTGCTCCACATTGGTGATTATATCGAAAAAAGGTCGAGCGAATCAAACGGGTACCGCGTGGGTGATGCTATTAATTGAAGTGACCCACCAAGGAGGGATTACCCGATGATCGATCTAAAGAAACAGGCAAGCCAATTTCCAACCGAAGATGTGATGATGGGACAAGATGTCAATGTTCCTGACAACATGGAAGTTCCGGGGGAACAGGACACTACGATCTGGGACAACATGGTGCAGGCGCTAAAGCCCGACCTGGCTCCCCATCACGTCAAAACGAATCCGAACCAGCAGAAAGATTGAAGAGATACACCGCCTGTAGAACGGGCGGTGTTCTTTTATTTAAGTCTGCACGATATCATCGTGTTAAACATCATGTTTTTGCTCGCGTCGGGCGTTTTGATCGTTCAAACTGGACTTGGTGAAAAAATTGCAAAAAAATGGAGCAGCAGGAACAGGCACAGTCCGAAATGAATCAAAAGTTGATCAAGTTAGTTGATCATCTAGGGGCGAGCGCTCAGCAAGTTGCGTCATCGGCTAAGCAGTTGAGCGACGGAGCGGAGCATCAGGTCCAATCGATCGAAGAGAAGCGTGACACCAGCACCTTACAGGCATCATCATATTCGTAACGTGGGAATGAAACTATTGATAGGTTCTACGATATTGTCATTAGCAAGCTGTTTCGGTCCAGGCGTTGCTGTGAAGAGGAAGAAAGAACTTGACGCACTCAGCAGGAGTAATTAAGATGTGAATAATGTGCGAAAAAGTTGTTCTAACAAGTGGTTGGGATGCAGAAATGGGGTTGTATGTCAGATGAACGGTGAAGTAGTTTCTCGTCCGCCTGCAAGAACCCGCAGGTATTGGATGGCTGTGATTTTAGGGTCGCTGTCGGCGTTTGGGCCGTTGTCGCTTGATATGTATTTACCGGCGTTGCCCGCTCTGGCTGACGATTTGCATACGAGTGCCTCGATGGTGCAGCTCAGCTTGACCGCCTGCTTGCTCGGGCTTGCATTGGGGCAATTGGTGGCTGGTCCGGTCAGCGATGTGCAAGGGCGACGCAAGCCCTTGATGATTGGACTGATCGTGTATGCGCTCTCTTCACTGGCGTGTGCGTTCGCGCCTACCGTTTGGGGTTTGGTGATGTTGCGCTTTATCCAAGGGGTGGCAGGAGCGGCAGGGATCGTAATTTCGCGGGCGATCGTACGTGACATGTATTCGGGTACGGAACTGACGAAGTTTTTCTCATTGCTGATGCTGATCAACGGGGCGGCCCCGATCTTGGCCCCGATCTTTGGCGGGCAGTTGATGCGGTTTACCTCATGGCAAGGCGTGTTCATCGTGCTGGGATTGATCGGTGTCGTGATGCTGTTGCTGGTGATGTTCGGGATGCAGGAGACGCTACCACTTGAGCGCCGAATGAAGGGCGGTTTCAAGACCACGATGACCGTCTTTCGCGGACTGGCTCGCAACCGTGTATTTATGGGGTATGCCCTTGCTTCTGGGCTGGTTACGGCAGCGATGTTTGCCTATATCTCTGGGTCGCCATTTGTCTTGCAGGAGATCTACGGAGTTACGCCACAGATGTTTAGTTTGATTTTTGCGATGAACGGGCTTGGCATCATCATCGCAGGTCAGGTTACTGGGCGCTTAACGGGGCGAGTCAGCGATACGAAGCTGTTGATCACCGGGCTTGGGCTAGCAACGTTGGGCGGCGTGTCGCTGTTGGTAGCGTTGCTCTTGGAAGCTGGACTGATCGCGGTGTTAGTGCCATTGTTCTTTGTCGTAGCGAGTGTAGGGATTGTGAACACGACCAGTTTTTCACTGGCGATGCAGGATCAGGGACAGGCTGCCGGGACCGCTTCGGCGTTGCTTGGGGTTCTGACGTTTATCATTGGAGGGGTCGTAGCTCCGTTTGTGGGCATTGGCGGCAGTACGACTGCAATTCCGATGGGCGTGATCATTGCAGTGGCTGAAGTGGGGGCCGTGCTCTGTTACTTGCTGTTGGCTCGGAAAAGAGGGTAGAGGAAAGGCTCACGTGATTGTGAGCCTTTTGTTTTGTCTGGGGAGAGGTTTTTGCTCGAAATGATGTGCGGGGGTTCGCGGCGAGAGGAGGGAAGTGTAGAGTCGTGTGCTGTTCCAAGGTGGCTGGAAGGGATGGGTTTACGTTTCGGGTGTAGCATGTGGGAGAGTGGAGCTTTTGCGATGTGAAGTTCGTGGGCGTGTGGGCAGACAGGTAATATGGCGGAGAAAAATGTTTGTCTGAGGAGTATTCGGTAGGGAGTTGAATGAATGGTTCTTTTTGGCTCAGATACTATGGAAAAAGAGGTTTGATCTCTTAGGAAGATAGGATATAATGATCTTATTCTCACATGGGGGCAGCTGGAGTACTGGTGTTTCCCCTGGTCTTCAAAACCATGTGCGGCCTACGGTGTAGGCTGGGTGGGTTCGATTCCCACGTGCTCCCGCCAAAATGATTTAAGGGCAAATGTTCTTGCTAAATATCGCGTTTTTCTTGATTTTGAAAACATACTAGTAATTTACGCGAATTTGAGGCAGTCCGAGTGTGACCGATTTGGGTGTTCGGGTGTGTCCAATCGCTGAATAGGGTCTGTTCGTAACTCTCTATGACAATCATAGGGGGTTATTTTTATGTTTGGGGCGAAGACGAAACGTAAAGGTGCAAGAACTTCCACTAGCATCAATGTCCGTTCTTTCGTGGGAGGTTATCGCTGGTTGAAATTTTTAATGGTTTATGGTGTAGAAATAGAAACGGACGGAAAAAGGAAGTTGGGTAAAATGCAACATCGCGCGATCATGTTATAGAGCTTTTGCGACGTTTGTTAAGCGGCTATCGGATTCTTGCTGTTTGTTATTTGAGGTATTGTTTAACCTTCCCATCTGGTGCTAGTCTAGTTGTAACAAAAGGGAGGTGCACCGAGTGACGAACGAACAGCTCCTTTTGGAGATCGGGCGCGTGATGGGCAACACTGTGCGTGAAGCCATTCATGAGAGTGAAGAACGAATGAAAGTGTATGTGAACGACGTTGTTCATAGTGCAGTACAAGCCAGTGAGAAACGCTTGTCAAAACAGATTCAGGAAGTAGACGAAAGGCTGTCAAAACAGATTCAGGAAGTAGACGAAAGACTGTCAAAACAGATTCAGGAAGTAGATGAAAGGCTGTCAAAACAGATTCGGGAAGTAGACGAAAGGCTGTCAAAACAGATTCAGGAAGTAGACGAAAGACTATCGAAGCAGATTCAAGAAGTAGATGAAAGACTATCGAAGCAGATTCAGGGGTTGGAACTACAGATTAAAGAAGTAGACGAACGGCTGTCAAAACAGATCCAAGAAGTGGACGAGCGCCTGTCCAAACAAATTCAAGAAGTTGATGAACGCCTATCGCAACAGATGCGGGAAATGGATGAACGCTTGTCCACCTCGTTTGATAACCTGCAGGTTACTGTGCAGCAAGCAATGGACGATACGGAGCGCATGGCAAGGCAGATTGCGGCGACGGCGGAACGGGTTGAGGGACTCACATCGAATTGTAATTGCCAAACAGCGTAGGAGCAGCCAACGGCTGCTCTTCATTATTCCTCGACATGCATCTCCGAATCCTCGACTTCCGTGGGCAGCGGATGGTCAACGAGCCAGGATTCACCTGCGCTTTCACTGACGCTGAAACCTGTGCTGAAATGCCAGCTGGTAGGGTCAACCCTCATGGCTTGCAGGACACTGGGGACCATTTTGAGGCTGATCTCGGCACCAAAGTAATCCATGATTTTTTTATGAATGAAATTTTGGCGGATTCTGCCATCTAGTTTTTGTAAGACGACGGGCTGCCCGATGTCATGTTTCAATTTGGTATAGGTAAATTTTTTGCCAAGTTGGATCCATTCGGCCTTGCGTTGCCGATATGCTTCTTTGGCGATGGCTAGGCGTTTTTTGATATCGTCTTCGTTGAGCTTCCCGAGATTGTCTTTGTTTTGTACCATGAAGGATAAAGTGCCCGGATTCAGAGAGGGGTACGTAGCCTCGGCAAAGATGCTGACTTTATCGCGCCAGCCTTCTTTGTCATAGATATGCTCGGCGCTGTTCGAAGCGGTGAGGTCGAGCCAGGCGATGTCACCTCCGTCCTTTGTCGACCGAAGGACGAGGTCGGGGCGCGTGCCGCCGTAGGTGACCTGTGTGGCAACGGAGCATTTGGACGGGGGAGCAGGCTTAAACTCCGAACCTTCTGTACTCACCAACGACTCGATCACGTAGCCGAAAGTGGCGGCCATCAGATCGACTTTTTCATTGTTTAAGTATTTGTTCCATTTGGTGATCCAGAGTTGAGTATACCCGTCTAAATCAGCATACCCTCTGAGACTGGGAACGGAAATAACGTATTGGTAGGCACGCTGCACCGCCTTGTCATATTCATCGAAAAATGACTTGGCGCTTTTGATGTTGGCTTCGTTTTTCGTATTGTACTCTTCGCTCTCAAGGGCCCGCTGAAGCGTCTTGGCGGAGCTGCGTGCTTGTAGGTATTGCATTGTGGCTCGGTTGCCGAACGATTTTTGAAGCTGCATGATTGGAGCGGAAGGAGCAGCCTGTTTTGGGAGCGGGGCTGACTTCCCAAGGGGTGTAGCATTGGTTGTCGGGTGGGTTTGGCTAGTGCGCATCGGATTCGATTCGAACTCCTTATGCATTCGTTATCCACTACTTCGATATCGAGCTGTCGGTTCCCTTTTGGCGCAAGAGACAAGCCCATCAGTGTGGTTGGCGGAGGTGGCAGGCCGATCATCCGAGTTTTGGTGATCTGTTCGACTTCTTTGGCAGATCTGGTGACGTGGCTCCCCATGCGAAGACTATTTGCGTCGTTTCGTCTCACGGTCAGGAGTCAATGGTCAAGAAAAAGGCAACGAACAAAGTCAGCCGCATTCACGGCTGACTTTGTTCGTTTCCCGGAGAGCGTAGTCAATAAGGACATGATTTGCTAGAGCAGACTTCGCAAGAGCTGTAAATGTAGAAACGGTGAAAGGACACGGCATCACGTAGAGGCGAGAAGTGAACAATCGTATTCCGCAACAAGAATCCTTTCTATCCACATCGCCACAAAGCCGGAGTCGCCTCAACAGCAACCAACTGCGCGCTCGACCCTCTGTCTTCTTACGAAGAGGCCATCATTCGTTGATCGAGTTGCTCGAGCACCATGGGCCAGGACATTTCGTGGCGGTTCTTTGACTCCTCATCCGGAAACCCTGCGTGGGTAAGACGAAGTCGTGTTCCGTTTTCACTTGGCTCGAGTTCAACCGTTACGACCGTTTCCGTACCCTTTGTTCCCCCAGTTCCGGTGACCCATGTGAGTTCGACGAGTCGGTCTTGCTCGAGTCTCAAAAACCGTCCGTAATGTGGATGGCGTTGATCCTTGTAGACAGTTTCAAAGAAAAAGGCGGTGTTGACTTCCCCTTGCATGATGACGCTAGTAGGTGCCGCAAACCAGAGGCCGAATTGCTTCGTCCAAGCTTGGAACAGCTTGGCAGGCGCTGTATTCATTTGACGAGTCACCGTACAAGTGTGTGGCCTTGACGAAAGATCAGGGACAGAAACTGGCATACTCATGAAATCCTCAATCCTTTCTGTGGCAAGCTTCGATTGTGCGTTCCAAGGTTCTATCGAGACAACCCCAAAACGCTCTTTGTCTATTATAGCAATGTTGTTACTGCCGATGCGAAAGGTTCGCAAGCAACCAAGCTTGCTTGAAAAAAGGGTGACATGCGCAAGGAAAAGATACCTCGTTTTGCCTGACCCGCTTTATAAACAATTTTGGATCGCTTGTTCATAAAAATTGAAAAAGGAGCTTCTGTACGAGGGAGCGCTCTCCCCGAAGGTAGACCAAAGTCGTTTCCAAAAATCGCCTGATCAAACCGAAAAAGCCCGGAGGAGGTAATCGAATACCTCCGTTTTCTCCCAGATCACCGTATTTTGGTGCAGGGGGTTATTTTGGTGTCCGAAACTACTGCGGGGAAAATGCATTGCTGGAAATGAAAATTATTGAAACAGCAAGGCTAAACAAGTGGAGGTGACCAGGTTGGCCGAGCGATGCTCATGGCTGTTTGACCTTGTTTTCGAAATGGTTTTGGTCACGAAGGTAGTAGGGCGATTTTCGTCAACATCTCGATCTAGAGCTGTTGTTCAGATCGAACGTCAGATCGACCACCGATATCGATCATTCTGCACAGCAAAACAGATGGCCTGCGAAATGGCCATCTGTTTTGCTGTGCAGAATTAGTACATCACGGAAAGTTTGCCTGAAGCGGTGCCGCTTCCCGAGTTAGTTACCTTGATTTTGTAGGAACTGCCCTTGGTAACGGTGAAGTTTACAGCTTTACTTGATGTGTAGTTATAGTTTGAAACTGCGTTGCCGTCCTTTTCTAGGCTCACGGTGACGCTACCCGACAGATTATCGATTTGAACAGTCATCGTGGTGGAGCTTGCTGTAAATGTGTTGCCGCTGTTGACATACAGATAGTTTGCGACCGAGAAGCTGTTCGGACCGTAAGTGTCAACCTCTGGGTTGATGATGCCTTGGGACGTGTGGTTCACCGGTGCGGCCATAGCGGCAACTGGGAGTGTGCAGACGGACAGAGCGACAACAGCAGCGATAAGTGCTTTTTTCATTTCGAAACAACCTCCTTATATTTTGATTACAAATTTATTATATAATTATTGCTAGACTCGTGTTTTTTTGAATCCAGCAGATTGAGCTTGGTGAGCAGTAAGGACCTGTAAAAATCTGCTAGTTCCACGAGGGGGTATTCATTTATGAATACCTGCAACTTTCGTAAGTGCAATGAAAATAATGAATTGATTTTTATATTGAAAATTAAAAATATACTGATATAATTAGATAAAAGGAGGCGTTCTTACATGAAAAAACTCGTGACCTGTATTCTGGCGTTATCGTTGGCCGCGGTCCCCACAGTATCTGCTGTAGCGGCGGAGACTGGCAGTTCGAACCGTGCGAGTGCATTGATTGTAGCCCCGGAAGGCAGCGGCTCGACAAATCTCGGATTGTTGGGTGGCACGCAAGCACAGGTGAATGGTAGTGCCCTCAATGTTTCCTACGGGGGGAGTGTAACCGTTTCATTTGGCAACGTCCTCGACAGATTTGATCATTATACGACTTGGTCTTTTAAGGTTTGGCTGTACAATCAGACGACTGGACAGTCCACTGTCATCAAGCAGGTCAACAGTGGCGGGTTGGATAGCACGACCTTTAGCGACTTGCACAGCGGTGATTATCAGGTTTATGTACAAAACTCCACGTCAAAATTGCTGTTTTTTGATGTCAGTTATTCCTGGCTGTAGCGGAAAAATGTGATCTCCATAAATCGATACCTGTAAAGCGGGAGAATGAACTTGATTCTCTCGCTTTTCTTTTTGCCGCAAACATTCGCGGATCACGGACATTCAGGTGATCCACTCACTCGTTTGTCCATGATGAATCTGGATTTCGTCTATGGTCGAAGTGAAAAGGTCTCGATATAATCAAGTGAGAATTGTTATCAATTAGGTGAAGTGCATGCTTCGATGAGCTTGAGAGGAAGCTTGTGTCCAATGCATGATCGTCGAAGGCGTATTTCAAAAGCGATTCGCAAGTCGGAAAGGATCGGAGAGCGACCGAGAGGAGAAGCGAAACATGAGTTCGAGCCTTGCGCAGTTAATCAAAGAGCGACGTTCTGTCCACTCATTTGAAGATCGAGAGGTGCCGATCGATCTCGTCATGGAGATGTTGGAGACGGCGATCTGGGTGCCCAATTATCATCTGACACAACCGTGGCGCTTTATCATTAGTTCCGGTCAAGGAAAACGCACGATGGCAGAGGCGGTCCGCACGATAAAAGAAATGCGGGAATCCGACCCAGCCAAAAAGCAAGAGACCGGCGAGCGGTTCTATAGCCGGATTATGTCGCTGCCGATGATCATCACCGTCGTCATGCGAGAAAGCACCAATCTGATCACACGGGAAGAGGATTATGCTTCGACAAGTTGTGTGATACATAACTTGAGTCTGCTCGCTTGGGAGCAGGGGATCGGAATGGTCTGGGAGACCTATCCGTGGTTGTTAGAAGCTGTATTTCGCGAGGCGATGGGGATTCTGCCTGGTGAGAAAGTGCTAGGGAACCTGCACGTCGGCTATCCGAAACACATCCCCGCCGCCAAACCGCGCATTCCAGCTTCGGAGCGGATTACCCTGATGAAGTGATTGCCGCGATATCGCGTACTACTGGTGCTTTACTTGGCTGTGCACAGGGTTTAGCCGTTCTATGGTGTTTCAATCGACAGGTTGTTGTTCATACTGTCCGATAAGAGTCTGTCGTTTTTTGACGGACTTTTTTGATTGACATAAAAAGGGCAGAATGTTATAAAAAAATTACTGGCACTCATTGTGTTTGAGTGCTAACAAGACTTGCTGGAGAACGTTCACTATTCAAAGGGGAGAATTTGTATGGAAAAAAAGCAATTTCAAGCCGAATCCAAACGACTGTTGGAAATGATGATCAACTCCATCTATACGCAAAAAGAAATTTTTCTGCGGGAGTTGATCTCCAACGCAAGTGACGCGATCGACAAGATTTACTACAAAGCGTTGACCGACTCTGCGTTGGTCTTCGATAACGAAAGTTATATGATCAAGGTGGTTCCTGATAAGCAGAACCGGACGCTGACGATTCGCGATACTGGGATTGGGATGACCGCTGAAGAACTGGAAAACAATCTCGGTGTGATCGCCAAGAGCGGATCATTGGCGTTTAAGAAAGAACATGAATCGAAAGACGGACATGATTTGATCGGTCAATTTGGCGTCGGTTTCTATTCGGCTTTCATGGTGGCAGATGAGGTCACCGTTGTCAGCCGCGCTTTGGGCAGTGACCAAGCGTACAAATGGGAATCGACAGGTGCTGAGGGCTACACGATTGAGCCCGTGGAGCGAGCAGAAGTCGGCACCGAAATCGTATTGAAAATCAAAGAAAACACGGAAGACGAGAGCTATGAGGAGTTCTTGGAACCGTACCGATTGAAGTCGCTGGTCAAAAAGTACTCCGATTTCATCCGTTACCCGATCAAACTGGACTTTAGCGGCAAACGGTTGAAGGAAGGCAGCGAAACGGAAGTTGAAGAGTACCAAGAAGAACAGGTCGTCAACAGCATGGTACCGATCTGGCGCAAAAATAAAAATGAACTGACCACCGAGGATTATGAGAAGTTTTACGCGGAGAAGCATTACGGCTTCGATCAACCGGTCAAACATATTCATCTCAGCGTCGAAGGTGCTGTGACCTATCAGGCCATCCTGTTCATTCCGGAAACGACTCCGTTCAACTATTACACCAAGGAGTTTGAGAAGGGGCTGGAACTGTATTCGAACGGCGTCCTGATCATGAATAAATGTTCCGACCTGTTGCCCGACCACTTTGGATTTGTCAAAGGGATGGTCGATTCGGACAGCTTGTCGTTAAACATCTCCCGCGAAATGTTGCAGCATGACCGTCAATTGAAGCTGATCGCGAAAAACATCGCGGGTAAAATCAAGAGTCATCTGCTCAGCTTGTTGAAGGATGAGCGTGAAAAGTACGAGAAGTTCTATGAATCGTTTGGCAGACAATTGAAATATGGCGCGTACAGTGAATTTGGAGCCCAAAAAGACTCGCTGCAGGATTTGTTGCTGTTCGCTTCTTCGAAGGAGAAAAAACTGGTCACGCTTGACGAATACGTATCGAGAATGCCGGAAGATCAAGCGTACATTTATTACGCGACCGGCGAATCGATCGACAGAATCGACAAGCTCCCACAGACCGAACTTGTTCTCGACAAAGGGTATGAACTGTTGTATTTCACCGACGACATCGACGAATTTGCGATCAAGACGCTGATGAACTACAAGGACAAGCAATTTAAAAACGTTTCGAGCGGTGACTTGGGCATTGAGGCGGATGAAGATCAAGCTGAGCAAGAAACGCAGGAACATCAAGAGCTGTTCGATCACATGAAAGCTCAGCTGGCGGGGAAAGTGTCTGACGTCAGAGCTTCCAAGCGCCTGCGCAAGCATCCGGTCTGCTTGACTACAGACGGCGATGTGACGATCGATATGGAAAAAATCTTGAACGCCATGCCGAACAGCTCCAATGTGAAAGCGAACAAAGTGTTGGAGATCAATCCTCAGCACGACGTGTTCCAATCGCTGAAGGCCGCTTATGAGCAAGATAAGGAGAAGGTGAACCTCTATACGTCCTTGCTCTACAACCAAGCCCTGCTGATCGAAGGATTGCCAGTCGAGGACCCAGTGGAATTTACCAACGAAATCTGCAAGATTATGGTGTAAGTCCCGCAACGGTTGGTGATGCCGGGCGAATCGTCATAAAACCTGTTGCAGGCCAACATGATGCAAACACCATACTTAGATGTCCTTCCTTTTTACGAACACAACGAGATGAACGGCTTCATGTTCGCAGAGCAACCTCAAGCGAGTAGCGCATCTCTTTCGATTGGATCGGGGCATTGCTGTAGAAGCGAAAATTCTCATCAAGTGATTGGGGACAGGAAGACGCAGGGGTTGCCCTGGCGTCTTCCTGTTATCCATGACCATTTGTTTAGCCGACAAAAATGAAAGCTGTAACTGCTCACTTTCCGATTCGGAGAACATGAGCAGTTACAGCTTTCGTTTGTTACTGACGGTGACGGAAGAGACAACTTGGGAACTGTCTAGACCTCAGTTGATCGTAAGTGAAGTTGCTTCGTTTACTGGTGCGGAGTTGGCTGTGTGAGCATCTTTTGGTGTGATCATCCTTCATTGATAAACGTGCCACCTCGTTCGATGATTATCCCTGCCGCACCATATGTCGTGTCGCTACCCGATTGGTCGGAGTTGTTCTCCGCAGGGCTGCTCGCATTTTCTTCGCCTTTGATGCGGAAATACTTGCCGATCAAGGAGCCGGAGTTGAGCGGTGCTTTGAAAATGTTCCAGCGCCCGGCAGTTTGAGATTTTTTGTAGTTGATGTAGTAGGTGGAGCGCCAGCCGTTGAAGGCATGGCGGTTGGTCGCGCTGTCGAGCGGCCAGAAATTGTCGATCACATCGTTCCCGCCAAAGCCTAAATCGCGCACGTGATCCCCGTCCTCGCCGTGTGCAGATAGATCATACCCGAGCGAGGCGAGAACTCGGTTGTAATCCTGTTGGTTGGTGCGGGTTTTGCCGTGTTTTGGCGTGTTGGGCCAGACCGTGCCGACCCCTGCCCTGTTGGCAGCATTGACGCCAAAGGTATAGGAGTTTCCATGTTGGTCATCAACGGCCTGATTCGCCGCAAAGGGATTGAGCACGACTTGAGCTGCGGGTAGCCCACCGCTGTAATCATCGACGGTGATCGCACCATAGGAGGCTTGCGGTTTGTACCAGATGATCGGAATCGGATCTCCTGCCGTTCCAGTGTGGTAGCGGACCGTATTAGCGCTGGCTCCCGTCGCATCGGTGCCCAATTCAACGATCGGCATTTTGGCACCGAGTACCTCAGCTACGACGGTAGAATTGATTCGAACTGCTATGCCAATGTATTTGTGGATGGCCGCTTTTTCGGTGTGTCTTTCGATGGTGAGCCTGCGTGATACCGTATGCAGCTCCTTTTCTAATCGATCAAGTTCAAGGAGAATTGTCTCATAGCGATCTTCATCATCCAGGCGGGCTTTTCGCTTTTCTGTCTTCTTTTGATCGATTTTGCGATCAAGTCTGTTAAAATCTGATTCCCACAGCTTACGTGATTTGGTGGCATTCTTCGTCACGTTATGTTGGTGGGTCAGTGCAGGGTCGAGCAGATTGAGACGCCGTAAATCATGATGAATGGTGTGGATCTCTTCCCAGATAGAGGAGACGCCAATTTCTACCTCTTCTCCGACTTTTTTGTATTCGATCGTGTGTGGATCACCGGCAACTGAAATTGGCTCCGCATCGGCCAGTGTGAGTTCTTCAGCCGACGGGCGCTCGGCATCGACCAGCTCTTCGTCCGGTTCTGCCTCGCTTGCCTCCGACATTTGGGCTGTCGCGCGCAGCAGTTGTAGCACCGCCCGGTTACCGACAGTGCGTTGCAATTGTAAAATGTCTGTTCTGGAAAGTGCGTTGGGTGCTACTTGTGCGCGTTGTAGGAGGGTAGCTGGAGTAGCGTGTGCGGAACGTGGAGATTCTGGCGCTTTTGTCGATTCAGAGGTGTTGGTTGGTTGTGGATTACGATGTTCCTGGTGGTCCATCATCTTGAACAATTCCTCCTATGAAAAGCCAGTTAGCGGGATTTACTCGGTATCGCGGCGATGATTTTTAGCAAGAGCCAGTATGTTGCGCCGCCGAGGATATACATCACCAGATCGATCGGGTCGCTGGTGCCAACCGTTGCCAGCAATGGGAGTAGATATTCCCAAACGATTCCGATCAGCAAGGTCAACAACAGGCAGGAGCGCAAGGTAACGATTCTGAAGGTGCGGAAGATCGGAAGGAGCGAGAGCAGGAGGTTCAGAAAGGGAATGAACGCCCAGATAATCAGGATATCGTTGAGATGGCCATGGATGAAAGGGTTGTCTGTCACCGCTTTGATCAGAATTTCATTGATCAGAAAAAGCGCGCTGCCGATGATCAACAGCAGCAGTTGTATCGCTGGAGAACCAAGGCGGGTGCCCATTTTTTTCTCGTGCTGAGCTACGCGGGGAGGTAACAGATTCAAGTCGGTCACTCCTTTTGCTTGATGCTTCTTATCGTATCAGAAACGCGTAACATCGACCATCTATGGTTGCATAGTTGTACCAGTTCGCGCAAAATAAGAGGGAAAGAATTGAAGGAAAGGTGGCTGAGAGCATGATTATCATTCATGCCTATCTGGTCGTTGACCCAAAGCACCGTGAGGAGTTTCTCACGCTGTCGAAATCAATTGTGGAAGGCTCGCAAGCAGAGGAAGGCAACATCACCTACCGTTTGTTCGAAGAGTCGGATCAGCCCAATTCATTTGTGATTGTGGAGCGCTGGAAGGATCAAGCGGCGGTAGACTTCCACAACCAGACCGCTCATTTTCTAAACTTTGTCGGCCAGGTGCCCGCTTTGGTGCTCGAACCGGTGAATGCAGAAGTTTATGAAGTGGTAGACAACTAGTCGTTTTCCTTTTGGATCGTGTAAGCCCGCCCTTTTCATGCGGAGAGGGGTCGGGCTTTTCGTGTTTTCATAGCCATGTGATCACACATGGAAAAACCCGCGAGTTGAACGCGGGTTATGGTGAGTCGAAAACTTTTTGATCGCGCGCCGCGCCAAGTCCGGCTCCAAGCAATGCGACATTGGACAGAAGTAGCACGAGCAGTGAAGCTGTCCAAGCGTGCGTCAGATCATGTAAGAAACCGAACAGGAACGGCCCGCAGGCTGCGAGCAGGTAGCCGACAGACTGTGCCATTCCGGACAGATCGGCTGCGACGCGGGCATTTGGTGCGCGCAGGGCGAGAAAGGTGAGTGCAAGTGAGATGCTCGCCCCTTGCCCGAGGCCGAGCAGGAGGATCCACAGCATGAGCAGTGAGTTGCCAGCCCACAGCAAGCCGCCATATCCAATAAAAAATACGGTGACCATCGCTGTGACGAGACCGCGTTGGCTCTTGCGGCGTCCGGCCAGCACAGGGACGAAAAATGTCGCTGGCAAACTGACGAGCTGCATCAAGGAAACCATCCATCCAGCAGTTGTTTCGCTAATGCCTCTGCTGTGCAAGAGCTCGGGAAGCCAAGCGACCGCAGCAAAAAAGGCAAAAGATTGCAAGCCCATGAACAAAGTCACTTGCCAAGCCAGCGCGGATTTGAAGAGTCTGGTGTCACGAGGCGTTGATCTACTTGGCTCCGTAGCATCGGTAGGGAGTGGTCGCACTTGCGGATACCAAATGAACAGGGCGACGATTGCAAGCAGTGCCCAGCACATCAACGACAATCGCCAGCCGAGCTCCAAGCCCTCCGATAAGGGCACGCTCAGGCCAGAACCGAGTGAGGCAAAAGCGCACATCGCCAGCGTGTAGAGCCCGGTCATCAAGCCGACCCGGTGCTGGAAATCTCGTTTGATCAGACTGGGGAGCAAGACGTTGCCGATGGCGATCGCAAAGCCGATCAGCGCAGTCCCGACAAACAAGGCGGCTACAGAGGGGACGGAGCGCAAGATAATCCCCGCCGCTAACAGTGCGATGCCAGCAAACAGCGTATTTTCAGTTCCGATGCGGCGTGCGATTTTTGGAGCAAGCGGTGACAGGGCTGCAAAGGCAAGGAGCGGGAGCGTCGTCAACAACCCGGCGATCGTGTTCGACAGGCCCGTGTCCGCCCGAATTGCACCGATCAACGGTCCGACGCCTGTGATCGCACCCCGTAAATTGGCGGCGATGAACACAATCCCGAGGATCAGCAGCAGTCCTACTTTTTTCGAGTATACGTTTGGATTCATAATGGCCTCACATCTTTGCATGATATACAACTAAACGTACCATAGATGTTCACGTTTGTAACGATATGTTAAAATATAGAAATTAATCTAGGGGAGGTACGGCGAGCGCGACCCCAAGCCGATTCAGGACATTGCAATAGAGTACTGCAAGCGCATCAAAGGCTCCCGCTTTGAGTGGATCGAAAACGTAGGCATTTTGCCGAATTTGGAAGAACTTGATCGCTATCAGGAGCTAATTTTCGATTTTTTAGCAGAAATCGGCGTTTGAAAATGTCCAGACGCTGGTGCCCAGAAAAATGAATTTGAAGTAGCAAGAGGTTTCCGATCTGCGGGAAGCCTCTTTTTATTAAATTGAGCATCTATTTCGTCTATTTGATTTAGTGGTTGACAGCATGCAGGTTATCCAATAGAATCACTTCAACGCTTTTATGCATATGTGCTTTTATGTGGTGAAGTGCGACAGTGTGAGAAAAGGGAGAGAAGACAAGTGTGGAAAAAATTGTTGGTGGCGTCACTAAGCCTCGCCATGCTGACCGCATGCGGGCCGATGGAAGGCGCGGTGAAGATTGGGATTACGCAATTGGTTGAGCATCCGTCGCTCGATGAGTCGCGCGAGGGGTTTGTCGCAGCGCTGAAAGATGCTGGCTATGAGAAAGGTGTCAATCTGGAGCTCGATATTCAGAATGCACAAGGCGATCTGTCCACCAATGCGATGATCGCGCAGAAGTTTGCGGCGGAAGGGAAGGATTTGGTGTTTGCCATCTCCACGCCGAGTGCGCAGGCGGCCGCGACGGCGATCAAAGACAAGCCGATCCTCTTTACGGCGGTTACCGACCCAGTCGGGGCAAAGCTGGTCAAGAGCTTGGAGGAGCCGAACAAAAACGTGACAGGCACATCGGACACGCACCCGCAAGCGGCTCAAAAGATGGTCGAGAGCCTAAAGCAATTCTTCCCGCAGGCGCGCAACGTCGGCATCATCTACAACTCTGGCGAGCAAAACGCGGTCGTGTCTGTAGAAGCAACGAAAGGGGAACTGGAGCGAGCGGGACTTCATGCGGTTCTTGTCACCGTCTCCAATTCTTCAGAGGTGAAGCAAGCGGCCGATTCGCTGGTAGGGCGTAGCGATGTGCTGTACGTGCCGAAAGACAACACGGTCGTCTCAGCGATCGAAGCGGTGGTCAAGGTCGCAAATGAAAATCATCTGCCGCTCTTCGTCTCCGAGTCTGATTCACTGAAGCGAGGTGGTTTTGCCGGGTTTATGATGGACTACTACCAACTGGGTTATCAGACGGGTGAGATGGCGGTGGAAATTTTGAAAAATGGCAAACGGCCCAATCAACTCCCGGTCGGACTACCGCAGGAGTTGACGCTTGGGATCAATGAGAAGGCGGCAAAGGCGCAAGGGATTGAAATCACAGACGTGATGAGGAAAAATTCCAAACTGCTGCCCAATTCACAGTAGAGAAAAGGGGTTGTGACGATGGTATTCGCTCTGCTCGGCTCGATTGAATCAGGACTTATCTTCGCATTTATGGCGCTCGGTGTGTATCTGACTTTTCGGATCTTAGATTTTCCCGATCTGACGGTAGATGGCAGTTTTACAGCGGGGGGCGCAGCGGCGGCGACGCTGTTGGCAGCCGGATACCATCCGTTGCTCTCCACGGTGGTCGCAGTAGCGGTTGGCATCCTTGCGGGAAGCGTGACCGGACTCTTGCATACGAAGGGCAAGATCAACCCGCTTTTGGCCGGGATTTTGACGATGATCGCGCTGTACTCGGTCAACTTGCGCATCATGGGACGGGCCAACGTACCGTTGCTCAATGAAGAGACCTTGGTGACAAAAGTGAATGCGACGCTCGTGAATGTGCTAGGTGATCTGTCGCTTGCGGCAGTGATGGTTGTAGCCGTGGTGGTGGTCAAGTTGGGAGTGGATTGGTTCTTGCGCACCGAAAAGGGGCTGATGCTACGAGCGACTGGCGACAACGAACGGATGATTCGCAGCTTCGGCGCGAATACGGACGGGGCAAAAGTGCTAGGGCTCGCCCTTTCCAATGGTTTGGTTGCGCTGGCTGGCGCTTTGATGGCGCAGTATCAAGGGTTTGCCGATGTATCGATGGGAATTGGGATGATCGTGATCGGGCTGGCGTCGGTGATCATCGGTGAGGCGATCTTTGGTCGTTCAAGCATCGCACGGGCGACGGCGGCGGTGATTGGCGGGGCGATCTTGTATCGGCTGATCGTGGCGTTTGCGTTGCAGGCTGGCGTGAATCCGTCCGATTTGAAATTGATCACAGCGCTGATTGTCATCTTCGCGCTGATCTCGCCGAAGACACTTCAGACGTGGAAAGCAAAATCGGGCAAAAAGCGCCGTCACAGTTCAGGAGGTGAATCGCATGTTGAAGCTTGAGGGGGTTCGCAAAGTGTTCAATGAGGGCTCTCCCGATCAAAAAGTCGCGTTGGACCATCTCGATCTGACGCTTCAGCCAGGTGATTTTGTGACGATCATCGGAAGCAATGGAGCGGGGAAGTCAACGCTGATGAACATGATCTCCGGTGTGCTCAGACCGGACGCTGGAACGATCGAAATCGACGGCCAGTCGGCCACTCATCTTCCTGAACACAGGCGTGCGCAAGTGATCGGGCGCGTGTTTCAAGACCCGATGGCAGGCACAGCTCCTTCGATGACGATAGAGGAAAATCTGGCCATCGCCTACTCGCGCAAGGAACGGCGCACGCTGCGGATCGGGGTCAGCAGAAAGCGCAAGGAGCTGTTTCGCGAGTTGCTGGCCGATTTGAACCTCGGTCTCGAACAGCGACTTTCCGCCAAGGCGGGATTGCTATCCGGTGGTGAACGCCAGGCATTGAGTTTGTTGATGGCTTCGTTTACCGATCCAAAAGTTTTGCTGCTCGATGAGCACACCGCCGCGCTCGATCCGGCGCGGGCGCAGGTGGTGACCGATTTAACACGAGAGATTGTGGAGCGTAAACGGTTGACCACTTTGATGGTCACACACAACATGCAACAAGCGCTCGATCTGGGCAACCGCCTCCTGATGATGGATCAAGGGCGGATCATTTTGGACGTGCCGAGTGCAGACAAGCTGAAATTGACGGTGCCCGACTTGCTGGCCGAATTTGAGCGAATCCGCGGCGAGAAGCTGGTGAGTGACCGGGTGGTGTTGGGATAGAGAAAGGCTCTCCTCGACGAGGAGAGCCTTCTGTATTGCGGGCGGTCAGTTTTGGAACGTGTTCTGGTCATGCACGAGCAGCCAATTCCCGTCATGTTGCTGGAAGATGAGCGAGAGGTAATATTGCTTCTCGTAAGGTTGACCTTGTGGATCGAGGTCTTTGTACAACACGTTGAGCAGAGCGACGCTCATTTCGGAAGTGACGACCGTTTTCAGAATCTCACACTCCATCGACCAGTCTGGGTCGGAGAACCAGTTTTGGTGAAACGTTTCGAACTCTTGGCGATCGTTGATAAACTTCCCGTTCGGCAGGATTAACGAGATGTTGTCCTTCTGCACGGTTGACAAGAACGCGGTCAGATTTTTTCCGGTGATCGCGTCCAAATGATTTTGCAAAGCGTCTTTAAATTCCAATTGATATTCCTCCCAAGATGTATTCGATGCACGGAGCGTTCTCGAAAGACGATGTTTCAGTTCGCATCGGTCATCCCTCCTTCACAAAAATCTAGTGCCCTTAGCATACCATATTTTCTTAATTATCATTAAAAAAGGAAGAGTGGCTTTTTTCGACCACCAAATTGGCTCTTTAGTAAGGACATCTTCCCCTGTATGATGAGAGCAAATCGAAAGGAAAAACGGAGGGTACAAATGAAAACGATCGGGTTGCTTGGCGGGATGAGTTGGGAGTCAACAGTTGTCTATTATCAGTTGCTCAATACGCTGGTGCGAGACAAGCTGGGCGGGCTAAATTCGGCAAAAGTGCTGATGCACAGCTTTAATTTTGAGGAGATTGCAGTTTGTCAGAGAGCGGGCGATTGGCAAAAAGCGACCGAGATTTTGCTCGGTGCAGCCCGTAACTTAGAAGCGAGCGGAGCGGACTTGCTGCTGATCTGCACCAATACGATGCACACATTGGCACCAGAAATTCAAGCGGGAATCAACACCCCACTGCTGCATATCGCCGATGTCACAGCAGCAGCTTTGCTCGAACAAGGCGTGCAGAAAGCGGCGTTGCTCGGCACCCGCTACACGATGGAGCAAGAGTTTTATCGCGAACGTTTGAAAGGGCATGGGGTGGAAGTTGTCATTCCGGGTCAGGTCGAACGGCAGGATGTGCATGACATCATTTTTGACGAGTTGTGCCAAGGGGTGGTCAAGGACGTGTCTCGCAAACGGTACCGTGAAATCATGGCGCGGTTGACGGAGGAACACGGGGTAGAAGGGATCATTTTGGGCTGCACGGAGATCCAACTGTTGGTACAGCCAGACGATGCGCAGGTGCCGCTGTTTGACACCACATACCTCCATGCCAAAAAAGCGATTGAGTTGGCTCTGAGCTAATAAGAAGACCGATGCCGTGAGGGCATCGGTCTTTGCTGGTTATAGAAGTGAAGACAAGATTCGCATGCCCTGTTCGATGCCAGCTTCTGTTTCGTGGCTGTAGCAAAGCCTGATGAACGGCTGTTCGGTCTCGCGGGGCAGGAACATGTCGCCGGTGGCGAAGACAACATTTTGCTCGATCGCTTTTTGCAGCAGTTCTTTTGGGCTGACCTGCTCGGGCAGCGAGACCCAGTAGTAAAAACCGCCTGTGGGCGTCATATAGGAAATGCCTTTCGGAATCAGTTGGCGCAGATGCTCGTCCATCACCGCAGCTTGGCGCTGGTAATGGCAACGTGCTTCCTGGAGGTGATCTTGAAACGCCCCTTTTTGCAAATAGGACCAGAGCGCGTGTTGGACGAACGTGTTGGTGGAGATCGATAGCTCTTTGTAGCGGGTCAACCGTTCCATAAACGGGCGGTTTGCCGCCACCCAGCCGAGGCGCAGGCCGGGGAAGAGCACTTTGGAAAAGGTGTTGATATAGATCACGTTGCCTTGGCGATCCAGCGCTTTTAGCGGTGGCGGCGGTTCCTGATTGAAGTGCAGATGGCGGTAGGCGTCATCTTCGACAATCGGGATGGCATGTTTTTCGCTGAGCGCGAGCAATTGCTGGCGGCGAGCTTCTGACAAAATGGTTCCGGTCGGATTGTGAAAAGTCGGTACGGTATAAATAAAGCGCGGACGCGAGCGGGACAGGATGCCTTCCAGCACGTCGATGCGCATGCCTTCGTTATCGACGGGGACCGGAATCAGGTGCAGACCGAGCGATTGAAAGAGATGCAAAGCGCCAAAGTAGGTCGGCATCTCGACGGCGATCGAGTCGCCAGGATTGGCCAAGATCGCCGTCGTCATCTGCAGGGCTTCCTGTGAACCGCTGGTGATCATCACCTGGGAGGGCTCAGTGATCTGCTCACAGCCCATCCATTCTGCGATCCAACTGCGCAGTTCGGGTAGACCTTGCACGGGGAAGAGGTAGTCCGCTTCGGACGTCTCCAAAATGTGCAACGGATCGATCCCTTTGGCAAATTGGGCCTTGAGCCGCGTGTGGTTGCCCCCTTCGCCAAACGCGAAGTTCAGTGCTGAGCGCGTGCCGACCAAAGCGTGTAATTCGGTCATCAAAGATGGTGCAGAAAGTGCGGAGCCGCCGGGCAGACTGTCTTTCCAATGCAGTCTAGGCAGTGCGGATGGCGGCGGCAACGCTTGAACGTAGCGGCCACTGCCGACGCGGGAATAGATCAACTCTTCCGTTTCCAGATCGGCATAGGCGTGGACGATCGTGTTACGCGACACACCCCATTCCTCGGCCAGTTTCCGTTCTGGTGGCAATTTGCTGCCGATCGGCCAATCACCGCTGAGGATTTGATAGCGCAGTCGATGGTAGACTGTTTGATAAAGTGTTTTGCGCTGCATACCGATCCCCTTCCCCGTTCTTGAAAAATCTTCTCCTCTCTTTATAGTGAATCTTTCGCAAATTGAAAAGAGCCAATTGCCCTCAAAAGAGGGGCCAGATCGAAACAAAAGACCCGCACGGTAGGTGTGAAGGTCTTTTGGTTCACTTTGCTTACTTTTTCGCTACTTGTTGAATCAGGTTGAAAATCAGTTCGACCGCGTTTGCGGAGTTGCTTTGGTTCATGGCGGCAACAAATTGGGTTTGCTGGCCATACGTCTCGTTCACAGCTGTGAGCAGAGTGTCTGAAGTCAGATCTTCTTCGAAGAGCACGCGGCTGTAGCCTTGTTTTTCAAAAGAGCGAGCGTTTAATATCTGGTCGCCGCGGCTGGCCGCTCGGCTGAGCGGAATCAGCAGGTGCGCCTTCTTCAGGGCCAGGAATTCGAAGATGGCGTTGGCTCCGGCCCGCGAGATGAACAGATCGGTCATCGCAAACAGGTCGGGAAGTTCGCTGTTGACATATTCGAATTGTCGGTAGCCAGCGCGCCCTTCTAGCTGCGGATCAAGATTGCCTTTGCCGCAGAGATGGACGATCTGAAAATGCTGGAGCAGCGCGTCGAGGTTGGCCCGCAGCGCCTCGTTGATCTTGGTGGAGCCAAGCGAGCCGCCCATGGCGAGAATGATCGGTTTGCCGTTTGAAAAGCCACAGAATTCGCGGCCTTTTTGGGCATCACCTTGCAGGATCTCACCGCGGATCGGGGAGCCTGTGTGAACCGCCTTTTGCGAGTCGAGGTGTTGCAGCGTCTCCGGAAAGGTGACGCATACTCTGTTCGCGAATGGTGCGCAGAGCTTGTTGGCAAGCCCTGGCGTCAAGTCGGACTCATGAATCACGACCGGAATGCGGTTCAGCCATGCGGCGATGACGACCGGAACGGCGACGAAGCCCCCTTTGGAAAATACGGCCTGGGGCTTGATCCGGCGCAACAGGCGGTACGCTTGCACCGTGCCTTGAAGAACGCGAAACGGATCTTTAAAGTTTTTCAAATCGAAGTAGCGGCGGAGCTTGCCGACGGCGATGCCATGGTAAGGCAGTCCCGTTTCGGCGATGATCTCCCGCTCGATTCCATCATGGGAGCCAATGTATTCAATTTCCCAACCGGCTTGTGCAAGTTTTGGCAAGAGGGCGAGATTTCCTGTGACATGCCCGGCCGAGCCTCCACCAGTCAAGACGAGTTTTTTCATGACTCATTCACCTCAAACTAGATCTATGTATGAGCCATTATAGCGCAGAACTGCGCACGCCGCACGAAATCAACAATTATTGAGCGGTATAACCTCCGTCGATGACCACCGCTTGTCCGGTGACGCCCTGTGCTTTCGGGTCGGCGAGGAAGAGTGCATAGTGGGCGATTTCGTCCACGCTGAGCAGGCGGCGTTGCGGGACGAGCGGATAGATGACCTCTTCGAGCACACTTTCCAGAGCGACACCGCGCGTGGCGGCGAGATCGCTCAGTTGGTTGCGGACGAGCGGGGTATCGACATAGCCGGGGCAGAGCGCGTTGACGGTGATGCCGTGTGCAGCGCCTTCCAAGGCGGCTACTTTGGTCAAGCCGATCACGCCGTGCTTGGCGCTGTTATAGGCGGCTTTGCCTGCGAAGCCGACCAGCCCGTTGATCGAAGCGATGTTGATCACGCGGCCAAAACCTTGCTTTTTCATCAGCGGGAAGGCGTGTTTGATCGCGATGAACGGGGCGGTGAGCATGATTTTGATGAGCAGTTCGAAGGTGGCGGTCGGAAACTCCTCGAGCGGTGCGACGTGCTGCAATCCGGCATTGTTGATCAGCACGTCGAGGCGACCGTATGCTGCCACCGTCTGTTCGAGCGCCGCTTGCAATTGCTCCTCTTGGGTGACGTCACAACCGAGTCCTAGCGCACTGCAACCGAGTGCTGTCAGGTCTGCTGCCGCCTGTTTGGCCGCCGCTTCTCGCAGGTCGCTGATCACGACGGTGTGGCCGGCCAGGGCGAAGGCGCGGGCGATCTGGAAACCGATGCCGCTGGCCGCGCCAGTGATGAAGACGATTTGTTGAGACATGGGTGAATTTCCTTTCTTGCGTCCGATGGCGAGCACGCTCCCTCGACGCTGTTAAGTTGTGGATAGAAATTCGCGGAAAAGGGGCGGTTCCCTGCCGGAAAAATGAGTATTTGTCAGATTCAAACGCGGTGGGACGAGCATAGGATGAAGCAGATTTAAAAGGGAAGCGAGGTGTAAGCTTTATGAATTTCTCCGATTTTATCGGTCGCGATGTCGAACTGGAAGAGTTCGGTGGCCGCAGAATCCGAGGCCGGTTCACAGGCATCGACCGCGACTTCGCGGTCATCCATGTCCGCCGCCGCCGCAGACGTAGACGCCGCCGCATTTTCCACTTTGTCCGCATCATGCGAATTTCTCGCGTGGTCGTGATCGTCGGCTAGAGATGGGTACAACAAAAAGACCCCGGTTGTTGGGGTCTTTTTGTTGCGATGACTATTGAAAACGCCACAGCACCTCATCTGTCGCGCTGTCAACGACTCTTGAATTGGCGTACAATTTGCCATAGGCAATCGCCGCTTCGACATCGTTCCATGCGTACGTTTTGATCACGCGGCTGCCTTGGTAGACGAGCTTGGGCCAGTTGTTCCAGATCACTTTGCCCGAGGTGACGTCGATGACTTTTGCGTTGCTGTATTTTTCGGCAAAGCCGATCGCACCCGTCTGAGATTTGAAGTCATTGACGTAGCGGTTGTTCTGGGTCACGCGGGCCGGATAGTTATCCCATTTTGTTAGTCCGGTGCTTTTTTCGACCACCTTGGCATGGTCCCACATTTTGGCATGTTGGACGCCTTCCTCATAGGTCGGAAACTCTTTGAGCATGCGGCTGTATTGATAGACGGAAAATTTCGCCTGGGGCTTGAAACTGATGGTCAGCGCGTGCCGTCCCATCGTTTCCCAGACGTAGCGGAAGCGGTCGCGCGCATAGGTGCGCACCGTGCCATTTGCCGGATCGTTGACGATGATCTGTGTGTCGTTGTAGCCGACGATCGTCATCACATGCTCGGGGGAACGCCAAGTGATCGTTCGGCCATAGCGAGTGCGCCAATTGGCGTTGATCTTCGGCTCTTCTAAATAATTGGTCACCCAAGCGGCAACTGGCTGCCCATTATCGATAACGCGCAACAGGTCATCAAACGTTTTTCCAGAAAGATCGACACCGCGCCCTGGCAGGTAGCGATCGACCACCGTCACCAAAGGTTTGGCGAACACGCCGAAACTTCCTTCTTTTTCAAATGGGTTGCCAACAAATCCTTCGTGCGGGTCACCGCCGAACAGAATTCCATCGGTACTCCAAAACATCGGCTGTCGAGCGATCGCCGCGGCTACGTCCGATTTGGAGACTTTGGCACCCGCCCAATTCATGATCATCGTGACAGCCGCAGCTTCACAGCCTGCTGGAAGCTCTGGATATTGACCGTAGACCGGAACGCCCCAGATCCTCTGGGATGCCGCTTCGGCTGCGGTGGTAGGCAGGCATGTCAGTGCTGCTGCCAAGGCTAGTGTCAGATAGGCATATCGCTTGAGCCGCATCAGTCATCTCCCCCTTTTCTTCACACACTTTTCCATATATTTGATGTTTAACGTCCGTATTCCTTTAAGAAAACTAATATTAAGATATTAGTCGAAATCTTCGTTCATTGTCAGTCATGATTTTTATATCGACTTTACAAGGGTTATCAGGTTTAATAACGAATAGAATTAACAGATAATATTGATTCTCTTTTAATGAAACCATACTGGAAGGGACGATCCACAACATGACTCTGTATGCATTTCCCGCGTCGTTCGCTCAGCGCAGGCTTTGGTTTTTGGATCAACTCATGCCGGGGAATGCGGCGTACCATATGCCGTTTGCATTGCATCTAAAGGGAATTTTGGATGTAAATGCTTTACAAGGTGCCTTGCAGGAGATCGTGCGCAGGCATGAAACGCTGCGCACTATGTTCCGTGAGCGCGACGGTGAGCCGCTACAGATCGTTCGTGAACAGGTCGAATGGACGCTGACGGTGAACGATCTGGAAGAATTAGAAGAGACTGAACGGGAAGCTCATCTCCAGCGATCGCTTGCCAATGAATGCGCTCGCCCGTTTGTTTTGACGGACGATCTGCCGCTGCGGGTGACTTTGTATCGGTTGGGGGCGGAAGAGCATGTGCTCTTGTTCGTGCTCCATCACATCGTTTCGGACGCATGGTCAAACGGGGTGATCGCCCGGGAACTGTCGGCGCTCTATGCGGGGCTTGTCAACGGGGAGGCGTCTGTGCTGGCTGAGCCGGACATTCAGTATGCCGATTATGCTCACTATCAGCTGGAATGGCTGGATGGTGCAGAATATCAAGAATCGTTACGCTTTTGGAAAGCGGCGCTGGAAGGTCATCCGTACTTTCTGCCTTTGCCTGCCGACCATGAGCGCCCGGCGCGCGCGAGTGGCCGTGGCGGTGCCGTGCAGTTTACGTTACCTGAGGGGTTGACGCAACAGCTGCGCGAGGTGGCGTTGCGAGAAGGGGCGACGATGTTTATGACGCTTCTGACTGCGTTCAACATCCTGCTCGCACGCTATGCGGAAGTGCGCGATGTGTTGGTTGGGACGCCCGTCGCAGGGCGGACGCAAGAAGAGGTCGAAGGGACGGTCGGACTGTTTGCCAATTCGCTGGTGTTGCGGACGCAATTGGCCGAGGAGATGACATTTGCAGAATTGCTGCAGGCTGTGAAACAGAAGGCGCTCGCCGCCTATGCTCATCAGGAGATGCCATTTGATAAGCTGGTTGAGGAGTTGCAGCCAGAGCGGAGTACAGCTTATTCGCCGCTGTTTCAGGTGATGTTCTCGCTGCAAAATGCGGCGGGGCCGCTGGTCGTGCTACCCGGTGTGACGGCAACGGAAGTGGAGATTGCGCGCACCCATGCGAAATTTGACCTCCTGCTCGATGTGACAGAGACGGCAGATCAACTGCTCTGCGTGTTGGAGTACAGCGCCGATCTGTTCGAGCGCGAGACGGTCGAGAAGATGGCGGGTCATCTGACGACGTTGCTCTATGGAGCGGCACAGTCTCCGCAGACCAAGTGGCAAGCGCTTCCAAGCCAAGAAATTCCGGTCGGTCTGGTGCGGCATGAGGTGAAGAACTCACGTCCATCTGAGGCCGTGTATGCGGCGCCGCGCACGCCGACCGAAGAGATCGTCACCGCGATCTTTGCTGGCGTGTTGCGGGTGGGGCGCGTCGGGATCGAAGATGATTTCTTTGAACTGGGCGGCCATTCTTTGCTCGGGGCGCAGGCGATGTCGCGCATTCGCACCGCGTTTGGCGTCGGGATTCCGCTGGAGGTACTGTTTGAATCACCGCGCGCTGTCGATGTGGCCGCACAGGTGGAGCGGATTTTGCAAGCGTCGAGCGGGAGTGATCGAGCAAGTGCCCCGATTGCGCTCCTGTCGCGAGAGCAGGAACTTCCCCTCTCCTATGCTCAACAACGCTTGTACGTGCTGGATCAAATCTTGACGGAAAAGTCGGCGTACAACATGCCGTTTGCTGTCAAGCTCGTCGGGGAGCTGGATGTGTCCGCCTTGGAGCAAAGCCTCGATACGATCGTGAAGCGGCATGAGTCGCTGCGAACCACGTTCGCAGAGGGGGACGAAGGGCCGATTCAGGTGGTCGCGCCTGCTGGGTGGACACCGCTTGTGGTCGTGGACCTGAGCGGGATGCCGCTCGAGGAGCGGGACGCTGAGCTTTTGCGGCATGTGCAGGCTGAAGCGGAAACTCCCTTTTCCTTGCAACAAGGGCCCCTGCTGCGCTACTCGCTGTTGAAGCTGGGCGAAGCAGAACATGTGTTGATGCTCAACTTTCATCACATCGTATTTGACGGTTGGTCGGTCGGTGTGCTGATTCGGGAACTGACCATGCTGTACAGTGGTGGAGAACTGCCCGATATAGCGGTGCAATATGCCGATTATGCGGCTTGGCAGCGCGAATGGCTGGCCGATGAAGTGCTGGAGCGGCAGATCTCGTATTGGAAAAGTCAGCTTGGCGGAGAATTGCCGATGCTGGAACTGCCGATCGACCGGCCGCGTCCGCCTGTGCAAACCTATGCCGGCGCTGTGCTGAAGTTTGAGCTGACGAACGAGCTGACCGCTTCGCTAAAAGCGTTTAGCACCGAAAAGCACGCGACGCTGTTTATGACGCTCTTGAGTGGATTTGTGACCCTGTTGCACCGCTATTCAGGGCAGGAGGACATCTGTGTCGGGACGCCGATCGCCGGACGCAACCGGGAGGAAATCGAGGAGACAATCGGCTTTTTTGTCAATACGCTGGTGTTGCGCAGCGACTTGTCGAACAACCCCAAGTTTTCCGAATTGGTCGGACAGGTGCGCCAAACGGCGCTGGGGGCGTATGCACATCAAGATGTGCCGTTTGAGATGCTGGTCAAGGAACTTCAGCCGGAGCGCAATATGAGCGGTTCGCCGTTGTTTCAGGCGATGTTCGTGCTGCAAAATGCTCATGTCGAGAAGGTGGCGCTGGCCGATTTGTCGCTCGAACCTGTGGAGTTGGAGAGCCGAACGGCGAAGTTTGACATGTTGGTCTCGATGGCGGAGACGGACGGTGTTCTGACGGGGACTTGGGAGTACAACACCGATCTATTTGATGAAGCGACGATTCGACGGATGATCGGTCATTTTGAAACGCTGTTCGTGGAGGCGATGCGCGAGCCCGAGTTGACGGTGGGTGAGATCAAGTTGCTCTCCGCACAGGAACAAATGGCCGCGGTGCTGGAAACGGTGGGCGGCGATGAGCGCCTCAGACTGCTCGGTTCGGAGCACACGGAAGCCACGACAGGTAGCGGAGTGGAAGCGGGCGATGCACCTCTGCCGCTTTTGCAAGAGTTGGTGGAAGCGCAGGCGGCCAAGACTCCCGATGCGGTCGCTGTGCGGATGGAAGGACGGATGCTGACCTATCGGGAGCTGAACGAGGAAGCGAATCGTCTGGCGCGCTATTTGCAACGTCTCGGCACGGGGGCGGATGTTCCAGTTGGCATTTCGATGGAACGGTCGCCCGAAATGATCGTGGGGCTGTTGGCGATTCTGAAGGCGGGCGGATGCTATGTGCCGCTCGACCCGTCCTATCCGAAAGAGCGCTTGGAGCGGATCGTGCGGGAGTCGCGCATGTCGATTCTCTTGACCAACCAAAGTGACTCCGAATGGGAAGCGTCGGTCACCTCGGTCGTCAATGTGGCACGCGATCAATCGCTGTGGGCGGCGGAAAGCTCGGCGAATCGGGAGCATGAGGTGACATTGGATCATCTGGTCTATGTGCTATACACCTCGGGCTCGACCGGCGTGCCAAAAGGAGTGGCGATGCCAGGCCGTGCGGTGGTGAACTTGATCGCTTGGCAATTGCAGGACGCCCGCGCTATGCAGGCCACGACGCTGCAGTTCACTTCGCTCAATTTTGATGTGTCGTTTCAAGAGATCTTCGTCACGCTCTGTGCAGGCGGGACGTTGGTGCTGATGACCGAGGAGATGCGGAAAAATCTGACCGGATTGCCGCAATTCCTTCGGGAGCAACAGATCGAGCGCTTGTTCTTACCGTTTGTCGCACTGCAACATGTGGCCGAGGTGAGCGTGGAGCAAAACATTGACCTGCCCGCGTTGCAAGAAGTGATGACAGCAGGTGAACAGTTGCAGATCACGCCTGTTGTGCGTGAATTTTTCAGGCGGCATCCGCACTGTCTTTTGTATAACCAGTACGGGCCGACTGAGACGCATGTGGTGACGTCGCTCCGGCTGGAGGGATCGGTAGAACGGTGGCCGCTGTTGCCGTCGCTGGGCCGACCGATCACCAATGCGAAAGTGCTGATCCTCGATGCGCGGATGCAGCTCGTGCCGCTCGGGGTAAAAGGAGAGATCTGCCTTGGCGGACGTGCAGTGGCGCGCGGATATTTGGAGCGAGAGGATTTGACCGAGGAACGTTTTGTCAACAGTCCGTACGGGCGGTTGTACAAGACGGGCGATGTGGGACGCCTACTGCCAGATGGCACGGTCGAGTATCTGGGGCGTCTCGATCATCAGGTGAAAATCCGCGGGTTCCGCATCGAACTCGGTGAGATCGAAGCGGCGTTGGCCCAACATGCTGAGATTCGAGATGCGGTCGTCATGGCGAGGAATGACCTGCCAGGCGGCAAACGCTTGGCAGCTTATGTGGTCGCACAGGATGGTGCGACGAGCGGTCCGCTGGAATGGCGGAATTTCCTGCGCGAGCGGCTGCCTGATTACATGGTACCGTCCACTTTTGTGGCACTCGATCAATTTCCGTTGACGCCAAGTGGCAAAGTGGATCGCAAGTCGTTACCAGCACCTGTCGCCACACAAGGGGCAGGTGAAAACGCGTACCATCCGCCGCAAAATGAAATCGAGCGGCAGTTGGTCGAGGTCTGGTCGAAACTGCTGGCTGTGGAGCAGGTCGGGATTCACGATAATTTCTTCGACTTGGGCGGTGACTCACTGCTGATCTTACAGTTGCACAAGCAACTCGTCAGGCAGTTTCCCGAGCGGGCATTGACGGTGGTCGAGCTGTTCCGTCACCCGACGATTCATACGTTGGCCGCCTTCTTGGTTCAAGAATCGGCCGAACAGCCATCCTTTGCGGTGGTCGAAAACCGTGTGGAAAAACAAAAAGAGATGCTCGCCAAACGCAAACAGATGATGAAGGGCAGGAGGACATAAGAGATGAGCAACGCGTTGATGGAAGGGATTGCGATTATCGGCATGTCGGGGCGTTTTCCCGGCGCAAAGAATGTGGAGGAGTTCTGGGAGAACATCAAAAATGGGGTGGAATCGATCTCCACATTTCAAGATGAAGAGCTGAAAGCGGCTCTGGTCTCCGAACAATTGCTTCAGCATCCCAATTATGTCAAGCGCGGCGGGGTGCTGGAAGGCGCGGACAGCTTCGATGCGGAGTTTTTCGGCTACACCCCGCGCGAGGCGGAGATCACCGACCCGCAGCAGCGCGTTTTTTTGGAGGCAGCTTGGAGTGCGCTTGAGCATGCCGGATATGATGCGGAACGCTTTGCAGGCGCAGTTGGCATGTTTGGCGGAGCGGCGAGCAACCGTCATGAGTCGATGTATCTCGCCGCCAACCAAGATGTGGTGGCAGCGATGGGGCCACTGCAAGCGTTGATGGGCGTGTCCCGCGACTTTTTGGCGACGCGCGTCTCTTACAAACTCAACCTGACTGGCCCGGCCGCGACGGTGCTCACCGCTTGCTCGACCGGACTGGTCGCGGTGCATCAAGCCTGCCAAAGCCTGCTGATGTACGAATGCGACATGGCGCTCGCTGGCGGCGTCGCCGTGACGTTGCCTCAGAAGCAGGGCTATCTCTATCAGGAAGGCGGCATCATGTCACCGGATGGACACTGTCGCACGTTTGACGCTGAAGCCAAAGGTACGGTGCCTGGCGAAGGGGTCGGCGTGGTGGTATTGAAGCGTTTGGAAGAAGCGCTGGCCGATGGCGATACGATCCATGCGGTGATCAAAGGGACGGCGATCAACAACGACGGTGCGATGAAAGTCGGCTACACCGCGCCGAGCACCGACGGTCAGGCGCAGGCGATCGCGCAAGCTCAACTGCTGGCTGGCGTGGAACCGGACACGATCAGCTATGTCGAGGCGCATGGCACGGCGACCGCATTGGGCGATCCGATTGAAGTGGCGGCGCTGACACAAGTGTTTCGCAACAAGACGGAACGCGAGCAATTTTGCGCGCTCGGATCGGTCAAATCGAACATCGGCCACGCCGACGCCGCGGCAGGTGTCGCGGGCCTGATCAAAACGGTGATGGCGCTGAAGCACAAGCAACTGCCGCCCTCCCTGCATTTTGAAAAAGGCAATCCGGGAATTCCGTTTGCCTCCTCGCCGTTCTACGTGAACCATGAGTTGAAAGCGTGGGAGACGGATGGTCCGCGCCGCGCTGGCGTTTCTTCTTTTGGCATCGGCGGTACGAATGCGCACGTGGTGCTCGAAGAGGCGCCGCAAGCGAACAGCTCCCCGTCTGTCTCGTCACACCACCTGCTCGTGCTGTCAGCGAAGACGCCGACCGCGTTGGAGCAAGCTGCCCACAATCTGTCGGCACATCTCAGCACGCAAGCTGATCAGGCGCTGGCCGATGTGGCGCATACGTTACAACAGGGGCGCAAAGCGTTCACACATCGCCGTTTTGCCGTGGTCAGCGACCATGCGGATGCGGCAGAACTGCTCGTGTCGGCTGACGAAGCGCGCACAGGCAGCGGCTCTTTGACGACTGGTGAAGCAGAGATCGAGCGCTCCGTGGTCTTCCTGTTCCCTGGTCAAGGGGCGCAGTATGTGGGGATGGGCCGCGACCTCTATCATAGCGAAGCGGTGTTCCGCGACCATGTGGACCGCGCCGCCGAACTGTTAAAGCCACACCTTGGCCTCGATCTGCGCACGGTGCTCTACCCACAAGCAGGACAGGAGGCAACAGCGCAGGACGCGCTCACCGAGACTCGCTTGACGCAGCCCGCGCTGTTTGTCATCGAATATGCGTTGGCTCAGCTTTGGCTCGCCAAAGGGATCTCCCCGCAAGCGATGCTCGGCCACTCGATCGGTGAATATGTGGCCGCCTGCCTCGCGGGCGTGTTCACACTGGAAGCGGCATTGGAACTGGTCGCCGCGCGCGGTGCGCTGATGCAGGCGCTCCCAGAAGGTGCGATGCTCGCCGTGATCTTGTCGGAAGAAAAATTGCGGGAGATCCTGCCGACTGACCTCTCGCTTGCCGCCGTCAATGCACCGAACGCCTGCGTGGTGTCGGGTGACAGAGAAGCGGTGGCGGCGTTTGCAGCCGTGCTGGAGCAACAAAATATCTCGTCGCACCGCTTGGAAACCTCGCATGCGTTCCATTCCTCGATGATGGACGGAATGCTCGATGCCTTTTTGGCAACGGTGCAGGGGGTTGAACTGAACGCCCCGCAATTGCCGTACCTGTCCAATGTCAGCGGCTCATGGATCACTGCAGAACAAGCGACCGATCCCCGCTATTGGGTGACGCACCTGCGAGAAGCGGTGCGCTTTGCGGACAATGTGCAGGAACTGCTGCGCACGCCGTCCCGCGTCTATCTAGAAGTCGGGCCGGGCCATGCGCTTGGCAAAATGGTGAAACAGACGGCGCTTGCCATTAGCGCCAAAGCGGACACGGTCGCCTCGCTGCGCCACCGCAAGGAAGAGCTGCAGGACGGAGCCGCTTGGCTGCGCGCTGTCGGTCAACTGTGGGTGTCGGGCGTCGAGATCGATTGGAACACGTTGTATGGGGAGGCGGAACTGCGACTTCGCGTTCCTTTGCCGACCTATCCGTTCGAGCGTAAAAAATATATGTTGCAACCGAGCGTGCCGGGGGTAGCGAAACGGTCGCTTGTGAAAAAACAAGCGGTCGCCGACTGGTACTACGTGCCGGTGTGGAAGCAAGGTCACCTGACAGCCGCCGCCATCGAGACCCCGCAGCGCTGGCTGGTCTTCCTCGATGATGCCGGATTTGGCAGGGAAGTCGTGCACGAACTGACAGCAGAAGGGCATGAGGTCGTATCGGTCGTCGCGGACGATCACTTCTCGCGCCTCGAAGAGCGTCTATACGGCCTCGACCTGCGCGATCGCGCCCAGTACGGAGAACTGATCAAAGCGATTGTGCAGTCCGGTCAAACGCCGGAGCGCATCGTGCACTTTGGAGCGTTGACCGAACTGGAGCTGGCCGATGCGAGCCTCGACCGCTATGAAGCGGCACAGGAGCGCGGGCTGAACTCCCTGCTCTATCTGGCGCAGGCGATCACCGACCAAGGTCTGAATGAGCAGATCGCGGTCACCGTCGTCACCAACAACTTGCAAGAAGTGACGGGTGGTGAGGTGTTTGCCCCTGAGCGCGCCACCTTGCTTGGCGCCTGCAAAGTCATCCCGCAGGAGTATCCGGCGCTGTCGATTCGCACGCTCGATCTGCATCTCCCCTCCACAGGAGCGGAGCAGGCGGCCGATTGTGTGGAACAGGTGGCGGAGGAACTTTTGTCAGAGGCGACAGAAGAGCTGGTCGCCTATCGCGGACAGTTCCGCTTCGTGCAAGCGTTCGAGCAAGCATCGCTGAAACATGCCTCCCGACGCGGGCGCGAACTGCGTAAAGAGGCAGTCTATCTGATCACAGGCGGCGCTGAAGAGACCGCTTTGCAACTGGCCGAATATCTTTCTTCGCAGGTGGGGGCAAAAGTCGTGCTGGTTGGCCCTGCAGAAGATCGCGAACTTGTGCAGACTCGACTCGGGCAGCAGGCAGGCTGGTTCTATGCAGCGGCTGATGTCACCCAACTTGGGCAGGTGCAAGCGGCGATCGAGCAGGCCGAAGCACAGGTTGGCAAACTGAACGGCGTGTTCCATGCGGTGGAAAATCGCGGCATGGGCATGATGCAGTTCAAAACGTCAGACGCCGTCTCGCACGCGCTCGATCCGAAAGTGAAGGGGGCTTTGGTGCTGGAGGCGGCGCTGAAAGGCACCGAGCTGGAATTTTTCGTATTGTTCGCTTCGACCTTTGGGCAAGTCGGTGGTTTGGGCGCGCTGGAAAATACGGCTTCGAGCTTGTTCCTCGACTGCTTTGCCCGCCAGAAGACGGCGAACGGCACGCGTGCGTATGCGATCGATTGGAGCATCTGGAAGTGGGAGACCTGGCAGGAAGAGCAGATGGATGGCAACCCGGCCGTACAAGCGCATATGAAGCAGATGCGCGAAGAAAATGGCATGACCAAAGCGGAAGGCATGGAAGCGCTGGTCAACATCATGGCGAGCGGGATGACACAGGTGATCGTCTCCACGCAAGACCTGCAAGCGGTCATCGCCAACCAGCAAGCCTACACGATGGGCGCGTTGTCACAAGGTGGCGCAGATGCATCCTTGCAGCGTGAAGGCGATGCCGACTATGTCGCGCCGCGCAATGAGACGGAAGAGAAGATCGCTTCCATCCTCGGCGAGCTGTTTGGCGTCGGGCAGGTGTCGGTGCTCGATAACTTCTTCGAACTCGGAGGCAACTCGCTGTTGGCGATTCAACTGGTCGCGCGGATTCGTCAGGAGTTCATGGTCGAACTGCCGATGGATGAGTTCTTCCAAGCGCCGACCATCGCCGGTTTGGCCGAGCGCGTTGCGCAAACTGGCTTGGCGCAAGATGAGTTGGATGAGTTGGAGCGTCTGCTTGGTGAGATCGAAGACCTCGATTTGGAAGAAGTGCAGGCCCGGCTGTCGGGTGATCAGTAAGCGAGCGAGGAGCAGGGAGGAACGATCAGATGGACGATCTGCAAAAACGTTTGGCAGCACTGCCGCCTGACAAGCGCAAACTGCTGGAAATGGCGCTGAAACAAAAAGGTATCGATGTGTCAAAAGCGGCTCCGCAAAAGGAGCGCATAAAAAAGCGCGGGCATGACGGCCCGAGCCCCTTGTCGATCGACCAGTTGCGTCTGTGGGAGAGCTACCAAGAGACTCCTGACGACCCACGCCACAACAACTACAACGCTCAGCACATCAAAGGTCAGCTCGACCCTGATGCACTGTTGAGCGCTTATCAGGAGATCGTGCGCCGCCATGAAGCGTGGCGCACCGTCTTCCGCGTGATCGATGGGAAACCGATGCAGGTCATCTTGCCACAGCTTGAGGTGGAGATGGAACGGATCGACTTGCGCCACCTGCCGCTGGAGGAGCGCCGTGAAACGGCGAACCGTCTGATGGTGGAGGCCACGCGAGTTCCTTTTGATGTGACAGAAGCCCCGCTGTTTCGCATTCAACTGTTCCGGTTGGATGAAGAGGAGCATATCAAGCTGTGGGTCACGCACCATCTGATCACCGACCGGATTACCTACATGGTGACCGATCAGGAATTGTTGCAATTCTACATGAGTGAAGTGATGGGCAACCCCTTGCAACTGGCGCTCCCCGATGTGCAATATGCCGATTGGACCGAATGGCAACACAATTATCTGCAAGGGGACGTGCTGGCAGACCTGACCGCTTTTTGGAAAGGGCAACTTGGGGGCGCGTCACTGAAACTCGATCTGCCAACCGACCATCCGCGTCCAGCGGTGATGAGTTATGAAGGCAAGCGCAAGCATTTCCGCCTGCCGAGCGATCTGTTCCAAGGTATCAATCTGCTTGCGAAAAACGAAGGCGTCACGCCGTTTATGGTATTTCTTGCCGCGTATGATGCGCTGCTCCATCTCTACTCCGGACAGGAGGACATCGTCGTTGGGACGCCATACGTTAACCGCTCCCGTCTGGAAGTGAAAAACACGGTCGGCTATTTCCTGACTCCGATCGTTTTCCGCCTGGATGTGCATGGGGAGATGACGTTCCGCGGGCTGCTGCAAAAGGTGAAGGAAGTGAACGTCGCCGTACACAAACATGCAGACATTCCATTTGGACTGCTCGTTGACCTGATGGAACTCGCACCCGATCAGAGCCGTCATCCGATCTTTCAAGCGATGTTCGTCCATGTGGACGTACCGACGGTGCAGGTGCTCGAAGGGATGCCGTTGTCGATCGTCGATCTCGACATCGACGGCTCGACTTCAAAATATGATATCGTCTTCGCGGTGCTCGATGCGAATGAGGAGCCAAAAGGCTTCTGGGAGTTTAACGCAGACCTGTTTGAACAGGAGACGATCGAGCAGATCGTATCCGACATGGAGCGCCTGCTGCGAGCGGTACTTCTCGATCCGTCACAAAAATTGGCCGACCTGCCGCTGCGGGTCAAGGAGGGGCGGGCGATATGAAAAATTTAGGAGACCGTCTCGCGGCGCTCTCACCGGAGCAACGAGCGCTCTTGGAAAAGAAGCTACAGGAAAAAAACATCGACAGCAGTAAGCTGGCCAAGGCGGAGACGCGCATTCCACGTCGTCAAGGAACGGGACCCGCACAGCTGTCGTACGACCAAGAGCGCATTTGGTTCTTCCAGCAGATGGAGCCGAATGATCCGGCCTACAACATGTATAACGTGGTCAAGATCACCGGCGCATTGGATCTGGAGCGAATGGAGCAGAGCGTAGCGAAGATCGTGCAACGCCATGAAACGCTACGTACCACGTTCGCTCAGTTTGACAGCGTACCGATGGCCGTGGTGGCCGATTCCTTGGCGGTGCCGCTCGTGGTGAACGACGTGCGCGGCACGGCAGAAGCGGTGGTGCTGGAGCAGATTTTGGCAGAGGTGAAGGTGCCTTTTGCATTGGAACAACAGCCGTTGTTGCGGATCAGCTTCTGGCAGACGGGTGAACAGGAGCATCTGTTTTTGCTGATCGTGCACCATATCGTCAGCGATAATTTGTCGCTCGGACTGTTCTTTGGCGAACTGTTGATGCACTACCAAGGGATGGAACTGCCCGACCTGCCGCTGCAATATACCGATTTTGCCGAGTGGCAGCGGGAACAATTGCAAGGGGCGAATCGGGAAAAGCTGGTGTCGTATTGGCAGGAAAGGCTTGCCGGAAGCGACTTTGTCCTGAACTTGCCGACCGACCGTCCTCGTCCTGCCGTGCAGACCTATCGCGGGGGACAGGTGAAGGTATCTGTGCCCACTACGATCAGATCGGCGATCAGAGCGTTGGGCGGCAAACAGAACCTCTCGCCGTTCATGGTGACGCTTGCGGCGTATCAAGCGTTGCTCTATCGCTATACGGGACAGGAAGATCTGCTGATCGGCACGCCGGTCTCGTTGCGCAAACAGCAGGAGACACAACAGTTGATCGGGTATCTGCTGAACACGCTGGTGATTCGGACACAGGTCACGCCCGAGTTGAGCGGGGCCGACTTGCTTATGCGGACCAAAGAAGCGAGCACAGCGGCATTTACCAATGGCGATATGCCGTTCGGATTGCTCTTGGAAGCGATCCAGCCAAAGCGTGATCTGAGTCGCAGCCCGATTTTTCAAGCGATGTTTACGTACGTGGAAGGCGGGGGTGGCGAACAGTCGGTGGAAGGACTGACATTGCAACCGCTCGAGTTTGACGGTGGGACAGCAAAATGTGACCTGGCACTGACCATGCTCGATTCGGAAGCGGGCGCAGAGCTGTTGATCGAATATGCGGCCGATCTGTTCGAGCGCGAGACGATCGAACGCATGGCCGGGCATTATCTCGCCCTGCTGGCAGGGTTGGTACAAACGCCGGAGCGCACGGTCGGCGAGTTGCCCTTGTTAACCGAAGCGGAGCAAAAGCGTCTGCTCATCGACTGGAATCGGACGCAAGACACGCTTCCCGCCGCGCGCAACCTCTGCATCCATGAGCAGTTCGAAGCGCAAGTGGCAAAGACGCCGGAGAAGGTGGCCCTCGTGTTCGAGGAGCAACAATTGACCTATGCAGAATTGAATGATCGTGCGAACGAGGTCGCACGGTATCTGATCGAACAATGTGGTGTCGGACCAGGAAGGCGGGTCGGTATCTTCATCGAACGGTCATTGGAATTGGTCGTCGGGTTGTTTGGCATCTTAAAATCGGGTGCGGCCTATGTGCCGCTCGATCCGAGCTATCCGGCTGAACGCATCGCCTACGTATTACACGATGCGAACGTCCATGCGCTGGTGACGCTGGATCGCCATCAGGAGCAGTTACCAGAACATCCTGGCGTGTTGCTCGTTTCATTGAGCACAAATCCGTTCGCAGTACATGGTACTGCCAAGATGGCGAGCGAATCGGCAAAATCGACAGCATCGCTTCACGACCTTGCCTACCTGATCTATACGTCAGGCTCTACAGGACTGCCCAAAGGGGTGATGGTGGAGCATCAGAATGTCGCAAACTTCTTCTGCGGCATGGATGAACGGATCAAGCTACAGGACGGGGATGTGTTGCTTTCCGCTACGAGCTATGCCTTTGATATTTCGGTATTGGAACTGTTGTGGCCGTTTACGCGGGGCATTCAAGTGGTAATCATCCCCACTCCCGACCAACTGGCTGTGCAGGCGCGCAAACATGGTGTGACGCTGCTGCAAGGAACCCCGTCCTTGCTGAAGATGGCGCTCGACAATCCGGAAACGTCAGACGCCTTAGGCGGACTGCGGCTGTTGATGCTTGGCGGGGAAGCGCTGACGACAGCGACGGTGGCAGGCGTTCGGGAGAAGCTGTCCTGCACCATCTTCAATATGTACGGACCGACCGAAACTACCATCTGGTCGTCCACTTATGAAGTGCAGGGCACAGAACAGGCGCTCATCCCGATCGGCAAACCGATCGTAAACACGCAATTTTATGTGCTCGATGCACAAATGCAACCTGTGCCGATCGGTGTGCCCGGTGAGTTGTACATCGGGGGTGCAGGCGTGACGCGCGGCTATTATGAACGTCCCCAACTGACCGAGGAGCGTTATGTGCCCGATCATTTCAGCGGACAGGGCCTGCTCTACCGCACGGGAGACATGGTGCGCTGGCTGCCCGATGGAAACGTGGAATATCTGGCCCGTCTGGATCAGCAGGTCAAAGTGCGCGGGTTTCGGATTGAGCTTGGCGAAGTGGAAGCGCGGCTGAGTACACATCCGGATGTTGAGGAAGTGGCAGTGGCAGCTTGGCCCGACCCGCAAGGCGATCTGCGTTTGATCGGGTACATCGTCCCAAAAGCGACTTCAACGCCGAACAGCGGGGCGTTGCGCTCCTTCTTGCAGAAGAGCCTGCCCGATTACATGGTGCCAACCGCATTTATCACGCTCGAGGCACTGCCGCTGACGCAAAACGGCAAACTCGACCGCAAAGCGTTGCCCAATTTGGATGCTCAGTCGCACGCGGAAGTCACCGCGCCAAAAACTGCGGTACAGGAAGTGCTAGCTCGTCTGTTTCATGAAGTGCTTGGCATCGAGCATGTTTCGACGTCGGCAAACTTCTTCGAAATCGGTGGACATTCGCTGCGGGCGACACAGCTTGCCGTAAGCATCAGGCGCATCTTCGGTCTGGAGATTCCGCTCCATCGTTTGTTTGAGCGGGCGACCATCGTCGAAATCGAAGACGAGATGAAGTTGACAGCAGGCGATCTGCACCAGTTGGAACAGAAGGCCAAACAGTTCATGCAAACGGGCGAAAGTCTGTCCACACCGCAGATCAAGCAACTGGCGAGAGCATCTCGAAAACGTCGGTCATAACGGGAGCAACAAGTCGAGATACTACATGTTGACACACCCAAAACCCAAAAAAGGGGGGATCAACATGAAAAGCAAGCTCGCAAATCTGACGCCGGAGCAGCATACGGCGATCAACCGTTTGGAGTCGGAGCTAGGCGTGGTGCTGGTCGCGTATGACAACTACAAGCAGGAAGGCGTCAACGGGGAACTGCTTCAGCAGTAATAGCAGTGCAAACAAGCGGCGAAGGCACCTGCCTTCGCCCTTTTTCATTGGTTATTGGTTGAGGATGATGACGCGACGAAGATTTGGGTTGGTTAAGAGAAGCCTGTCCCGGATGTCATTTTTCATCGCGGCGGTCAGACGGACTTCGGCCGGAGCGTTCAGAATGTTATCAGTCGTATTTGGCGCACCGACGTCCGACTTGTTGATCGAGCCGGTGTCTTCCACCATGACGTACGCGTCCCTGCCTGCGACCATCACGGTGGCATGCTTGACGTTTTGCACCTGTAACAGAGCCGCTTCTAACGCTTGATCTTCGTACATGCCTTGTTGATGGTCCTGCTTATACAGGACATTTGGCTGACCATTCTGGATGCCTTGATTGCGGGCTTGTTGGCTTTGCGCACTTGCGCCGCCATCGATAGGCTTCCCGTTGAACTGCGCATTGTCCGCTTTCTTTCCGCAGGCGGTGCCAAGCGTCGCGCAGAGCAGGAGCGCTGTGACCAGTGCCGTAAACTTTTTCATCTTGCACATCCTTCCCTCAAGTTGTGCGTGCAAGTATAGTGTGCGTACGGGCCTGTTTTCTAGTCATCAGGGCAATTGCCGTGTCCAAACTCCCCTCTGCTTCGTATTGTGATAACGAACAGAGAGGGGGTGTTGCTCAATGTACGGAGTATTCGGCGCTTATACGAAATGGGCCGTTGTGTTCCTGATTATCTTCGTTCTGTTCTTTCTCTTCGTTCCAGATTATGGGGTAGGTGGTCCAGCCGGAGGCGGCTGCGGCTGCTAGTATTCGATGCAATAGCTAAAAAGCCCGCATCCTTGACCGGATGCGGGTTTTTTTGTGTTGTTCTTTGGAGATAACTGGCAAGTATGAGAAATGGGGGGATCACGGTGCGGCGAAAACGAAAAAAAAGAGTCTGGTTCTGGCTGTCCTTTTGGAGCCTGCTGGCCGTCTTAGCCCCAGCGCTCAGCATTGCCTATGTCAGTTGGGAATATTTGCATCCTCCGAAAAAACCGCTCTCCGTCACGCCTATGGCGTTTCATCTCGATTATCAAGATGTTTCGTTTCACAGTCGGGGTGAGGATGTCACTTTGAAAGGTTGGTTGGTACAGTCAAAAGAGCAGAGCAGGCGCATCGTCATTTTTGCGCACGGATATTCGGAAAATAGAGCCAGTGCCAATGTGGCTTTACATATGGCGCACGTCCTGCATTTGCGTGGAATCGCATCACTGATGTTCGATTTTCGCGGCGCGGGTGAATCGGATGGAAAGATGACATCGCTCGGGTATTTTGAACGGAGCGATCTGCTCGGAGCGATCGACTATGCCAAAAGTCTTGGCTATCGGCACATCGGGCTGGTCGGCTTTTCGATGGGCGCTTCCACCGCATTAAATGTCGCACCCGACGTACCGGAAGTGCAGGCGGTGATCGCCGACTCAGCATTTACCAATTTGAGTCAATATTTGGAGGGGAATCTGCCCAACCTGCACCCGCTTGCTGAACTCGAATTTATGCCCAAACTGGCGATGTGGGAGACAAGCTTGCTGACTGGGATTGAACCGGAGACGGTCCAGCCGATCGCTTCGATTCAGAAGTTGCGCGACCGTGGGGTCTTTTTGATTCACGCGGCAGGGGATGACATCATTCCAGCGTCAGAGAGCAAGCAGCTCTATACTGCGTCAGGGTCGATGAACACGTTGCTTTGGGTTTCTCCTGCGCAAAAGCATGTTGGCACTTATCGGACGGCGACCAACGAGTATTTGGTGCGCACGAGTTCCTTTTTGGCCTATCATCTGAACAAAGAACTTGATGACAGCCAGGTTGTGGAGCACATGATGCCTAACGATGTGGTGACGAAAGTTAGGTTGGCGACCGTGCTGAGCGAAAAACAATCTGCATGGTAAGCAGTTCGGGGCCATGGAGCACAGTCTAAGAAAGAGCGGATGTTTGACAGCGGGCTCGTGGTGGCGAAGGCCAGGCCGAGGTGGTTTTTCGTGCATCACTTTTGAGACATGTGAACAAGCGAACAAACAGAAAAAGAGAGAGCAGTTGCCCTCTCTTTTCGTTCGGTAAAGCATAAAGCTTATAGATACAGCGCCATCAGGTCTTCATCATAGGACTTGCCGCCTGTGATCAGCGCGTCTTTTTCCAGACCGTACGTTTCAAAGCCATATTTCTGATAGAGCCGTTTGGCCGATTCGTTGCTGGAGACGACCGCGAGTTGGATCTGGGTGAGGCCGGGAATCTGGCGCGCCTGTTCGATCGCATGTTGCAACAGTTTGGCTCCTGCACCTGAACCGTGCAGTTCTGGTACGACATACATGCCCCAAATCATGCCTTTGTGCTGTACTTTTCGTTTGGGCTGCTGGAAAAAACCGATCGTGCCGACGAGACTGCCATCTTCTTGAAAAGCACCTGCCACAAAATTTTGCGGTGCTACTCGGGTCGCAAACGTGGCGGTGATCTGTTCGAGTGTAACGGTCTGTTCCTCTTCAAATGAGGAGCCGAATGCCTGCGGATATTCCTGCAACGCGCGCAGGCGTAGCTCGCGGAACAGCGCCGCATCCTGTGGTGTCAGATTGCGAATGTGCAGTTGTAACATTTTCGTCATTCCTTTTTTCTTCCTATTCTAGCCGATCTTTTCGAATTGGTATATTGTTGAACTAAGAAGGGGATGATTTGATGCTAGTGGAATTATCTCAAAATTGGAACTTAGATGACATCTTTACCGGCGGTAAGGACTCGGATGAACTGGCCTTGGAAATAAAGAGCCTTCACCATTTATTGTCCGAGATGACCGTCGTTTCTCAAGATCTCACACAATTGAAAGCGTTGATTTTAACCTTGCAGGATTTGGGAAGTCGATTGGCGGAATGTGAGATGTTTGTGTTCTGCCTGGCTTGTGAGCGGCGCGGGGATACGCACGTGCAAGCCCTTCAAGTGCAGGTCGCTGAATTGCGTGCCAAACAGAATGCGCTCTTGATCCGCTTGGAGCAGGTACTGGCCGTGCTGCCGCAAAGTGAATGGGATGAACTGTTGAACACTGAAGAGCTCAGCTCGATCAGGCTCTATCTTGACGAGCGTCGAGAGCGCGTGCTGGTGCGCTTGAGCGGGGAGCAGGAACTGCTGGTCAACGAACTAGCGGCCGATGGTTATCACGCCTGGGCGAGCTTATATCGCAAGCTTCAAGATCAGCTTCGCGTGCCAGTTGAACTAGACGGTGAGCGGCAAGAGCTCACCGCGGGCCAGATCTGGGGGATGCTCAGCCACAGAGATCGCCATGTCCGCGCACACGTGTTAGATGCTTTAGAAGTAAAGCTGAAAGCGGAAGAAGAGCTGTTCGCCGCGGCGCTCAACCATCTCGCTGGATTCCGTCTCGCCTTATATAGCCGTCGCGGGTGGGACTCGGTGCTGGAGGAGCCTTTGTTCAACAATCGGCTGTCCCAAGCGACACTTGATGCGATGTTCGGGGTTGTCGAGCAAAACCGCAAGCGGCTGACTCCCTTTTTGAAGCGCAAAGGAGAGCTGCTCGGGTTGGAGGATCTGATCATGCCGGACAGCGGCGCTCCCTTCTCCGAGACAACATCAGATATGCCATTCAATCGGGCGGCAGTACTGATCGTCGAACAATTCCGCGCGTTCTCGCCGCAGATGGCCGAATTTGCCGAAACCTGTTTTCGAAACGGGTGGGTGGATGCAGAAGAGCGCCCAGACAAAGGGGCGGGGGGATTTTGCGTCCCGTTTTTCCGCCGCGAACAGTCGCGCGTGTTCATGAATTATCGCGGACGGGCGTCCGACATGCTTGTTCTCGCGCATGAACTGGGTCACGGTTATCATAATCATGTACTGAATGGGCTGCCCTATTTTGCGCAAGAATATCCGATGTCGTTAGCCGAGACGGCGTCCACTTTTGCCGAGTTGATCGTGATGGATTCAGCGATCGAAGGGGCGGAGTCTCTGGAGATTCAGGCTGCTTTGCTCGCCGATAAGCTAGGACGGGGCATCCTGTTGGTGCTGGGCGTGTACGGTGCATATCAGTTTGAGCGTGCCTTTTATGAGGAGCGCAAAAATGGCATCGTGCAGGCAGCGCGACTGTCGGAGCTGATGGCCGAGTCACAGCGCCATGCACATGACGGAGTATATGACCGCTATCATCCGTATCAGTGGATCTTACAGCCCCATTTCTATATGACAGACAACCCGTTTTACAACTTCCCGTACACGTTTGGCTATCTGTTTTCCATGGGGCTCTACGCACAAGCGAAAAGGGTGGGCGCAGGCGAGTTTGCCAAAAAGTATCAGCAATTGCTCGGCGATACGGGCCGCATGACGGCCGAGCAATTGGCGCAGACACATCTTGGTGTTGACTTGACCAAGGTAGAGTTTTGGCAAGGGGCGGTTGACCTGTTGGCGGCAGATGTGGAACAGTTTTTGCACCTTACGAATTAGAAAAGTCAGCCGGCTCGCCGGTTGACTTCTTCATTTCGAGTATGAGATGAGTGGAACCGCATCAACAGCATTCATCGTTTTGCTGAAGGATACATTCAATCTTATGGAACTCCTCCTTCGTATTTGCATGGTGCTATCTTGATATGGATCACAGGTTTCATCCTAATAAAACAACCGAAAAGCGATGCTTGTCCGCCGCTCTTTGGCAGGGTATGATGAGAGAAAATGGTGAAGTTGGGTGATGGAGGATGGCTTATTCGACGGAGACGCATTTGCAATTTATGATGAAAATTGGCCAGCAAAAGCCGGAGAGCATCATCAATCGGGAGACTGTCTGCCCCTTTTGCGACCGGGAGTCGCTGACCGACATTTTGGCGGAAGACGCACCGATGCTGTTGCTCAAGAACAAATATCCGGTGCTGCAAGATACGCTTCAGACCGTGCTGATCGAAACGGATGAGTGCCTCTCCGAACTATCGACCTACAAGCGTGAACATCTGCACCGCTTGATGCGCTTCGCTGTGCGGGAATGGGAACGTCTGGAGGAGAGTGGCGATTACCGCTCGGTGGTGATGTTCAAAAGTCATGGCCCGCATTCGGGCGGAACGATTCGTCATCCACACATGCAGATCGTCGGTTTGAAGAAGGTTGATTATCTGGAGCATGTCAGCCAAGATCAGTTTGAGGGAATCCGGATTGCAGCCGAACCGGGTGTCGAACTGAACATCTCGACGAAGCCGAAGGTCGGGTTTTATGAATTGAACGTGCTGTTGTCAGACCGCGAGCAGATCGACACGATGTCCGACTATATCCAGACGGCCGCTCATTATCTGATGCATCATTTCCATAAGTCCTGCACATCGTACAACCTGTTTTTCTATCGGCTGAACGGGCAGATCGCCGTCAAGATCATGCCGCGCTTTGTGGCCTCCCCCATCTTTATCGGCTTTGCGATTCCGCAGGTGGCCGATCGGATCGACGATGTGGTAGACGAGATCAAAAGGTTGTATTTTTAAGGGAAAAAGCACCATGCACGTGTGACCATCGCCCCGGCAAGCAGCCGGGCTTTTTTGTTATCGGCCCACCTTTTGATTACTTGAACAGTGTCTTAGTTTGCCATGAATCAGGATTGGTTTTCGTTACATGCTAGCAAGCTCGACCGAAATCGCGACAGACATCTGAATAGAAATGAAAATCCCTCTTGCTTGAGCAGAAAGGAGATTGCTTCCTGCTGTTTAGCCAAGAGGGACGAAGCGGTTTGTTTTCATGTTGTGCTTACGAGTTGGTTTGGTGGGGTCGTTCCAAACGCATCGGTTGCAGTTCGCCATAGGTGAGCGACCGCCAGAGCCACTCGACAGGGCCGTAGCGGAAGTAGCGCAGCCAAACGATCGAGCCGACCATCAACAGTGGGTAGATCAAGCAGGCGAGCAACAGACCTTTGGCCGGGCCGACTTTGTTGAACAGCCCAAAGCCATATGAATAGAAGATCGTCGTGCAGATCAGCGAGGAAGCCAGGTAGTTCGAGATCGCCATCCGACCGACCGCTGCCAGCGGCGCCAACTTGACTCGCACCGACTGAATTTGTAGCAGTTGGAGCAGTGAGGTGACATAAAAGAGGCAAAGGGCCGGATCAAAGAGCGAGATGATCCATTGGCCGTACAGGTAGCGGAAGGAATGGAGATTCGTGGTGTAGAGTTCCGCTTTGATGGAGTAGGAGAGCAGGGCGACGATCAAGGAACCGATCCAGACGGAGCGGATCAGCCGCATGTTGCTCGCAACATCGTGGAAGATGCGCTTTTTCGCCACATAGACTCCCAACAAGAACATGGCGAAGACGATCGGAAACAGCGCCCAGAAGGTACCGTACTGATAGACGAAATCGGTGAGGCGCTGTACAATCTGTTCACCATAGCTACCGGATGAAAAGACGTAGTTCGCTTGTTCGAGCAGACCAGATGGATCGAACAATTGGGTGCCAAGTCCTGACGCTTTATAAAGCGGAATGGTGATCTTTTGGTAGGCGTCAAAATAGGTCAGCACCGGTCTCAGCAGCAGAAAGAAACACGAGGACAGCAACACGAACCACGGTCGGGCCCGTTCGAACAGGACGAGGAGAAAGGCAAGCACCGCGTATTCGAATAAAATGTCACCCGACCAGATGAAGAAGGCATGAAGGATGCCAAAGAATAGCAAGATGGTGACTCGGCGCAAAAACAGACGCAATCCACGCTTTCCTTTTTGACGGGCCCGCTCCAGAAAGATCATCATGCCGATCCCAAATAAAAAGGAAAACATCGTATAAAATTTGCCGGCTGCAAACAGGTCGATCAACAGCTTGGCCAGCTTGTCCCCTTCATCAGGCCAGAGCGTGATCCGATTTCGTAACAGATAGACATAGGCACTGGAAAAGAACTGCATATTTACGATCAGGATTCCGAAGATAGCAAATCCGCGGATCACATCAAGTTCCAGCGTTCGCTGTTCAGGTTGAATCGGATTGATTGTTGACTGTTCGATCATAGCTGAGGTTCCCCTTTCGATGGTTATAGTCGGAAAATTTTCACGAAATGTTTCAGAAATGACAAAAGTTGAAAAAATATTAGGTACATTTTTCTGTTTTCTACTTTACAGGAAGAATTATGTTGTAATATATATGAGTAAGAATATTTTTTTTTGGCAGGCAATAATGAAATTTAGAAAAATGAACAGTGAATGATAATCAATAAATATATTCGGAACTGAAGTAACGGATTAGGAGTGAACCAAGTCGGCTAGCGGAGGTGGAACATGCAGGAGACGCGTTTTAAAGACTCGACGAATGGGAAAACGAACGCTTATTCGAAAGCGGGCTACGGTTTGGCAATCTGTCATCACGGCGAGATTTTGCAAGGGAAGTTTTACGATCGTGACGGTACCCTGCGGCGCGGGCTGGTCACGCTGCCATGTGACCGCTATCAAGCCGGGGCACATTTTGTTCCGGATGGCAGCGGGATGCTGACCGTCGAACCGGCTTTTAAGAAAAAAGCGTTGCGGGCGGTGCGCGTGACGCTCGATCATTTGAAAGAATTGAAAGTCGGTGGTCGCTTGATCGTAGACAGCGATATTCCGGAAGGTTGGGGCTTAGGCTCGTCAACGGGTGACGTTGTCGCAGCGATCATGGCGGTGGCTGATGCGTTGGAGATCGAACTGACGGAGGAGCACGTTGGAGCGTTGGCAGTCGAATCGGAGACGGCGGCCGATTCGATCATGTTTATCGACCGAGCGGTGCTGTTTGCACAGCGCGACGGCTTGGTGATCGAAGATTTTGGCGGGCAGTTTCCGTCGTTTGAGGTGCTCGGATTTAATACGGAGCCGAACAGCAATGGGGTGGATACGCTTGCCTTCGAACCAGCTAACTACAACATGCACGAGATTGACCGCTTTGTAAAGCTGCGCGACATCATGCGCCAAGCTGTGCAATTGCAAGATGCCAAGCTGCTCGGACAGGTCGCGACAGAAAGCTCAGAAATTAACCAGTTCTATCTGCCTAAGCTTCGATTTGATGATATGCAAAAGTTGGCACAAGAAATCGATTCGGTCGGGTTGCAGATGGCGCACAGCGGCACGGTCGGCGGGTTTATCTTTGATCCTGGCACAGCGTTGCTCGATGAAAAGATGGCCGAAGCGAGCGCCAAACTAATCGAATGGGGCTTTGAGATCACCTGTCGTTTTCAGGTGGGCGAGTCTAAAAAATAATTTATTCACGAAAGCGGGTACAGTCTTTGGACTGGGCCCGCTCTTTGATTTTTCGTGATGTTGAAGTGTTCAAATGAGAACGAAGTGTTAATTGATATGCGCCACGAGGTGTGCTACAATTCTGTTATTTAATAAGGGTTTTACCGATCTAAAGAATTCAAAATCAACGAATTATGTTTTCACTAAAAGTACAATCCCGATTGTCAGGATCGGTACTGATAATCCTGCTTGACGGTTGATCACTTCGATTGAAAGAGGGTGGTTTAAAATGTTTTCCTTTGTTGAACTCTCTCAATTCTCTTTCTTTCCTCTTCCTTCCATTCTCCGCATGACCCTTCCTATGACGATGCTCCTCAAGGGGGCTCTCCATGTCGAATGTTTACAGAGCAATTTGCGAAAGGTTGGTTTGCGCTTGCAGTTGATCGCGGATCAACATTGGGAACTGCGGACGCTAAACCTTCAAGGTTTGCCAGACAATCAACAAGAAGCACGGTTGCGTGAAGCGATCGATGAGATCGGCACGCAGCAAAAGAGTTTGCAGGCGATTTTGTGTACATTGGGCAAGGAGGAGCACCTGCTCTGCTTGCTGGTGCCAATCGATGCGTATGAGGACTTGCAGGACCTGCTGTTGGCAGTGGCTGCGGGCTATGAACAGGAGCTTGCGGGAGCAGGTTCTACGGCGATGACCGCAGCGTGGAAAGCGAGTTTGGACGGTCCTTGGCTGTCCGAAGCAGAGCGTGAAAAGGTGTTGTTTACGTGGAACGAGACCGGTACCGCCTATCCGCGTGAGCAGTCGATTCAGGAGCTATTCGAAGAGCAGGCTACGCGCACGCCAGATGCAGTGGCGGTAGTCGATGCGGGCGAGCAGTTGACCTATCGCCAATTAAACGAGCGGGCGAACCGGGTGGCACAAGCGCTGTGTGTGCCCGGGGTCGGGCCCGATGTGCTCGTCGCCATCTGCGTGGAGCGCTCGGTGGAGATGATCGTAGGAATGCTTGGCATCTTGAAGGCTGGCGGGGCTTACGTACCGCTCGATCCAGCCTATCCTAAGGAGCGTTTGGCTTACATGTTGTCCGACACGGAGACGACGGTGTTGCTGACACAGCGCCAGATCGCTCAGGTCTTCCCGGCACATGATGCGGTCGTGCTCTGTTTGGAAGACTTGGCAGGTCAAGTTGCAGAAAATCCGCCTTGTCGGGCCACCGCAGAGTCGCTCGCCTATGTGATGTACACGTCAGGCTCGACGGGACGACCGAAAGGGGTGGCCGTTCCACAGCGCGGCGTAGTGCGCTTGGTCCGCGATACCAATTATCTGCAGTTCGGGCCACAGGAAGTGTTTTTGCAAGCGGCGGCGGTGTCGTTCGATGCGGCAACGCTGGAGATTTGGGGGGCCTTGCTGAACGGTGCGCGGGTTGTGCTGATGCCAAGCGGGGCGTTGTCCTTGGAAGAGTTGGGACGAGTCGTTCGCGAGCAAGCTGTGACCGTGCTGTGGTTGACAGCCGGTTTGTTCCATCAGATGGTGGAGCACCGTTTGCCAGATTTGCGCGGTGTCCGCTATCTGTTGGCGGGCGGCGATGTTCTCTCGGTGCCGCATGTGCAAAAGGTGTTGCGGGAACTGGACGGAATCGTCTTGCTCAACGGGTATGGTCCGACCGAAAACACGACGTTCACTTGCTGTTATCCGATGCGCAAGGCGGAAGATGTCGGGACCTCGGTGCCAATCGGACGCCCGATCAGCAACACGACGGTGTATCTGCTCGACAAAAGGATGCAACCAGTTCCTGTTGGTGTGCCGGGCGAGCTTTATACGGGCGGTGACGGGTTGGCTCGCGGCTATTGGCGCAACGAGCAGTTGACGGCAGACGCGTTTGTCGCGCACCCGTTCGTGCCAAGCGATCGATTGTATAAGACGGGTGATCTCGCGCGCTATCTGCCGGATGGGCAGATCGAATTTTTAGGCCGGATCGACAGTCAAGTGAAGATTCGTGGGTTTCGGATTGAGACGGGCGAGATCGAGACGGCGATGTTTCAGCATCCGGCGGTTCGCAGTTGTGCGATCTTTGCGCGTGAGGATGTACCGGGTGTGAAGCGTTTGGTCGCCTATGTGGTGCTAAGCGGGCAGGAGCAGGTAAGCATCGCCGAGTGGCGGGCATTTTTGGCAGAGCGGCTCCCCGAGTATATGATTCCGGCGGTGTTTGTGCAGATCGACGCTCTGCCGCTGACCGCAAACGGCAAGGTCGATAAAAAAGCGCTCCCTGCGCCGACAGCTGGCCGTCCTGAACTCCGTGCGGACTATGTGGCCCCGCGCGTTGAGACGGAGGTGCTGATCGCCAGGATCTGGGGGCAGATGTTAGGGATTGCAGAGATCGGCATTTACGACGACTTCTATGAATTAGGTGGAGATTCGCTGTTGGCGACTCAGATTTTGTCCCGTGTCCGTGCGGCGCTAGGCGTGGAGTTGTCGCTTGCCGATGTGCTGGAAGCACAGACGGTCGCGCGGCTTGCCGAAACTGTCACACGGAGCCAGACGGCCGACAGTGCCCGACTACATTCGGCGGGTGATGAACCGAATGTATCCAATGGGAGCGAGATCGGGAGTGCTACTGGTCAGAACGCTGGTCGATCAGCAAATGCCGAACACAGCGTTGAGGGTCGGACTGAACTTCCGAACCGCGAGTTGAGGCCGATCCCGCACAGAGCGGGGGAAGCCCTTGCTCCCGTCTCTTTTGCGCAGCAGCGGTTGTGGTTCCTCGATCGATTGGAGCCGGGGAGTGCGCTGTATAATTTACCGCTGGCGTTGCGGCTTCGCGGGGAGTTGAATGTGACAGCGCTGGAGCAAGCGTTGTCAGAAGTGGTGCGGAGGCATGAGGCACTGCGCACAGTGTTTGTGGATTTGGCTGGGCAGGCGATGCAAGTCGTTGCGGCGGCAAAGTCTGTTGAATTGAGAAAATGTGTGACTTGGGACGACCTGCGAAACGAGGCGGCGGAACCGTTTGATCTGGAGCGAGGCCCGCTTATTCGGGCACAGCTGTTGCGTGTCGCAGAAGCAGATCATGTGCTTTTGCTCAACATGCATCACATCGTCTCGGACGGATGGTCGCTTGAAGTGTTGCGCAGGGAGTTTGCGGCGCTTTACACCGCGTTTGTCGAGGGACAAGCTTCACCGCTCCCAGAACTGCCAGTGCAATATGGCGACTATGCCAGTTGGCACCGCGAATGGCTGGAAGCTGACGTGTTGGACAAACAGCTCGTTTATTGGAAGGAACAGCTGAGCGGCGAACTTCCGGTGTTGCAATTGCCTGCTGATCGTCAAAGACCTGCTGTTCAATCTTTTCGAGGCGGTACGAAGCGAATGATGCTGTCTGCCGATCTGGTTCGCTCCCTGCAGAGCTTGAGCCAATCGGTGGGCGCAACCTTGTATATGACGATGCTAAGCGCCTTTAAAACATTGCTCCATCGCTACACAGCGCTTGAAGATGTGCTCGTCGGCACCCCGATCTCCGGACGCAACCGAGCGGAGACCGAAGGGCTGATCGGCTTTTTCGTCAACACGCTGGTGCTGCGGACCGAGGTCGTGGGCACGCTTCCCTTTCGAGACCTGATCGCACGGGTGCGCCAGACCGCATTGGGCGCCTTTGCCAATCAGGATGTGCCCTTTGAAAAGTTGGTCGAAGCACTGCGTCCTGAGCGCGACGGATCGCACTCTCCGTTTTTCCAAGTGATGTTCGTGTTTGAAAACTCGCCCAAACTGGCGCTGGAACTGCCCGGTCTCACGCTTGAACCTGCTGAGATCGACAACGGGATGGCCAAATTTGACCTTTCGCTCCTGCTGATGCAGGAGGCGGAGGGGCTTTCCGCGACGTTCGAATACAGTCTGGATCTGTTCGAGGAAAGCACGGTTGAACGCATGATGGGACACTTTGTCACCCTGTTGCAAAGCGTCTGTGCCGCCCCGGAGCGGACAGTTGCCCAATTGTCACTGCTGACGGCAGAAGAGCTTACATGGCAGCACACACTCGCCGCCAGCACCAACCGCGATTTTGATGACACCGATCTGCGTTTGCATGAGCTGTTCGAACGACAAGTGGCAACCACACCACACGCGGTCGCTCTGGTCGCGGGTCAAACGGTGTTGACCTACCGCGAGTTGAACGATCGTGCCAATCGCACCGCCCGCTACCTGTTGCAGGTAAGAACCGCCCCGATCGGCATCGTCGCCGTTTGTATGGAGCGATCGGTGGAGATGGTCGTTGCCTTGCTCGCCGTGTTGAAAGCGGGCGGTGCCTATCTTCCCCTCGATCCCGAGTATCCGCAGGAACGCCTTGCCTTCATGTTGGAAGACTCGCGTGCGAGCATATTACTCACCCAATCTAGGTTGCAAAAGAGGTTCGACAAAGTGGACGCACAGGTCCTCGCTCTGGAAGAGATCGAGGATGCTACATCCCTAGATACGGATGAAGCGTCGCAGGTCGCAGTCGCAGCACAGGACGCCGCCTATGTGATCTACACATCGGGCTCGACAGGAACGCCAAAAGGGGTGGTCGTGCCGCATGGCGCGATTTGTAACCACATGCTGTGGATGCAGGAAGAGTTCCCCTTGGACGCAACCGATGCCGTTTTGCAAAAAACGTCCTTTTCCTTTGATGCATCGGTTTGGGAGTTTTACGCACCCTTGTTCGCTGGGGGTCGCTTGGTGCTGGCCGAACCGGGTGGACACCTCGATGCCCGCTACCTGATCCGCGTGATGCAGGAGCATAACGTGACCGTGCTACAAGTGGTACCGTCAATGCTGACGATGCTGCTTGGCGAAGCGGAGTTTGCCGCCTGTGGCGCGCTGAAGAGAGTGTTCTGCGGGGGTGAGGCACTGAGCGCAGAACTGGTCAAGCGATTTTATGCGCTGTTGCCAGCCGAACTCGTCAATCTGTATGGACCGACAGAAGCTTGCATCGATGCGACCTTCCACGTCTGTTCGCGCGACACGTCAGAACTGGTGCCGATCGGCCGACCAGTGGCCAACGTGCAAACCCTTGTGTTAGATGAAGCACAACAACTCGTACCAGTTGGTGTGACAGGCGAACTGTACATCGGTGGCGCAGGACTGGCCCTCGGTTATTTGCACCGCCCGGACTTGACCGCAGAAAAATTTGTTGAGACGTCCTTTGGACGCTTGTATAAAACGGGCGACTTGGCGCGGCAATTGGCCGATGGAACGTTGCAGTATGCAGGGCGCATCGATCATCAGGTCAAACTGCGGGGCTTCCGCATCGAGCTTGGGGAGATCGAAGTCGAATTGCTCAAGCATCCGGCGGTGACCGACGCGGTTGTGATGGTGCAGGAGAACCGTCTGATCGGTTATGTGGTCGCTTGCGAAGCGGTCGAAAGGAGCGCGTTGCAGACCCATTTGCGCGCTCGGTTGCCCGACTATATGGTGCCGGCACAGATGATCGTGCTGGAAGCTTTTCCTTTGACCGCCAATGGCAAGGTGGATCGCAAAGCGCTGCCGAAACCGGACATTGAAGCAATGAGCGAAGTGATCGTGCTCCCGCGTGGTGCTGTCGAAGAGGTGATCGCCGTGATCTGGGCGGATTTGTTGGAAGTGGAGCAAGTCGGCGTGACGAGCAACTTTTTTGCACTCGGTGGCCACTCCTTGCTCGCGATGCAAGTGATCTCACAGATCTGCGAGGCGTTGGACGTGGAACTTGGGGTCAAGGCGCTGTTTGACGCACCGACTGTCGAAGGGCTGACTGGAGTCCTGTTGCAAAATGAGCAGGAGCGACAGCGTATCGAAAAAACGGCAGAGCTTTTGCTTCAGCTATCCGACATGTCGGAACTTGAAGTACAGATGATGATGGAGGCGGAGAAATGAGCCGGGTTTCGAAGTTTGCGATGTCAAAAGAGAAGCGAGCGCTACTCGACAAGATGCTGCAAGAGGAAGGAATTTCCGCCTCGGGAATCGCGCGCATCGAAAAGCGTTCGGACCAGCGTCCGGCACGCTTGTCGTCCAGCCAGCAGCGCTTGTGGTTTCTCGACAAGATGGAGCCGAACAGCAAGACGTATAACATGCCGTATCTGATCGAACTGCATGGCCCGCTCGATGTGGATCTGTTGCGTGATACCCTGCAGGAGATCAGCGAGCGCCATGAGATTCTGCGCACCTCTTTTGCTACACAGGACGGGGAGACGGTGCAGGTCGTCAACAGTAAGCAGGCTGTGACGATGCACGTGTTGCCGGTTCAACCGTCAGATGTTGGTCGCTTGGCGATGGCAGAGGCGCAAAGGTCGTTTTCGCTCACCGAGGGGCCGCTGCTGCGCACGGTGCTGTTGCAGACGGGGGAGGAAAAGCACACCCTTTTGCTCACCCTGCACCACATCGTTTTCGATGGCTGGTCGATGGGCGTTCTGCTGCGCGAACTGTCTGCGCTGTACGAAGCGTTTGCCAAAGGTGAGCCATCGCCGCTCGGCGTGTTGCCCTTGCAATATGGGGATTACGCCGAATGGCAGCAGGAGTGGCTGAAAGGCGCAGGGTACCAACAGCAGATCAACTACTGGAAGGAAACGCTCGCCGGTGCGCCGGTCGTGCTCGACCTGCCTGTCGATCGTCCCCGACCACTGCTGAAGACCGACCGTGGCGGCAACGTTGCCTTTTCGCTGTCAAATGAGCTGGCGAAGCGGTTAAAAGCCTGGAGTCAGCAGGAAGATGTCACCCTGTTCATGACCTTGTTCGCCGCGTTTTCTGTGCTGCTCTCCCGCTATAGCGGACAGGAAGACCTGCTCATCGGAGCCCCGTTTGCCGGGAGAAGTCAGCGCGAGACGGAAGGGTTGCTCGGCTTTTTCGTCAACACCTTGGTCCTGCGTGCCAACTTGACTGGCGATCCGACGTTTTCCGAACTGGTGCGCCGCGTCAAGGAGACGACGACCGGAGCGATGTCCAATCAGGACCTGCCGTTTGACAAACTGGTCGAAGAATTGCAACCGATGCGCGATGCCAGTCGCAGTCCGCTGTTCCAAGTGATGTTTAACTTCCTTGACTCGCCGCATGAGGAACTGCACTTTGGCGGCCTTACCCTGACGCACAGTGAAGTGCTGAACGGCACAGCCAAATTTGACCTGACGCTTTATGTCGAAGATGGGGCGGACGGCATCAAAGGAAACTTCGAATACAACCTCGACCTGTTCGAAGCGGCGACGGTGGAGCGGATGGCCGGACATTTGCAAACGCTTTTGGAAGGCATCGTCATCCGTCCGGAGCTGTCGGTGGTCGAACTGCCGATGCTGACCGATGCGGAGTTGGAGCAGGAGTTGCAGGGGTGGAATGACACGAAGAGACCGTATCCGCAGGACCGTTGCGTCCACCAACTGGTGGAAGAACAGGCTGAAAAGCGGCCGGATGCGGTAGCGACTCTTTTTGACGGAACGGAATTGACCTATGCCCAACTGAATGCGCGGGCGAATCAACTCGCTCACCACCTGCGTCAACATGGCGTCAGACCTGATGCTCTCGTTGGTCTTTGCGTCGAGCGATCGCACGATCTGGTGATCGGGATGCTCGGTATTCTAAAAGCGGGAGGGGCCTATGTTCCACTCGATCCGGCTTACCCTGCCGAGCGTTTGGCGTTCATGCAGCGCGACACCGGGCTTTCTGTGATCGTAGCGCAAGCGCATCTGCTGGAGCGCTTGCCACAAAACGGCGTGCAGACGATCTGTCTTGACCGCGACCATGCCGCGATCGCGGCGGAGCGCACAGACAATTTGGCACCAGTGACCGACGCGGAACAGCTCGCCTACGTGCTGTATACATCCGGCTCGACCGGGGTGCCCAAAGGTGTGCTCGTCCCGCATCGCGCGATCAACCGCTTGGTCTGCAACACCGATTATGCGCAACTTGACGCAAGCGATGTGGTCGGGCAGGTGTCGAACTCTTCATTTGACGCGGCGACCTTTGAAATCTGGGGTGCGCTGGTCAATGGAGGCAAACTGGTCGGCGTGACCAAAGATGTGGCGCTGACACCCAAAGAGTTTGCTGCGGAGCTAAAAGCGCAAGGGATCACGGCGATGTTTATGACGGCTGCGCTGTTCAATCAAATCGCAGCGGTGTTTCCCGACGCGTTTTCAGGCCTACGCCATCTACTCGTCGGCGGCGAAGCGCTCGACGCACGCTGGATTCGCGAAGTGATCATGCACGGAGCACCGCAACACTTGCTCAACGGGTACGGCCCTACAGAGAGCACCACTTTCGCGGTCTGTCAGCAAGTGTACGACCTAGCGATCGATGTGGCGAACATCCCGATCGGCAAACCGATCGCCAACACGGTGGCCTACGTGCTGGACTCTCGATTACAGCCGCTTCCGGTCGGTGTGCCGGGCGAGTTGTACCTTGGCGGAGACGGGTTGGCACACGGCTATCTAAACCGTCCGGAACTGACCGCTGAGCGCTTTTTGCAGAACCCGTACGGAACAGGGCAGCTGTATAAAACGGGCGACCTTGTGCGCCGTTTGCCAGATGGGACTTTGGAGTACCTCGGCCGCCTCGACCATCAGGTCAAGGTGCGCGGGTTTCGGATCGAGCTCGGTGAAATCGAGCAAGCGCTCGCCGCACAGCCTGCGCTTCGCGAGGTGGTGGCCATCGTGCGCGAAGATGAGCCGGGCGATAAGCGTATCGTAGCGTACGTGGTGCCTGAGCAAAGCGGTGCTATCACGGCACAGGAACTGCGCGAACAACTGAAATCAAAGCTCCCCGAGTATATGCTGCCCTCGGCGATCGTCTTGCTCGATGCACTGCCGCTGACCGTCAATGGCAAGGTTGATCGTCAAGCGCTGCCCCATCCGCAAGCGGCAAGAGGGAGCGACACAGACTATGTTGCACCACAAAACGAGACGGAAGCGATCGTGCTTGGGGTGTGGCAAGCGGTGCTACAAGTGGAGCGGATCAGCATCCATGATAATTTTTTTGATCTTGGTGGACATTCGCTCTTATTGATCAAGGTGCATGAAGGCATTCAGGATAAACTGCGGACTCAGTTTTCGATCGTTGAACTGTTCCGTCACACGACGGTCTATACGCTGACTCAATTTTTGACCTCTCAGCAAGCATCGGCAAAAACGGCAGGACAGGCGGAGGAATCGCAGGCGCGTGCGCTTTCCAAAAAAGATGTGATCAACCGCCGCAAGCAAGTATCAAAAGGCAGGGGGAAGTAAGAGATGAGCCACGAGAAGGAAAACCAACTGCTCGAAGGAATTGCCATCGTCGGAATGTCCGGCCGTTTTCCGGGTAGCAAGAACATCGCTGAATTTTGGGCAAATCTGCAAAATGGTATGGAAACGATCTCCGAGTTTACCGAAGAAGAGCTGAAAGCGGCAGGTGTCGATGCCGACCTGTTGCAGGACCCACAGTATGTGAAACGCGGTGGTCTGCTCCAAGACCGCGAGTTGTTTGACGCTCATTTTTTTGATTACACCGCCAAAGAAGCGGAAGTCACCGACCCCTCCCACCGCCTGTTTCTCGAAACGGCATGGGAAGCGCTGGAGACGGCAGGCTACGATGCGGAACAGTATCCGGGTCGCATCGGGGTGTATGGCGGCGTCGGGGCGAACAGCTTCTCCTATCACCTAAGCGCCAATCGGGCGCTGTTTGAGCAGATCGGGGCGCTGCAGGCGACGCTTGCGACCTCCTATGATTTTCTGGCGACGCGCGTCGCGTATAAGCTCAATCTGACCGGGCCTGCGCTGACCGTGCAGACGGCGTGCTCCACATCGCTTGTCGCCGTGCATCAAGCCTGTCAGCAACTGCTGATGCACGAATGCGACATGGCGTTGGCAGGGGGTGTGGCGATCAAGCTGTTGGAGGCGGAAGGCTATCTCTATCAGGAAGGTAGCATCCTCTCTCCCGACGGGCATTGCCGCGCCTTTGATGAACAGGCACAAGGCACGATCGGCGGCGACGGCGTGGGCGTGGTGGTGCTGAAACGACTGGAAGATGCGCTAGAGGATGGCGATCAGATCTACGCGGTGATTCGCGGTTCGGCGGTCAACAACGACGGCGCGGAAAAAATCGGCTTTACCGCACCGAGCGTGGACGGGCAGGCGCAGGTGATCCTCGACGCGCTGGCCGTGGCCGGGGTGGAAGCGGACACGATCTCGTACATCGAGACGCATGGCACAGCAACCCCGCTCGGCGATCCGATTGAAGTGGCGGCGCTGACCAACGCCTATCGGGAAAGCACCGACCGCGTCGGCTATTGCGCCTTGGGCTCGTTGAAAACGAACATGGGACATCTTGACGCGGCGGCAGGTGTAGCAGGGCTGATCAAAGCCACCTTGATGCTGAAACATGCGCAGTTTGTTCCCAGCTTACATTTTGAAAAAGCAAATCCGAAACTCGGCTTAGAATCATCACCGTTCTATGTCAACACCGAGCTGAAAGCGTGGCCGTCGGGCCGTGAGCCGCGCCGGGCGGGCGTCTCGTCCTTTGGCATGGGGGGTACGAATGCCCATGTGGTGCTGGAAGAGGCGCCTGTAGCTGAGGTGGGTTCCGAATCGCTGCGCAACTGGCAACTGCTCGTCTTGTCGGCCAAAACGAGTACGGCGTTGACCAGCGCTACGGAAAATGTAGCAGCACACCTGCGCGAAAATCGACAGGGCGAGTTAGCAGACGTAGCCTATACGCTACAAACGGGCCGTCGGGCATTTGACCATCGGCGGATCGTGGCGGTGCAAAGCCATGAGGATGCGGTTGCGGCGCTGACTGCGCTGGACGGAAAGCGAGTCTTCACCGCAGAATCGGAAACGCGAGACCGTTCGGTCGTCTTCCTCTTCCCAGGACAAGGCGCACAAAATGTGAACATGGGGCTGGACTTGTACCGCGAGGAGCCTGTGTTTCGCGAACAGGTGGACCTCTGTTCCGAACAGCTCAAGGCCCACCTCGGCTTCGATTTGCGCGATGTGCTCTACCCGGCAGTCGACAAGCAGGAAGAGGCACAAGAACGATTGCGTCAGACCTCGATCACCCAGCCCGCTCTGTTCGTCATCGAGTATGCACTGGCCAAGCTTTGGATTGAACTGGGCGTACAACCGAGCGCGATGCTCGGCCACTCGATCGGCGAGTATGTGGCGGCCGTCTTCGCAGGCGTGATGTCGCTGGAGGACGCGCTGAAACTGGTAGCTGTGCGTGGCAAGCTGATGCAGTCCTTGCCGGAGGGCACGATGCTGGCTGTACCGCTGGCCGAAGCGGAGGTGCTACCGTTGCTCGGCGCCGGATTGTCTCTGGCGGCGGTGAACGGGCCGCGCGCCTGCGTGGTCGCTGGAACCACGGAAGCGGTGGAACAACTGGAGGCGCAACTGCAAGCGCAGGAAGTGGAGTGCAGACGTTTGGTGACCTCTCATGCGTTCCACTCGGAGATGATGGACCCGATTCTCGCGGCGTTTGCGGAAGCGGTGCAAGGGGTGGAACTGCACGCGCCGCAACTGGCCTACCTCTCCAACGTGTCGGGCAGTTGGATCACGGCGGAAGAAGCGACCGACCCGAACTACTGGGTCAAGCATCTGCGCGGTACGGTGCGCTTTGCCGACAATGTGCACGAACTGCTTCAAGAGCCGGGCCGTCTGTTCCTCGAAGTTGGCCCTGGTCGCTCGCTGATCGGCCTGACCCGCCAACAGGTGGCGGCGGAAGGGGCGCAGGAAGTACTACTTTCCTCGATGCGTCACCGCGATGAGCAGGTGTCTGATGCGGCCTTCTTGCTGACCTCGCTCGGCCGGATCTGGCTGTCCGGGCTGAAGCTCGATTGGACACGGCTCTACCAAGCAGAAACGCGCCGCCGCGTGGCGTTGCCGACCTACCCGTTCGAGCGCAAGCGCTACTGGCTGGAGCGCAAGGCGGGCACCACCGCCAAAATCCAGCGCAAGAAAGCGGACATCGCCGACTGGTTCTATGTGCCAACGTGGAAAAAGTCGCTCCTGATCGCAGACGATGCGACAGATGCAAAACATTGGCTTTTGTTCCTCGACGAGACGGGTGCTGGCGCAGAGCTGGCCAAGCGCCTGACTACAGCCGGACACCACGTGGTGACGGTCGCAGCCGGGGCGTCTTTTGCCAAAACGGAGGCAGACGCCTACACCGTGCGTCCGGCGGAGCGCGAAGATTACAGCCTGCTGTTGGATGACTTGGCGACTGCTGAGCGTCTGCCGCAGAAGATCGTTCATCTGTTCGGCGTGACCGACGCGGCGGACGATTACGAGGAGACGCAGGGCAAAGGCTTCTACTCGCTGCTCGGCCTGGCGCAGGCGCTCGGCGAGCAGACCCTGGCAGACGGTGTGGAGATCGGCGTGATCACCAACAACCTCCAAGACGTCCTGAACGACATCGTCACCGCTCCGGCCCGTGCCACCGCGCTCGGCCTGTGCAAAGTCATCCCGCAAGAGCTGACCGGCGTCTCCGCCCGCGCGATCGACATCGACAGCGTGACCGATGCTGCCCTGCTGATCGCCGAGCTCTCTGCAGAAAGCGTGGACACGGTGGTGGCCTATCGCCGTAGCCTGCGCTTCGTGCAGACGTATGAAGCAGTTCGCTTGCCGCAGCGTAGCGCATCTGTCCACGCGAACGCGGTGGTCCTGATCACCGGTGCCAATACGCCAAACGGCCAGGCGGCAGCAGCGTATTTCGAACAACACCAAAATGCGAAGCTGGTGCTCATCACGCACGACGCGGAAGCAACCGACCCGCACGCTGTCACCGTGCACGTGCAGTCCTCCGACGCGGCAGCCGTTTCCGTGCAATCGCCAACGTCGAACTCGATTGAGATCACCGTACAGCCGCAGTCGGCAACCGAGGCCGGCTCGCAAACGAAAACGGCAGACAGGCTGTACTTCACCGCCAATATCACCGACCTTGCACAGATCCAATCGATTGTGCAGCGAGCGACGGAGCAGTTCGGCGAGATCACCGGCGTGATCCATGCGGAAGACCCGCGCGGCACGGGGATGTTGCAGCTGAAAACCCAAGAGATGACCGCCGCCGTCCTCGACCCGAAAGTAAAAGGTGCTCTGGTGCTGGAGCGGGCCCTCGCCGATGCGAAGCTGGACTTCTTCCTGCTCTACAACTCCACCGTCGCCGCTACCGGTGGCTTCGGCCAGTCTGACAACTGTGCTGCGGGCATGTTTTTGGACGCTTTTGCCGCCGCCAGAGCTCACACGCACACGGTCAATTGGGGCATCTGGAAATGGGATGACTGGCAAGAACAGCAGCTCACAGGTGTCGCTGAACTGCACCAGCAGTTGCGTGAGGCACGCCTTGCGTTTGGCATCACGGAAGCGGAAGGATGGGAAGCTTTGACCCGCATTCTCAGCTTCGGCCTGCCGCAGACGGTCGTCTCCACCCAGGATTTCCACGACGTGCTGCAAGCGTCGCAAAGCTTCACCGCTGCGGGCTTCCTCGAAGCGCTGGAAGAGTCCCGCCAAGCCGCTTTGGCAGGCGCGCAGTCCAATTCCAACTATGTCGCTCCGCGCAATGAACTGGAAGAGACGATCGCCGGATTCTGGGCCGAACTGTTCGGGATCAACCGCCCATCGATCCAAGCTGACTTCTTTGACTTAGGCGGCAATTCGCTGGTCGCGATCCAACTGGTCACACGGATGCGCAAACAGTTTGGCATGGATTTCCCGATCAATACGATCTTTGAATCACCTACCATTGAAGCGCTCGCCCAGATGGTGGAAAGCAACCAACTCGGTCAGGAAAAATTGGATGCGCTTGAGGAACTCCTGAAGCAGATCGAAGGCATGTCTGACGATGACCTGCTCGCCAAAATGCTGGAAGAAGAGACGAAGTGAGGAGTGAAGTCCCGATGAACGATCTGAACAAACGACTGGCCGCACTGTCACCGGAACAGCGCGCCCTGCTGGAAAAGCAGTTGAAAAAGCAAGGTCTCGACAACCTCGTCCAAAAAGAGGAAAGCGGCGAAATCGCCGTCACGATGCCGAAAGCGGACAGCGGGTCGCCAACTTTCAAAGGCGCTGGTCTGGAAAAGAAAGAGCGCGACCCGAACAAAGGGATGGACTTTTCCCTCTACTTCTTCTCAGGCGATGGCAGCACCGCGTCCCGCGACAAGTACCAGTTGCTCATCGACTGTGCCAAGCACGGCGACGAACACGGCTATGCGGCGGTCTGGACGCCGGAGCGCCATTTTCAAGATTTCGGTGGCCTGTACCCGAATCCGGCCGTTCTATCGGCTGCGCTTGCGATGGTCACCGAAAAGATCGAACTTCGCGCTGGCTCGGTCGCGATTCCGCTCCATCACCCGATTCGCGTAGCTGAAGAATGGTCGGTCGTCGATAACCTCTCCGGAGGACGCATCGCGATCTGTGCCGCGTCCGGCTGGCATCCGAACGATTTCATCCTCTCTCCGAAGCCGAACATGGATTACTACACCAATCGCCGACAGGAGATGATCGACTCGCTTGGAATCATCCAGCGTCTGTGGCAAGGCGAGACGGTCACCATGACCGGCATCGATGGAGAAGCGGTGTCAACCCGCATGCTACCACGACCGATCCAGCCACAACTCGAGTTCTGGTTCGCCTCCCAGGGCGCGCCTGAAACGCTGATCAAGGCGGGCGAGATGGGCGGTCACATCCTGACCGGACTGGTCAACCAACCACTGCACGAATTGGAGCAAAAGATCAAGCTGTACCGTGACGCTCGCGCCAAAGCGGGGCATGATCCGGAAAAAGGGAAGGTGGCCGTCATGCTGCACACTTTCCTGGGCACCGATAACAACACGGTCAAAGAGCAGGCGAGACAGCCCTTGACCAGCTACCTGCGCACCTTCCTGCGCCAACAGGACAATTTTAAAAGCGACTTCGACCTCGCTACGGAAGCGGATAAAGATGCACTGGTCTCGTTTGCTTATGAACGATACTTCGAGGAAAGCACCTTGCTCGGCACGGTAGACAAATGCGAAACGCTGATCAACAACCTGATCGCCATCGGCGTGACCGAAGTCGCCTGCCTCGTAGACTTTGGTCTGGCACCGGATACGGTGTTGGAAGGTCTCACCCATCTGAATGAATTGCAAGAACGGTATCGTGTCAAACAAACGGTATAGGAGGTTCGGCCATGAAGGATTTACAGGAACGCATCAAATCGTTGTCGCCAGAACAGCGCAAAGTATTTGAAGCCCAACTGAAAAAAATGGGCATCGAAATCCCGCAAGAGCAAAAAGAGGAAGACACGATCGCACCGCGCGGCCACAACAATCCGAGCCCGTTGTCCTATGACCAGGAGCGCCTATGGTTCTTTCAGCAGATGGAGCCGGACAAATCGACGTACAACGTTTATACAGCATTGCGCTTCAAAGGAGTCTTGCATATCGACTTGCTGGAGCGTGCAGTGAATGGGATCGTGGCTCGACATGAGGCATGGCGCACGATTTTCCGGATGCAAGCGGACGGTAGTGTCGTACAGATTGTCCAGCCGAACGTGGAGATCAAAGCGGAGCTGATCGACTTGCGTCATTTGCAGGAATCGGAGCGTGAAGAGGCGCTGGAGACAGAGAAATTCCGCGAATCGAATCGGTTGTTCGATCTGGAAAACGGACCTCTTTTACGCGTGATGCTCGTTCGGATGAGTGATGAAGACACCGTCTTCATCTTCTCGATTCACCATCTGGTGATGGACCGCGTAACGTTTTCGATGTTTTTCCACGAATTGAAAGTCAATTACACCGCGTACTTAAACGGTGAAGAACCGCAGTATGCTCCACTTCAATTGCATTATGCCGACTTTGCGGAATATCAGCGCAACACTTTACAGGGCGCTGAGATGGAAAAACAGCTTTCCTACTGGCGCAAACATCTGGAAGACTCTTCGCTCATCCTGAATCTGCCGACCGATTATCCGCGTTTAGCCGATCAGGATTACAAAGGGGCGCGACACCACTTTGAGATTCCGCAGAGCCTGTTTCAAGACCTGAAAGCGTTGGCCCGCCAAGAAAACGCGACCGCAAACATGATCACGATGGCAGCCTATAAAGTCCTGCTCTACCGCTATACTGGACAGCCAGACATCATCATTGGTACCCCGCTTGCCAATCGTGACAAAGTGGAGATGGAAAACATCTTTGGATACTTCCTGACCACAATCCCGCTGCGCACCGATCTGGCAGGTGATTTGCCGTTTCGCGAAGTACTTCGCCGCGTGAAAAATACTTCATTTGGCGCGTATGATTACAAAAACACACCGTTTGGCCTGATACTTGATGACATCAAGCCGGAGCGCGACGCTTCACGCAACCCGATCTATCAAGCGGTGTTCGTGTATGTTGACGTTCCAGAAGAAAAGTTTACTTTGCCTGGCATTGAAGTTGACGGCGAATGGATCGATAACCAGACGGCCAAATACGACCTCTCCCTCGCCATCGTGGAAAATGACGACGGCCTGAGCTTGTTCGAATATCGTGCCGATCTGTTCGAGCATGAAACGATTGTGCGCATGGCTGAGCATTACATGAATCTGCTTTACGCCATCGTGGACAACCCAGACAAGAGCATTTCCGAATTGGCGATGTTGACCGATGTGGAACATACTAAGCTGTTTAAAGAATGGAACGTGAAACAAGAACTCTCGACACAGCCAACTCTGCATCAATTGTTTGAAGAGCAAGCTGCGAAACGCCCACATGCGGTCGCGGTCACGGAAGAAAATACAATCCTGACTTACGCAGAACTGAATGCTCGCGCGAACCGATTGGCACATCGCCTGCAAAAGTTAGGCGTCGGCCCGGAGTCGTTGGTCGGCCTTTGCGTCGAGCGTTCGACCGATATGGTCGTTGCAGTGCTCGGGATTTTGAAAGCAGGAGGTTCCTACGTTCCGCTCGATCCGACCTACCCGCAAGACCGTCTTGCATTTATGTTGGAAGACTCGGCTGTGTCTGTGTTAGTCACACAATCGAATCTACTGACGAACCTGCCTGCTCATCGTGCGCAAGTGGTCACCCTTGACCACGACGCTGCTGGGATCGCTGAAGAAAGCGCAGACAATTTGGAAAGCAGAGCAACGAGAGATACGCTTGCGTATGTCATTTACACCTCTGGCTCGACAGGGACACCAAAAGGAGTTCTCGTTCCGCACGGCAATGTGGTGCGCTTATTCAGCGAGACAGAGCATTGGTTCCATTTTCACGAACGGGACGTCTGGACGCTGTTCCATTCTTACGCGTTCGACTTCTCGGTCTGGGAACTGTGGGGGCCGCTGCTTTCCGGCGGTAAGTTGGTGATCGTGCCGTACCACGTCACCCGTGAACCGGACGCCTTCTATGACCTGCTCGTCCGCGAAGGAGTGACCGTGCTTAACCAAACGCCGTCCGCTTTCCGACAATTGATGCTGGCTGAAGAGCGCGTTGGACTGTCGCCACAGCTCGCATTGCGTTATGTGATTTTCGGTGGAGAAGCATTGGAAATTCGATCGCTTGGCCCATGGTTCGACCGACATGGTGATTCGAAACCGCAACTGATCAACATGTATGGCATCACAGAAACGACCGTTCATGTCACCTATCGTCCGCTCTCTGGTGATGACTTGGCCTCTAAAGCATCTGTGATCGGCCGTCCGATCCGCGACTTGCAAGTATATCTGTTTGACAATTACGGACAGCCGGTACCGATCGGCGTTCCCGGAGAAATCTGCGTTGGCGGTGCAGGTCTTGCGCGTGGATATTTGAATCGCCAAGAACTAACGGAGGATCGCTTTATCCAAAAAGAGATCAACGGTGTTTCCGAACGTCTTTATCGCTCCGGTGATTTGGGTCGTTACTTGAGCAATGGTGATCTGGAATACCTTGGTCGTATTGACCAGCAGGTAAAAATTCGCGGGTTCCGTATTGAACTTGGTGAGATTGAAGCGGCGGTTGTAGAACATCCGAGTGTGCGATCTGCGGTAGTCATCGACCATGAAGATGAGCGGGGTCACAAGCGGCTCATCGGGTATGTGATTCCGTATGCGAGCGGTGCAGTCTCTTCACAAGAACTTCGACATTATTTGAAAGAGCGTCTGCCTGAATATATGGTGCCGGCGTTGTTCGTCAGCGTGGAAACGATTCCGCTCACCGCCAATGGCAAGGTCGATCGCAAAAAGCTTCCAGCACCGCAAGCGATGGTTTTGGAAGATGCGGTGATGCCGACCAATGATGTGGAAGAAGTGTTGGCGAAGATTTATGCCGAAGTTCTACGTTTGGAGCATGTCGGGACTCACGACAATTTCTTTGATCTTGGCGGAGACTCGATCCTTTCGATTCAAATCATCACTCGCGCTGCCCAAGAGGGTCTGCGCCTGACGCCAAAGGACATGTTCAAATACCAGACCATTGCTGAACTTGCCATCGTTGCTGGCAAGGCGGCAATTGTCAAGAGCGAGCAAGGTCTCGTAACTGGCGAGGCAGCGCTGACCCCGAGTCAAGAGTGGTTCTTTGAGCAAAACCTGCTTGAGCAACATTACTGGAATATGCCGTTCTTACTTGAGGTGCGCCAGCGCGTCGATCTCGATCTATTACAAGCAGCATTTGGGGAGCTGATGAAACATCATGATGCTCTGCGCATGCGATTTGTCAAAGGCCAAAATGGCTGGTCACAATTCAATGCCGATCTGAGTGATGACGTGCCGTTCGTAGTAATCGATTTAAGCCATGTGCCAAGCGATCTGCAGGAAGCGGCATTGGAAGAAGCGGCGCTCGAACTGCAAAGCGGTCTGAACTTAACTGACGGTCCGCTTGTACAATTTGCCTATTTCAATCTGGGACCGGAAAAAACGGGACGCCTATTATTCGCGATGCACCACTTGGTGATCGACGGTGTCTCATGGCGAATTTTGATCGAAGATTTGCGCACTGCATACATGCAATTGCAAAACGGACAAAAAGTAAAATTGCCGCCGAAGACTACCTCGTACCGCTATTGGGCTAACCGTTTGAACGAGTATGCGCAAACTGCGACGGTTTTGAGCGAAGCAGATTATTGGCTCGAAGCAAGATGGCATCAGGTGAATGCACTGCCTGTGGATCAGAACGGTGAGAACATCGAATCATCTGTTGACATCGTCAGCGTCTCGCTCCCGAAAACGGAGACACAGCAATTGCTGTATGATGTGCCGAAAGCGTACAACACGCAGATCAATGACGTTTTGCTCACCGCGCTTGCCAAATCGATTGCCAACTGGACACAACAGCGTACACTGCTTGTCAACATTGAGGGTCACGGCCGCGAAGACCTGATGGAGGAGATCGATCACTCCCGCACGGTCGGTTTCTTCACCTCAATCTATCCGGTGCTGCTCGACATAGGATTCGACAAACGCTTAGGTGAGCAGATAAAAGCGGTCAAAGAACAGCTGCGCGCGATCCCGAACAAAGGGGTCGGTTACGGCATTCTGCGTCATCTTTGCCAGGTGGGTTCGGTGGCGGAGCGCCTGAAGTCATTGCCGCAAGCGGACATCTCTTTCAACTATTTGGGCCAGTTTGATCAACAGGTATCTGGTGATGCATGGTTCGGATTTGCCAGCGAATCGATCGGTTCCCCGCGCGCTCAAAGCGGCAGCCGCTCTCACAGCTTGCAAGTGTCAGCGACTGTGCTAAGCGGTGAGCTCGAAGTGGTCTGGGAGTTTTCCAAGAACCTCCACAAGCGCGAGACGATCGAGCTCATCGCTCAGAACTTTCTTGCCGAATTGCAAGCTTTGATCGAGCACTGCCTCGACCCGAACGCTGGAGGTTTCACTCCGTCCGATTTCCCAGAGGCGAATGTCAACCAGCAAGACCTCGACAAGTTTTTAAGCTCGTTCGGCAAAGTGGGGGGCAAGGAATGAAACGCGAAAACATCGAGTCTCTGTACGAGCTGACCCCCCTGCAGCACGGCATGTTATTCCATTCGTTGTATGCCCCCGATTCGGGGGTGTACGCAGTACAGATCAACTTTACACTGGAGGGCTCATTTGATCAAAGAACGTTTATCCGCGCCTTTCAAAAAGTGATCGAACGCCATCCGATTCTGCGAACCGCTTTTTATTGGGAAAATTTAGATAAACCACTGCAAGTGGTAGGCAAAGAAGTGGAACTTCCCTTTCAATACTTGGATTGGCGCGGGCTTTCGCAGGAAGAGAAGCGGCAGAAAGTGATCTCCATTCAGGAGCAAGACCGTCTCCAACCATTCATTTTCACCGAAGCCCCTGTCATGCGAATCACCTTGATGCAACTGTCTGAGCAGATTCACAGTTTGAGCTGGACTTTTCATCACATACTGCTCGATGGCTGGTCGCTGCAACTGGTGTTGCAGGAGCTGTGGCAACTCTACGAAGCGTACCAAGACGGGCAGGAGTTGAGCCTGCCCCCAAGTCAGCCGTTTCGCAAGTATTTGGCTTGGCTTCAGCGGCAGGATATGGGGCAGGCCGAAGCGTACTGGCGCACGGCATTACAAGGGTTTGTGGAGCCGACTCCGCTGCCGCTCGACTTTGGCAAACGCCAATTGTTCGAAGGGGAAGCGCGGACGGCGAGCCTCGATCTCAATCTGTTGCCCGCTGTTCATGAAAAACTGCAACATGCCGCCCGAACGTTTCAGGTGACGCTCAACACCCTGTTGCAAGGAATCTGGGCACTTTACTTGAGCCGGGCATCAGGTGAGAGCGATGTCGTCTTTGGCTATACTGTTTCGGGACGTCCTGGCGATCTGCCCGGTGTGGACATGATTGCTGGGATGTTGATCAACTCATTGCCGGTGCGGGTGAGCATCGATCCTGACGCTTGGCTTGGCACGTGGCTGAAAGACTTGCAAACTGAACAGTTGGAAGCACGTCAGTATGATCACAGTCCGCTGATCAGCGTGCAGGAGTGGAGCGATGTACCGCGTGGTACACGTTTGTTTGAAACACTGTTCGTCTTTGAAAACTTTTTGGACGAAGAGGGACAGACAGAGATCAAACGCTCCTTGAAGATCACAGACGATCCGACAGATCACCCAAACTCCTTTCCGCTGACACTGACGGGCATCCCGACTCGGGAATTCATCCTGCGCATGCAGTATGATACGACTCGTTACGATCAAGCGACAGTGCAGCGCATCCTCGACCATCTGTCGGTGATGTTGAACACCGTTGCCGAGCGTCCGGAAGTAAAACTGTTTGACATTCCGCTCTTGACCGACGCAGAGCGAGAAGAAGTGGTAGTTTCTTGGAACGCGACAGAGATCGATTTTCCTCGTGACCGTTTTTTGCATCAATATGTAGAAGAACATGCTGAGCACTGTGCCGAGGCTCTAGCGATCATCTCGCCGGAAAAAACATGGACGTATGGTGAACTGAATGCATATGCCAACCGCCTTGCCCACTTTTTACTCGCCCATGGTGTAGGACCGGAACGTACGGTTGGCGTTTTGATGGAGCGTTCACCGGAGCTGGTCGCCGCTTATCTCGCGGTATGGAAGTGCGGGGCCGCTTTCCTGATGATCGACCCGAAAACGCCGGGCGAACGAGTACGTTTTATGCTCGATGATGCTGACACCATGCTGTTGTTGACGCAAGCAAGCCTGCACGAACTGGTCGATTGGTCGGGCGGACCTGTTTGGCAACTCGATGCTGACGCGGATCTTTTGGCCAAGGAAAGCACAGAAAATTTGAAATCTGTATCGGAGCGGGGCCATCTCGCCTGTGTGCTCTACACCTCAGGTTCGACCGGAACACCAAAAGGAGTGGAGTTGGAACAGGCAGGCATTCTAAATTACATGCATTGGTGTGCCCGGTTGACGAGACTGACTTCAGCAGATCGCACCACGCACATTTCTGGGCTAGGCTTCGACGGGACGCTGTTAGAGCTGCTCCCAGCCTTGTGCGCTGGATGTACGATCATTCAACCCGATGCGGAAGTGCGCTATTCTCCGCAAAAGCTGCATGCTTGGATTTTGGAGCATGAAGTGAACGTAGCTTATGCGACGACCGCACTGACCGAATCGTTGATGGCGCTGCCATGGCCGAAGGATACGAAGTTTCGGATCCAACTGACTGGCGGCGAGGCGATGCGCACATATCCTTCAGTCGATTTGCCGTTTACGGTGATCAACGGGTACGGCCCGACCGAAGCGACCATCTACACCACATTTTTCGAGGTGCCGACGACACCTGCAGGCGACCATCTGCCGTCGATCGGACGACCGCTGGCGAACATGAAAGTTTTCGTGCTCGACGAGCAACAAAATCCCCTGCCCGTCGGGATGCCTGGCGAACTGTATGCGGGGGGAATCGGGGTCGGTCGCGGCTATCTGAATCGTCCCGAATTGACGGCGGAGAAGTTTGTGGACACTTCCTATGGGCGCTTGTACAAGACGGGTGACAAAGTGCGCTGGCTGCCCGATGGAAATTTGGATTATATCGGACGAATCGACCAGTTGGTGAAGATTCGCGGATTCCGCATCGAGCTTGGTGAGATCGAGGCTGCTCTGCTCAAGCATCCAAAGGTCAAAGACGCCGCTGTGCTGGTGCGAGAACAGCAGATCATCGCGTATGTGGCAGGAAGCCAGGTCCCGTCCGCACAGCAACTGCGCCTCTTTTTGCAAGGAAATCTGCCGGAGTTTATGCTCCCGTCCTATTTTGTGGCGTTGGATGCCCTGCCGCTCAATGCGAATGGCAAGATCGATCGCCGAGCCTTGCCTGCGCCGACCCGTGAACATGCGGCCGGGGCGGAAGAAACGGTGTTGGCGCGAACGGAGACTGAGCGCAGTCTGGTCGAGATTTGGCAAAAAGTGTTGCGCCTGGATGACGTGGGCGTGACCGACAATTTCTTTGCGCTCGGTGGACACTCTTTGTTGGCGACACAAGTGATGGGACAGATTGCGGCTGTGTGCGAGGTGGAACTTCCACTGCGAGCGCTGTTCGAATCACCGACGATCGAAGCGTTGGCGCGGTTGATCGAGGACAAGCAGAACGTCCCATCCGAAGTGAGCGCTATTCTGCCGATCGACCGCAGCGAACGCCTGCCTTTGTCGTTTGCGCAGGAGCGCCTGTGGTTCTTGGAGCAGTTCAACTCCAATTCGGCCGCCTATAATGTGCCGATCGCGTTGCGGATGACAGGACGTTTGAACGTTGAGGCATTGAAACAAAGTTTCAATGAAATCATGTCGCGCCATGAAGTGCTGCGCACGTCGTTTACGGCGGTGGACGGACAGCCGGAACAAGTGATTGCAGCCAAACTGGAGATGCCGTTTACCTTGCTTGACCTCTCGCAGATGCAAACAGATGAGGCGGAGTCGCAAGCGGCGCAGGAGGCGGCGAAAGAAGTCGAGACCCCGTTCGAGTTGACAGATGGCGCTTTGGTGCGAGCTACGCTTTTGCGGATCGCAGAAGAAGATCATGTGCTCCTGCTGACGATGCATCACATCATTTCGGATGGCTGGTCGATGGGAATTTTGATCGATGAACTTTCGAAACTCTATGCTGCGTTTGCACAAGGGACCCCGTCATCGCTCGCTCCTCTGCCGATTCAATATGCTGATTTTGCGCACTGGCAGCGTGAATGGTTCCAAGGGGAATGGCTGGAAGAGCAGATCGCCTATTGGAAGAAAATTCTAAACGGCGCGCCATCTGTCCTGCCCTTGCCGACCGACAAGCCGCGCCCTGCGGTGCAGACCTATCGGGGGGCCAACCGAGAGATCGTGCTTTCTGCTGAGCTGACCGAGCGGTTGAAGGTGCTGAGTCAACAGGAAGGCGCGACGCTGTTTATGGCCTTGCTGGCGGCGTTTAACGTGCTGATGGCGCGTTACTCAGGTCAGGAGGACGTCGTGGTCGGAACGCCGATCGCGGGCCGCACCCGTCCGGAGACGCATGATTTGATCGGCTTTTTCGTCAATACGCTCGCCTTGCGCACCGATCTGTCGCGCGATCCGAATTTCCGAGAGTTGCTGGCCCGAGTTCGCGAAGTGACGCTGGGCGCATACGCACATCAGGACCTGCCGTTTGAGCGGTTGGTACAGGAAGTGCGTCCTGAGCGCGATATGAGTCATGCGCCGTTGTTTCAAGTGATGTTCGTACTACAGAATGCACCGATGGATGATTTCAATTTGACTGGGCTTACGCTGCATGATTTTCCGGTCGAGTGGGGCACGTCAAAGTTTGACCTCACCGTTTCGGTGCAAGAAGAACATGGCAGCTTGCGCGGCTTTGTCGAGTATAATACCGACCTGTTCGAAGGCGAGACGATCGATCGCCTGATCGAGAATTTCCGCCTGCTATTGGCAGGCTTGGCTGACGATCCGGAGTGTTCGGTATATGTGGTGCCGATGGTGACGGACGAAGAGCGACGTTTGCTACTGGAAGAGCGATCAGGCAACTCGGTGCCATTTGATGAGCAGGCGTGTGGGCATCATCTCTTTGAGCGGCAAGTGGAACGGACGCCCGATCTGATCGCCGTGGAGTTTGGCGAAGTGAGTCTGACCTACCGCGAACTGAACGAGCGCGCCAACCGCCTTGCCCATCGTCTGCAAAAGCTTGGTGTGGGGCCTGATCAATTGGTCGCCCTCGCGGTAGAACGTGGGCCGGAGATGATCGTCGGTCTGCTCGGCGTATTGAAAGCGGGTGGCGCGTATGTGCCGATCGAACCGGAATATCCGGCCGAGCGGATCGCCTATCAACTTGAAGATGGCAAGGTGTCCGTTTTGCTGACACAGTCGCACTTGGCCGCTGGCCTGCCGACGGAAGGGGTAGAGCTGATCTGCCTCGATGCGGAAACGTTTCTGGATGAGCCAGCTGGCAATCCAGAAAGCGCTGTGTCGGCGCATCATTTGGCTTATATCATCTATACGTCCGGCTCCACCGGAAAACCAAAAGGCGTGTTGATCGAACATCGTAGCTTGGTCAATTTCACCGAAATGTACATCCGCACGTTCGATGTGCAGACAGGGTCGCGATCGTTCCAGTTTTCCTCGCTCTCTTTCGATGCGTCCGTGATGGATATTTTTCCAACGCTCGCTGCGGGAGCGACCGTGGTGTTGGTGAAACGGGAAGAGTTGCTGCCAGGTCCGCAGTTGCAAAAGCTGATGCGGGAAAAACGCGTCAATCGCATGTTTGCAACGCCTTCGATGATGATGCAGCTGCCAAGCGAGGATTTACCCGATCTGCACACGGTGCTCATCGGCGGTGAGGCTGTGTCGAAGGAAGTGGTGCAGCGGTGGAAGCAACCGGGCAGGAAGGTCTATAACGTATATGGCCCAACCGAAACGACAGTTATATCAACAGGCGAGGAATATGACGGTGAGAGCGTACCACCGATCGGCGGGCCGCTGTCAAATGTGCGTTTGTACGTACTGGACGCCAAGATGCAGCCCGTGCCGATCGGTGTGCCAGGTGAGCTGTATATCGGCGGGGCCGGTGTCGCGCGCGGGTATTTGAATCGCTCCGAGCTGACGGCAGAAAAGTTCGTGGAAACTGCATATGGTCGCCTGTACAGAACGGGTGATGCGGTGCGCTGGCTGGCGAGTGGCAAACTGGAGTATTACGGTCGCATCGACTTGCAGGTGAAGATTCGTGGATTCCGCATCGAGCTTGGTGAGATCGAAGCGGTGTTGCGCCAACATCCAGCCGTGCAAGATGCTGCTGTTCTGGCCGTGCAGGACGAAACGGGGGATCGGCAACTTGTCGCGTATGCGGCGGTCGGGACGGCTGAATCTCCTGCTCCGGCAGAGTTGCGTGCCCATTTGAAAGCCGCTTTACCTGAGTTTATGGTGCCAGGGCTGTACGTGATGATGGATGCACTGCCACTGACGATCAACCGCAAAGTGGACCGCGCCGCGCTTCCCGCTCCGGATCGCAGCCAACTGACGGACGATCAAGATGTCATCTTGCCGCGCACACCGCTGGAAGAAACGGTAGCGCACGTTTGGAGAACCGTGTTGCGCGTACCACAGGTGGGCGTACAGGATAACTTTTTTGAACTGGGTGGGCACTCGCTGCTCGCGACGCAAGTCATGTCCCATTTGACATCGGCTCTTTACGTGGAGTTGCCTTTGCGTGCTTTGTTCGAGTCACCGACCGTCGAGGGATTGGCCGCTCGTGTCGAGCAAAAGCTTCGCGATGGCGGGGCGGTGCAGGCTGCGCCGCTTGTGGCGATGTCAAAAGATGGTGCGTTGCCGTTGTCATTTGCTCAAGAGCGTGTGTGGTTCTTTGAGCAATATCACGAGGGAACGGCTACGTACAACATGCCGTTTGCCTTGCGCATGCAGGGGCGTTTGCATGTCGAAGCGCTGCAACGGGCGTTCGATGAAATTTTGCGCCGTCATGAAGTCTTGCGCACAGTATTCGTAACGCATGATGGGGAAGCGGGACAGGTGATTATCGAGGAGGTCCGTACGCCGTTTGCGACGATTGACCTCACCGGACTGGATTTGATCGAGCGGGAGATGCAGACCGTCTTGACGGCGATTGAAGAAGGCGACAAACCGTTCGATTTGACCACAGGACCGATGTTGCGCGCTGTGCTCCTGCAGTTGGCCGAAGCGGAGCATGTGCTGTTGATGACTTTGCATCACATCGCCTCGGACGGTTGGTCGATGGGGATCTTGATCGAGGAACTATCTGTGCTGTATGCAGCATTTGCTGCTGGGAAACCGTCCCCCTTACCGCCGCTTCCGGTTCAGTATGCCGACTTTGCGCGCTGGCAACGTGAAAAATTCCAAGGTGGCGCGCTGGAGGCGCAGCTTAGCTATTGGAAGCAACAACTGAACGGCGCATCTTTTGTACTGCAATTGCCAACCGATAAGCCGCGCCCGGCGGTGCAGACCTACAATGGGGCGATCCGAGAGTTCACGCTTGGCTCCGCACTGTTCCCGAGATTGCGGGAACTGTGTCAGCAGGAAGGTGTCACCTTGTTCATGGCGCTTTTGGCGGCGTTTAACCTGTTGCTCTCCCGATTGTCTGGACAGGAGGACATCCTGGTCGGATCACCGATTGCTGGACGAACGAAGCAGGAGACGGAAGGTCTGATCGGCTTCTTCGTCAATACGTTGGCTTTGCGCACCGACTTGGCGGGCAATCCGAGTTTCCGCGAACTGCTGACCAGAGTGCGGGAGACGACGCTCGGTGCTTATGCGCATCAGGATGTGCCGTTTGAACGACTCGTGCGAGAAGTGCAGCAGGAACGCGATTTAAGTCATGCACCAGTGTTTCAAGTGATGTTCGCCCTGCAAAATGCACCGATGGGCGATTTCGAACTGCCTGGGTTGACCTTGTCCGATTATCCGGTGGAAAAATCGTCCTCCTTGTTCGACATGTCATTCTCTTTGCATGAAGGGGAACACGGTCTGCAAGGGAGTGTGAGATACAACACCGACCTGTTTACCGAGGAGACGGTGCAACGAATGGTGGAACGCTTTGAGATGTTGCTCGAAGGCATCTTGCACTCGCCCGATCTGGCCATGGCCAGTTTACCGATTCTTACCGGAGCAGAACGCCAATTGCTGGAGAAATGGAACGATACGACGGCTCCTTTTTCGGAGGATCTCTGTGTGCACCACCTGTTTGAGCGGCAAGTGGAGAAATCGCCGCAACGAGTGGCTATCGAGTTTGGCGACGTCTCTCTGACCTATCAAGCACTGAACGAGCAAGCCAACCGTCTGGCGCATTACCTGCAAAAGCTTGGTGTAGGCAGTGAGCAACGGGTCGCCATCGCGGTGGAGCGTGGGCCGGAGATGATCATCGGTCTGCTCGGCGTTTTAAAAGCGGGCGGCGCGTATTTGCCGATCGACCCGGCGTATCCGACCGAGCGGATCGCCTATCAGTTGGAAGACGGCAAGGTGGCCGTGCTGCTGACCCAATCGCACTTGGCGTCCGACTTGCCGCACGGCGGGGCAGAAGTGATCTGTCTCGATACGCAGTCATTTGCAGACGAGTCGTCAGCCAATCCAGCAAGCGGTGTGCAGTCGGACGATCTGGCCTATGTGATTTACACGTCGGGCTCGACAGGCAAGCCGAAGGGCGTGTTGATCGAACATCGCAGTGTGGTGAATTTTACCGAGATGTTCATCCGCGATTTTGACTTGCAGGAAGGCACGCGTTGTACGATGTTCCCGTCGTTCTCGTTCGATTCGTCAGTCAAAGATCTCTATCCGCCGCTTGCAACCGGTTCGACGATCGTGCTGTTCACGCGTGAGGAGTTGATGCCAGGGCCGCATCTACAATCGTTGTTGCGGCAAAAACGCGTCAACCGCATCTCGACGACCCCGGCGATGCTGGCCCAGTTGCCAAGCGGGGATCTGCCCGACTTGAACACGGTGATCTGCGGTGGTACGGTGTTGCCGCTGGAAGTGGTCGAGAAATGGCGACAGGACGGGCGCAACATCTACAACGTGTACGGCCCGACCGAAACCACCGTCTTTGTCACCGCAGAACACTGTGACGGTGAAAAAGCACCGACCATCGGCTCACCGCTGCAAAATTCTACGCTACATGTCTTGGATGCGCAGATGCAGCCAGTGCCGATCGGCGTGATAGGCGAACTGCACATCGGTGGTGTTGGCGTGGCCCGAGGCTATCTGAACCGGGCCGATTTGACGGCGGAGAAATTTGTGGAGACGCCGTATGGACGACTGTACAAGACGGGCGACGCGGTGCGTTGGCAGCCTGATGGCAAGCTGGAGTATGTCGGGCGGATCGATCTGCAGGTGAAAATACGCGGGTATCGCATCGAACTTGGCGAGATTGAAGCGGTGCTGCGCCAACATCCGATCGTACAGGACGCGGCCGTCGTGGCCTTGCCCGATCAGTCGGGCGAAAACCAACTGGTCGGCTATGTGGCGGTCGGGGAACAGCATGCTCCTGCCTCCAGCGAACTGCGCGCTTATCTGAAAGCGTTGTTGCCAGAGTTTATGGTGCCGGGGATGTTCGTGATTTTGGCGGCCTTGCCGCTGACAGTCAATCGCAAAGTGGATCGGGCTGCGTTGCCTGCGCCAGATCGCAGTCAACTGGTGGAGACGGCTGAGCTCGTTTTGCCACGCACGCCGCTCGAACATACGGTGGCCGATGTGTGGCGCAAGATCCTAGGCTTGTCACTTGTGGGCGTGAAAGAAAACTTCTTCGAACTGGGTGGACATTCGCTGTTAGCGACGCAGGTCATGGCGCATCTGCGCTCTGCATTGCATGTCGAGTTGCCGCTGCGAGCGCTGTTTGAGTCACCGACGGTCGAGGGGTTGAGCGTCCGTGTAGAGGAAAAGCTGCGCGAAACTGGCACAGCCAAATCGTTGTCCATTTCGCCTGTGCCGCGCGAAGAAGCGTTGCCGCTGTCGTTTGCGCAGGAGCGTTTGTGGTTCTTCGAGCAGTTCCATCAGAGGACGTCCACCTATAACATGCCGTTTGCACTGCGCATGAAAGGGCCAGTTCACCTAGCCGCGCTGCAACGGACGTTTGATGAAATTTTGCTCCGACATGAAGTATTGCGCACTTCGTTTGTCACGCAGGCAGGCGAAGCGAGGCAGAAGATCAATGCGGATACGACATGGCCGATTACGGTGGTGGATCTCTCCGAGCTGTCCTTGATCGAGCGCGAGATGCAGGCCGTCTTGACGGTGATTGAGGAAGGAGACAAACCGTTCGATCTGACCCACGGGCCGATGCTGCGTGCCGTGCTTTTGCGAATGGCAGAGCAGGAGCACGTGTTGCTCGTGACGATGCATCATATCGCTTCGGACGGCTGGTCGATGAGCGTGTTGCTCGAGGAATTGTCTGTGCTCTATGAGGCGTTTGCAAGTGACAAACCTTCGCCGCTCCCTGAGCTTCCAGTGCAGTATGCAGACTTTGCGAACTGGCAGCGCGAATGGTTCCAAGGCGAGGTGCTGGAAGAGCAGTTACACTACTGGAAGGAACAATTGCGTGATGCTCCTTTCGTGTTGGATTTGCCGACCGATAAACCGCGCCCTGCGGTGCAGACGTATAACGGGGCGATCTGCGAGGTGTCGCTTGCCTCTGGCATTTTGCCGAAACTGAAAAAGCTGGGCCAGCAGGAAGGCGCGACCCTGTACATGACCTTGCTCGCGGCGTTCAATCTCTTGCTCAGTCGCTTGTCGGGCCAAGAGGACATCGTGATCGGCTCGCCGATCGCCGGGCGGACGCACAAGGAGACGGAAGGATTGATCGGCTTTTTCGTCAACACCTTGGCGCTGCGCACCGATCTGTCGGGCGAGCCGAGCTTCCGCGCACTGTTGAGCCGAGTGCGCGAGACGACGCTCGGGGCGTATGCGCATCAGGATCTGCCTTTCGAACGCCTCGTGCGGGAAGTGCAACCGGAGCGCGATATGAGCTATGCCGCGCTATTCCAAGTGATGTTCGCGCTGCAGAATGCTCCACGGGGCGATCTGGAGCTACCTGGGCTTACGTTGACCAATTTCCCGATGGAAAAAGCGACCTCGATGTTCGATCTTACGCTCTCGCTGTATGAAGCGGAGGACGGACTGCACGGGAGTGTGCAGTATAACACCGACCTGTTTGCTGAAGACACGGTGCAGCGCATCGTCGAACGCTTTGGGGTATTGCTCGAAGGAATTGTGAGCACGCCCGATCTGGCGGTACAAGAACTGCCGCTGTGGACTGAAACGGAGATGCGTCTCCTGAAACAATGGAATGAAACGGCAACAGCGTATTCGAAAGACGCCTGTCTGCATCTCTTGATCGAAGCTCAGGCGGAGCGCACGCCAGATGTGATCGCAGCGGAGTTTGAAGGACGGACGCTGACCTATCGTGAACTGGACGAGCAGGCCAACCGCATCGCGCGCGTGCTACAAGAAAAAGGAGTCGGGCCGGATCGGTTGGTAGCGATTGCGGTAGAGCGCACGCTGGAAATGGCGGTCGCTGTCCTCGCTGTGCACAAGGCGGGTGGGGCCTATGTGCCGCTTGACCCCGCCTATCCGAGCGAGCGATTATCGTACATGCTGGAGGACGCACAGGTCGCGTGGATCTTGACTGTGGAGCAGTTGCGATCCTCTTTGCCGAAGACGAAAGCCGAGTTGGTGCTGCTCGATGCAGACTGGTCGGAAGTGAGCGCGGAGCCGGTGCAAAGCGCAGTAACACCCGATCATCTGGCCTATGTGATCTACACGTCAGGCTCGACAGGTCGTCCGAAAGGCGTCATGGTGATGCACCGCAGCTTGGCCAATTTTGTGGAAGCACAAGGGGCGCGGAATCGATGGGAGCCGGGCGACCGCGTTCTGAAATTCACGTCGTTCGCCTTTGACGCATCCGCTTGCGACATGCTGGTCCCACTGACCAGAGGGGCGACCGTCTGCTTTGTCCGCAACACGTTGCCAGGACCCGCGTTGAACTGCCTGCTCCGCGAGCAAAAGATCACCGGTGCCTGCATCCCACCGTCCGCTTTGGCGATGTTACCGGAAGACAACTTGCCCGATCTGCGCTTGATCATGACGGGCGGTGAAGTCGTATCTGAAGAATTGATCTCACGCTTTGGCAAGGGACGCGAGCTGTATGTCGAGTATGGGCCGACAGAAGCCACCGTCGCCGTCACCGCGATGAAAGCTCAGCCTGGTGATCGCACCGGGTTGCTCGGAGCACCGCTTCCCAATGTCAAACTGTACGTGCTGGACACTCATCTGCAGCCGGTGGCGATCGGCGTAGCAGGCGAATTGCATGTGGCCGGTGTGATATTGGCGCGCGGCTATCTGAATCGCCCGGAACTTACGGCGGAGAAATTTATCGAAGTGAACGGCGAGCGCATGTACAAAACTGGCGATCTTGTGCGCTGGCTACCCGATGGAAACCTGGAGTTCTGCGGGCGGATTGACGATCAAGTGAAACTGCGCGGCTTCCGCATCGAACTTGGCGAGATCGAACAACTCTTGCGCAAACACCCGGCGGTTCAAGACGCTGTGGTGCTCGTCCGCGAAGACGTGCCGGGAGATCAGCGTCTGGTCGGCTATGTAGCGGCAACAGAGGCGGGATCACTGATTCAGGCGGAGCTTCGCGAGCACTTGTCCGCGCGCTTGCCAGACTTTATGGTGCCATCCGTTCTGGTTGTGTTGGACGCTTTACCGCTCACTCAGAACGATAAAGTGGATCGCCGCGCTTTGCCAAAGCCGCAAGCGAGCAGTGCGGTGCGTGAGGCAGAGCTTGTCGCACCGCGCGATAAGACCGAATTTGAGGTGAGCCGCATCTTTGCCGACTTGCTCGGTGTGGAGAACATCGGCAGGCACGACAACTTCTTCTCTCTCGGCGGCCACTCGCTCTTGGCAGTACGTCTGTCTGCGCAGATCATGCACTCGTTCGGACAGGAACTTCCACTCGCACACCTGTTCAAGCACGCGACTGTCGAGGCCATCGCCAATCACCTACGCCAAGGGGAACAGATATCCTACTCGCCGCTGGTCGAACTGCGCAAAGGGGAAGGTGATCCGTTCTTCTGCGTTCACGCAGTCGGGGGAAGCGCTCTGTCGTTCCTCGAGCTGGCTCAGGCAAGCGGCGATCACCTGCCGTTCTACGCCTTCCAAGCCAGAGGGCTTGACGGAGGCGAAGCGGCGTTTGAAGACATCGAGACGATGGCAGCCTGCTATGTGGCCGAGCTTACCGCGATGCAACCGGAAGGCCCGATTCATCTTGGCGGCTGGTCGTTCGGCGGCTCGGTCGCATACGAGATGGCGCGTCAGTTGCAGTCAGCGGGGCGTGAAGTGGCATCGTTGGTCTTGCTCGACAGTTATGCTCCAACCCTGCTCGAACAGGAGGATACGACACTGTCGTCCTTTGCAGCCGACCTTGCCGGGCAGTTCGGGGTGACCTTGCTCACCGAGGAGTTGGCCGAGCTCTCCCGTTGCGACGAGGAGACCGCGCTTCGCAACCTGCACCAATCGGTTGCGACCGAACTCGGACTGGAACAGTTGACTCGCCTTTACAGCGTTTTCAAATCGAATCTCACAGCACTCCATGCTTACACCCCGCAAGGTGTAGCCCAAGTGCCGACCACGCTCTTCCTCAGCGAGCGAAGTGCGGGACACCCGCTCGCACCGACACTTGGTTGGGGCGAGTTGGTACAGCAGGTGGAAGTGCATAAAGTGGCAGGAGATCATTTCACGATGTTGCAGCGACCACACGTGGCAACATTGGCAGAAAGTCTGCTCACCCTGATGAAGCAAACGGTTCGTAAAAGTTGACATAAAAAAGGCTTCTCACTCTGGTGAGAAGCCTTTTTCCTTTTCCATCAGTTTTTTCACATTCGGTTTCGGATTCCAGCAATCGAATTGGTACTTCGGATTCGTATCAAAGCCCAGTCGGGCGCATTTGCTGATCGAACGACCCGCCACTTTGTTCACAGCATAGTGCTGGCAAGTGGCGCAGCAATGAAATCGGTTCATCAACATCACCTCACCATTCTATTTCTGCATCGTCGGATGTAAACCTGCTTTAATAAAATTGCAACCAATTTGATTTGATCGAAGAGGCATATAAATTATACTGTGCGCAATTCTAAAATTTCAGGGAGGGATTGGTCTGGCTATTATCGAATAGTGAGTGTAGATTGCAACAGATTGGAATCGCTTCATCATTTAAAAAGTATAGAACTCAATGGAGTTTCCATGACTGGAGGAACTACTCATGCTCGAAACGCAGGTATTGTCTGCTACGCTTGTGGATCTGCTGCGCTACAGAGCACAGGTGCAGCCCAGCCAACTTGCGTATCGCTTTCTGGTTGAAGAGGAGGAATTGGAGTATTCATATGCTCTGCTCGATCAAAAAGCGCGCGCGCTCGGCGCCTTGTTGCAAAGTATGGGGGCCACCGGAGAACGTGCCTTGTTGCTTTATCCACCAGGGCCGGATTATGTGGTCGCCTTTTTTGGTTGTCTATATGCGGGCGTGGTCGCTGTACCTGCTTATCCGCCGCGACAAAATGGCAATCTGTCGCGGTTGGTCGCCGTCGCTTCGGACGCCAAAGCGACGCTCGCGCTCACCACTGATGAAATTTTCAAAAATATTGAACGACGCTATACCGACACGCCGGGCTTGGCTGCACTTCGTCTGATCGCCACCGATCATTTGGATGGCTCGCTTGCCGTGGAATGGAGGCACCCAGGCACCGATGCGTCGGCACTTGCGTTTTTGCAATACACGTCCGGCTCGACGTCGGCACCGAAAGGCGTCATGTTGAGCCAAGGCAATTTGATGCACAATCTCGGACTGATCCACAATTGTTTTGGCATTGCACCTGTTGGCACCAAAGGCGTGCTGTGGTTGCCTCCCTTTCATGATATGGGATTGATCGGCGGCGTGTTGCAACCGCTGTACGGCGGTTACGAGATGACCTTGATGCAGCCAGTCGCATTTATTCAAAAGCCGTTGCGCTGGTTGGAAACGATCTCCCGTCTCGGTGGAACGCTGGGCGGCGGGCCGAACTTCGCCTATGACCTTTGCGTACAAAAAATCACGCCGGAGCAACGCGACACGCTCGATCTCTCCACGTGGGAGACGGCGTTTACTGGAGCCGAACCGATTCGTCATGAGACGTTGGCGCGTTTCTCCGAGTTCTTCGCTCCCTGCGGATTCCGAAAAGAGGCATTCTATCCCTGTTACGGCTTGGCCGAAGCGACTTTGTTCGTCACCGGGGGACTGAAGAAAGAAGCGCCGATCACGCTTGCCTTTGATGGCGACGCGCTGGAGAAAAACAAAGTCTGCCCGACAACGCAAGTCACCGATACAACGCGTGTGCTCGTCGGCTGTGGCAGTCCGGATCGCACCGACCAGCGCGTGCAGATCGTGCATCCCGAAACGTTCACCCCCTGTCAAGAAGATGAGGTCGGTGAAATCTGGGTCGGCGGATTGAGCACTGCGCTCGGCTATTGGAATGCTGACGACAAGACGGCCGAGACGTTTGGCGCTCGCTTGGCGAACGGAGAAGGCCCCTTTTTGCGGACTGGAGATCTCGGCTTTCTCGTGGAGGGGGAATTGTTCGTCACGGGACGACTCAAAGACCTAATCATCATCCGTGGACGCAATCATTACCCGCAGGATCTGGAATTTACCGTTTCTGATGCGCACCTCGCTGTGCCCGCCGGTGCAGGCGCAGCGTTTTCTGTTGAGGTGGACGGGGAAGAGCGACTGGTCATCGTCAGCGAAGTTGAGCGCGCTCACCGCAAAGGCAACCTCGCGGAAGTTGCCACCGCCATTCGCCAAGCGGTCGCACAACATCACGATCTGCAAACATATGGCGTCGTGCTGATCAAACCGGCGAGCATTCCGAAGACCTCCAGCGGCAAAATTCAGCGACACGCCTGCCGACAGCGTTTCTTGGAAGGAACGTTGGAAGCGTTGCATACGGATGTACTTGGGCGGCAGACTGCGACAGACGCACCACCACAAGCGGGCTTTGATTTCGGCACGCTCGACCGCAAGGCGTTGCAGTCGCTTGATGAGAGTGAACGCTTGATCGCGTTAGAAAATTACCTGCAGGTTAAAGCGTCCGCCGTGTTAAAAGTGAACCCGACGCAGATTGAGCGCAGCCGATCGCTGAACGCTCTGGGTCTCGATTCGCTGATGGCAGTCGAGTTGAAAAACGAAGTGGAAGAGGCGTACCAGATCGAATTGCCGCTCACCGCCTTGTTGGACGGCCCGAGCATCACCGAGCTTGCGACAGACGTCTTGGTAATGCTTAGTGTTGCACAGGAAACGGTGGCAGAGTCGGAAGTTTCCGCCGCAGATGATACTGAGTTCCCGCTTTCATTCGGTCAGCGCTCGCTGTGGTTCATGCAACGACTCGCTCCGGACAGCGCTGCCTATAACGTGGCACGCGCCGTAAAGGTACCGGGTCGATTGGACAAAACTGCGCTCCAGGCCGCTTTTTATCGGCTGGCGGTCGCCCATCCGCAACTGCGCACCCGCATCGTAACCCAAAAGGGTCAACCGTGGCAACAGGTGCAGGAGCAGCCCGAATTTCTTTTTTCAATCGAAGATGCTTCCTCTTGGAGCGCGGCACAGCTTGAACAGCGCATCACGGAGGAAGCGAACCGCCCGTTCGATCTGGCTAGCGGCCCGTTGTGGCGTGTGCACATGTTCTCAACCTCGGACGACGAGCATGTGTTACTGCTGACGATGCATCATATCATCACCGATTTCTGGTCGCTCGGCCTGTTGATCAGCGAACTGCGCGAGCTCTATCCGGCGCTGGTCGCTGGCACGGAGCTTCCTGCGTTGACCGCAGCTTCGCATCGCTATAGCGACTATGTGCACCGCCAAGCGGAGCGGCTGTCTGGAGCCACGGGGGAGCGGCTGTTGAATTATTGGAAGCAACAGTTGGCAGGACAATTGCCTGTGCTCAACCTGCCGACCGACCGACCCAGACCGCCTGTGCAGACGTTCCGAGGTGCGGCGCACTCCTTCCGCCTCGAAAAAGCACTGACCGAGCAGATCAAAACGTTTGCTAAGCGATACAACACCACGCTGTACACAGCATTGCTCGCCGCCTACCAAGTGCTTTTGCACCGCTATAGTGGGCAGGATGACATCTTGGTCGGCTCTCCGACTGCGGGGCGCGCATCGGCGAAAGATGCGACGACGTTCGGTTATTTTGTTAATCCGATCGTGCTGCGCGGGCGTTTTGCAGAACGTCCGACCTTCGCCGCGTTTATCGAAGAGCTGCGTCAGACGGTGCTCGGTGCACTCGACCACCAAGAGTACCCCTTCGCTTTGCTCGTCGAGAAGCTTCACCCGCAGCGTGACCCGAGCGTCTCGCCGCTGTTCCAAGCGTTTTTCGTTTTGCAAAAATCACATCTGCTGGACCGTGACGGCTTGACAGCATTTGCGCTCAATGAAGCGGGTGCACAGCTTGCGGGCGGCCTTCCGATGGAGTCGATGCGTTTGGAACAGACGCATGTGCAGTATGATCTGATCCTGACGATGGCCGAACTGGACGGTGAACTGGCGGCCACCTTTGAATACAACGCCGATTTGTTCGACCCTGCGACCATCGCACGCATGAGTGGGCATTTCACCACGCTTTTGCAAGGTTTGCTCACAGCGCCGGACGCTCCTGTCAGCACAGCTCCGCTCTTGACAGCAGCGGAAGAGACCCAATTGCTCGATGGCTGGAACGACACCCAAGCCGATTTTGGCGACGTTGTCTGTGCCCACGATCTATTTGCACAGCTTGCGGCACAACAGCCGAATGCGATCGCCGTGGAAGCGGGCGCTGTTTCGTTGACCTATGGCGAACTGAACAGGCGCGCCAATCAACTCGCACACTACCTGCAACAAGCGGGCGTCCGGTCAGAAACGCTGGTCGGCATCTCGGTCGAACGCTCGGTGGAGATGGTCATCGGCATGCTCGGCATCCTCAAGGCGGGTGGTGCTTACGTACCGCTTGACCCGACCTATCCGAGCGAGCGGCTGTCCTTCATGTTGGAGGATGCTGACGTGCGCGTTCTGCTCACGCAACAGCATCTGGTCGAGCGACTGCCCAAGCATGGCGCCAAGCAGATCCTGCTCGATGCGGATGCCGCGCAGATCGCGGAGTCGAGCATGGACGATCCGACAGTCAGCGCATCGCCGGACGACCTTGCGTATGTGATCTACACGTCCGGCTCGACAGGCAAACCGAAAGGCGTGTTGCTCGAACATGCCGGGCTGTTCAATCTTGTCCACGTGTTGCAGGAGGCGTATGCCATCGGGAGCCAGACTCGCCTGTTGCAATTTGCTTCCTTCTCGTTTGACGCCTCGGTGGCGGAAGTGTTCACCGTGCTGACCGCAGGGGGACGTTGATCCTCGCAGAAAAAAATGATCTGCTGCCGGGACCGTCCCTGCTGAAGGTGTTGCATGACAAGCGGATCGAGAATGTTACCTTGCCGCCTTCGGTGCTCGCGATGTTGCCTGCCGACTCGTTGCCGCATCTGCGCACGGTGATTTCCGCAGGGGAAGCGTGTACACAGGAGATCGTCACGCGCTGGGCGACAGGCGGGCGCCGTTTTGTGAACGGGTACGGTCCGACCGAAAACACCGTTTGCACCACGCACGCTGTGCTGACGGCAGACTCGGATGTCCATATCGGTCGCCCCAACCGCAACGTCAACGTCTACATCCTCGATGCACACGGTCAGCCGACGCCGATCGGCGTGCCAGGTGAATTGTACATCGGCGGTGCGATGCTCGCTCGCGGCTACTTGAACCGCACCGACCTGACTGCAGAAAAATTCGTTTCCCACCCGCACCTCGTGAATGGGAAAGCCAAGCTGTACCGCACGGGCGACCTCGCGCGTTGGCGGGCGGACGGGACGATCGAATACATGGGCCGCCTCGACCATCAGGTCAAGCTGCGCGGGTTCCGCATCGAGCTAGGCGAGATCGAAGCGCTGCTCAGCGGCCAGTCCGGCGTGGGAAATGGCGTGGTGCTGGTTCGCGAAGACAAACCAGGTGAAAAGCGCCTCGTCGCTTATGTGACGACAAAAGCAGGTGCGGCGCTCACCGTGCCCGACTTGCGCCAAACGTTAAAAACGGAGTTGCCCGACTACATGGTGCCGTCGTTGTTCGTGTTGCTTGATGAATTTCCGCTCACGGCAAACGGCAAGATCGACCGCGGAGCGCTTCCAGCCCCGGATCGTGGCCGTGCGGTAGGTGCTGAGTATGTGGCACCTGCTTCAGAATTGGAGCAGCAGGTGACAGCGATTTGGCAGGAAGTGCTCGGCGTCGATCAGATCGGCGTACATGACAATTTCTTTGATCTCGGCGGCCATTCGCTGTTGATGGTACAAGTCCACGAGCGTCTCCAAGCGCAGATGCAGCGTGAGTTTTCCGTTGTGGAAATGTTCAAATATCCAACCGTCTTTGCCGTGGTCAAATTTTTACAACAAGACGTGGTGGCCAAGCATTCGATCGATGAAATTCGCGATCAAGCCAGCAAACAAAGAGAAGCGCTCAACAAGCGCAAGCAGTTGCTAAAAGATAGGAGGAAGTAAGCAGATGAGTGAGATCCAGGACTTGCAAGGGATTGCCATCATCGGGATGTCCGGTCGGTTCCCGGGCGCTGCGAACACCAAGGAATTTTGGGAGAACTTGAAAAATGGGGTGGAATCGATCCGCCCCCTTGCTGATGAGGAAGTGGAAGACTCCAACATCGACCGTGAAGACCCGAGCTACGTACAGGCAGCCGCGCCGCTCGAAGGGGCGGAGGATTTTGACGCGCCCTTCTTTGACATGGTGAAACGGGAAGCGGAAACGACCGATCCCCAGCATCGCATCTTCTTGGAGTGTGCCTATGAAGCGCTCGAAGACAGCGGCTACGATGGCCGTTCGTACGATGGGCGGATCGCCGTGTTTGGCGGAGTAGGTCGCAACAGCTATTTGCAAAACCTGCTCTCCAACCCGGACATCGTCAATGCGGTCGGCTCGTACCAAGCGGGCATCGGCAACGATCACGACTTTTTGGCCACCCGCGTCGCTTACAAGTTGAACTTGCAAGGTCCGGCGATGACGGTGCAGACCGCCTGCTCGACATCGCTGGTCGCGGTGCACATGGCCTGCCAAAGCTTGCTCACCTATGAATCGGACATGGCGCTCGCTGGCGGCGCGTCTGTAAAATTTCCGCAAAAAGCGGGGTACCTGTGGCAAGAAGGAGGGATTTTCTCTCCGGACGGTCATTGTCGTGCCTTTGACGAAAATTCAGCGGGGATGGTCGTCGGGAACGGTGGCGGCGTCGTGTTGCTCAAGCGCCTTGAAGACGCAGTCGCAGATGGCGACACGATCTATGCGGTGATTCGCGCTTCAGCGATCAACAACGACGGCTCGAACAAAGTCGGCTACACCGCACCGAGCGTAGACCGTCAGGAAAGCGTGATCGCGCAGGCCATCGCCATCGCGGACATCGATCCGGCTTCGATCAGCTATGTCGAAGCGCACGGCACCGGAACGGCGCTCGGTGACCCGATTGAAGTGGCAGCTCTGACGCAGGCGTTTAGGATGAGCACAGACGAGACGGGCTATTGCGCACTCGGTTCGGTCAAGACGAACGTCGGTCACCTCGACGCAGCGGCTGGTGTGACCGGCCTGATCAAAACGGTGCTCTCCTTGCACCACAAGCAGATTCCGCCGAGCCTGCATTTTGAAAATCCGAATCCGAAAATCGACTTTGCCAACTCTCCGTTTTTCGTTAACACCGAACTTCGCGATTGGACCGCTTCAGCAGACGCCCCGCGCCGAGCGGGAGTCTCTTCGTTTGGCATCGGCGGCACCAACGCGCATGTCATTTTAGAAGAAGCTCCAGCAGTGGGAAGCTCAGCTGTGGCGAGCGATCTCAATCTGCTCGTGCTCTCGGCGAAAACGGAATCGGCGCTCGCGAAATCGACAGACAATCTGGCTGCGCATCTGGAGCAGGAGCAAGACCTGAATCTGTCCGATGTGGCCTACACGTTGCAGACAGGTCGTGCAGCGTACAACCATCGCCGCATCGTCGTGGCCAAAGATCTGGCCGAGGCGGCACAGGCTTTGCGCGAACTCGATCCGAAAAAAGTGCAGTCGAGCGGACTGAAATCCAACCATACCCCGTCTGTCGCCTTCCTGTTCTCAGGTCAAGGTTCTCAGTATGCCAACATGGGTCGCGAGTTGTATGAATCGGAAGCAATTTTTAAAGAAGAGATCGACCGCTGTGCCTTGCTGTTGAAACCGCATCTCGGTCTTGACCTCCGCGACCTATTTTTCCCGGCGAAAGGCAATGAAGTGGATGCGCAGGAGCTGTTGAATCAAACGCAATTCACCCAGCCGGCACTGTTCGTCTTCGAGTATGCCTTGGCACAGCTTTGGCTGGCGCGCGGCGTGCAACCGGAGGCGATGATCGGTCACTCGATCGGTGAATATACGGCAGCTGTGCTCGCAGGCGTCATGAACGTAGACGAAGCGTTGCCGCTCGTCGCGGCGCGTGGTCGCCTGATGCAGGCGATGGAGCCAGGCTCGATGCTGGCGATTCCACTGCCTGAAGCTGATGTGGCAGCGCTGCTCCCGTCCGAACTTTCGATCGCAGGCGTGAACGGTCCGCAAGCGACCGTTGTCGCAGGCCCGACGGCGGCGATTGAGCACTTGGAAGCGGAGTTGCAAAAGCAAGACCTGCACTTCAAGCGACTTGATACCTCTCATGCTTTCCATTCCGCGATGATGGAGCCGATGCTCGATCACTATGCGGCCGAAGTGCAAAAGGTGCAATTGAACGCGCCGAATCTGCCCTATCTCTCCAACGTGTCTGGCACATGGATCACAGCGGAAGAGGCCACCGACCCGGCGTACTATGTCCGCCATCTGCGTCAAGCTGTGCGTTTTGGCGACAACGTGGCCGAACTGGTCAAACAGCCGGGCCGCATTTTGCTGGAGGTGGGCCCGGGCCGATCGCTTGGCACTGTGGTCAAGCAATCTCTGCAAGGCACGGAGACGGAAGCGGTCGTGTTGTCCTCGACTCGTCATCGCGACGAAGGGCAGTCTGATCGTGCGTTCTTCCTGATGGCGTTCGGGCAGCTCTGGCTGAACGGTGTGGATGTCGATTTTGCATCCCTCTATGGTGGAGACTCCCGCCATCGCTTGCACCTGCCGACCTATCCGTTTGAGAAACAGCGCTATTTTGTGGAAGCAAACAAGAATGCCTATCAAGCGCCGCGCCCGGTCGGACGGCAGGCGAACCTCGCCGACTGGTTCCACATCCCGGCCTGGAAGCAGACCGCACCGCTGCAAGCAAAAGCGGAGGAGCCGTCCGTCTATCTGTTGCTACAAGATGAAGTGGGTGTGGGCACAACGCTTGCAGACCGCCTGAAAAAGCAGGGTCATGAGGTGATCGAGGTTCGCATCGGTGCAGAATTTGCCGAAGTGGACGCAGGGGTCTATACGCTCAATTCAGCTGATCGCGGCGCGTACAGCCAATTGCTCAAAGCGCTGATCGAACAGGAGAAAATTCCGAAGCGCATCGTCCACCTGTGGTCGTTGACCGACGAGGCCCAAAGCTATGAACAGGCCCAAGAACGTGGCTTCTACGCGCTGATCAACTTGGTGCAGGCGCTTGGCGAACAGAACCGCAGTGAGTCGTTTACGCTCACTGCGATCACCAACTCGTTGCAGGAAGTGACCAGCGAAGCGATCCTTGCTCCGGCGCGTGCGACCCTGTTCGGTGCACTCAAAGTCATTCCGCAGGAGTTTGCCAACGTGACCACGCGCGCGATCGATATCGAGCTTGGCAAGTTGGGCAAGCTGACCGAACGCCTGCTGGCTGAGATCGCACAAGCTCCGGCAGAGGAGACAGTGGTCGCCTACCGTGGTGCGCACCGCTTTGTGCAAGCGTTTGAGCGCGCCAAACTCCCCGAGCTGGCAACGACAGCAACCGACCTTCGTCCAAATGGCGTCTACCTGATCACTGGGGCAACGGGTGAAATCGGCTTGCACGTGGCCGAACATCTGGCCCATGCACAGGGTGCGAAACTGATCTTGCTCGGCCATGCCGATTTCCCAGCGAGCGCAGACTGGAACGCATATCTTGCTGCGCAGACAGACGCAGACGATGCGACCGCCCAGCAGATCGGCAGACTGCTGCAACTCGGGAAAACCACCGAACTGCTCTACCACAGCCTCGACATCACCGATGCTGATGCTTTGCGAGCGGTGCTACGCGAAGCAGTTGAGCGCTACGGGGCAGTACATGGTCTGTTCCACACTGAAGAGTTGATGGGTTCGGGACTGATTCAACTGAAAACGCAAGAAGCGATGGAAACGGTCTTCGCTCCCAAAGTAAAAGGTACACTTGCGCTCGCCGAAGCGACGGCCGATTTGGAACTCGACTTTTTCGCGCTCTTCTCGCGGATGCTGTCGGTCACTGGCGGTTTCGGCCAAGTGGACAACACGGCAGCCAACGCGTTTCTCGACAGTTTCGCCCGCGCGCACAGCGCGGCGAGCGGCACGCACACGCTGTCGATCGACTGGGGCATGTGGCAATTTGACAACTTGCTCCAAGGCCAGCCGATCCTGCCGGAGATGGTCGCACAATTGCAACAGATGCAAAAGCAGTTCGGCATCTCGGCAACTGAAGGCATGGATGGATTCGGACGTATTTTGGCGAGCGGCCTGACGCATGTCATCGTCTCCACTCAAGACCTGCAAACGGTGATCGATGAAACGAATGGCATGAACGCAACTTCGTACTTCGACGGCTTGAAAGGCAACCGCAGCGTGGATGCCAACCGTCCGTATATCGCACCGCGCAATGACGTGGAGGAGCAAGTCGCGCTGATCTGGCAAGACCTGTTCGGCGTCGATCAAGTCTCGATCCACGACAACTTCTTCGACCTCGGCGGCAACTCGCTGCTCGGCGTGCAGTTGGTGACGCGCATCCGCAACGCTTTCGAAATCGACCTGCCGATGAGCGCCCTGTTCGAATCGGCGAGCGTGGCCGAACTGTCCCAGTACATCGCCGACCACCAGCTCAAACCGGAAGAACTGGACGAACTCGAAGCGTTGCTCGCCGAGATCGAGGGCCTGAGCGAAGATGATATTGAGGCAGAACTGGCCGAGGAGGGCATCGAATGAGTTCGCTGAACAACCGTTTGAAAAATCTTACGCCCGAGCAGCGCGCCGTATTGGAGAAGCGGATGAAGGCGAAAGGAATGAACACCGCGGTGGTCAGTTCGACTCAAGAGTCGTCAGCCCTTCCGCCAAACATGCTAGCAGCGATGGGAGGCGGTCAAGCTGCCGCTTCCAAAAAACAAAGGCCACGCCTGACCGATAAGGGAATGGAGTTTTCCATCTTCTTCTTTTCCGGGGACGGTTCGACCGAAGATGGCGACAAATACCGCATGTTGATCGATTCGGTCAAATATGCAGACCAACACGGTTTCAAAGCGGTGTGGACGCCAGAGCGCCATTTTGAAGATTTCGGCGGGTTGTATCCCAACCCGTCGGTCCTCTCCGCCGCTTTGGCGATGATCACCGAAAACATCCAGATTCGCGCCGGTTCGGTCGCGCTTCCGCTACACCATCCGATCCGTTTTGTCGAAGAGTGGGCGGTGGTAGACAACCTGTCTGGCGGTCGCACCGCCGTGTCCTTTGCCTCGGGCTGGCACCCGTCCGACTTCCTGATCGCACCGACGCCGACGCGCGACTATTACAACCAGCGCAAAGAGGTGATGATCGACAACATCAAGACGATCAAAAAGCTCTGGTCTGGTGAAACGGTGCAGATGATCGGCATCGATGGACAGGAGCAGGCGGTCAAAGTCCTGCCCCGCCCGCTGCAAGACGAATTGGAAATCTGGGTCGCCACCAATGGCTCGGAGGACACCTACATCAAAGCGGCTGAAACGGGCTCGCACATCTTGACCGGACTGACCAACCAAACGCTCGACGAGTTTGAAGAAAAGATCAAGCTCTATCGCGAGACATTGGCGCAGCACGGGTTCGACCCGGAACAAGGCAAGATCACCGTCATGTTGCACACCTGTGTCGGGGAAACGAATGAAGAGATCAAAAACAAAGTGCGCGACCCGCTGAAAGACTATCTCAAAACGTTCATCAAACAGCAAAAAAATGTGATGGGCAACTACGACGATTTTTCCGAAGCGGATCAAGATGCGATCGTTACGTACGCCTTCGATAAATATTTTGCCGAAAGTTCTCTGTTTGGCACCGTGGACAAATGCTCGGGGCTGATCGAAGATCTGATCGACATCGGTGTCAATGAAGTGGCCTGTCTCGTCGATTTTGGCATTTCCACAGCCGATGTGATGAGTTCGATGAACTACCTCGGCAAGTTGAAAGACAAATACACGCTGTAGCGCTTCTTGGAGGGAATCTTTACATGAAAAACAATCTGTCAGACCGTTTGGCGGCGCTCACCCCAGAGCAGCGTGCCATCTTTGAAAAGCGGGCCAAGGCCAAAAACTTGGCAGCCGAAAAATTGATGCTCAAGCAAGATCGGATTCCCAAGCGCGGCCACAAGAACCCGAGCCCGCTGGCGATCGACCAAGAGCGGCTCTGGTTCTTCCACATGATGAACCCGGACGAGCCGACCTACAACGTGTATGGTGCGATCAATATGAAAGGGACGCTGAACGTCGAAGTGTTCGAGCATAGCTTCAACGAGATCGTCCGCCGCCACGAAGCATGGCGCACCACGTTTGAAATGCTGGAAGGCCAGCCGATGCAATTGGTGCACGATGAGCTGATCGTGCCGATGGAATTGCTCGACCTGACCGACCTGCCGCACGACGAGCGAGAGGAAGCTGCCAAGCAGGCGATGTCCGAAGTGATCCAGATTCCGTTCGATCTGGAAGTGCCGCCGCTTGTGCGCACCAACCTGATTCGCAAGCATGAGGATGAGTGGCTGTTCGTGCTCACCGTCCACCATATCGTCACCGACCGCGTGACGTTCTCGATCTTCTTCCATGAGATGATGGCGCACTACAAAGCATTCCTGAACGGCCAGCCGTCGGTGCTCCCCGAGCCGCAGATCTCCTATGCGGACTTCTCGGAGTGGCAGCGCAAATACCTGACCGGAGATGTGAAAGACAACCTGGTCAACTACTGGAAAAAGACGCTCGACGGCAGCGACTTCGTCCTGAACATCCCGACCGATTTCCCGCGTCCGGCCATTCAGGACTTTAAAGGGGCGCGCGTGTTCCTCGACATTCCGATGGAGACGGCGAACCGTTTGAAAGAGATCGGCAAAAAAGAAGGTGCCTCCGCCTTCATGACGCTGCTCGCCGTTTATTATGCGCTGTTGTACCGTTACACAGGGCAGGAAGACCTGCTGGTCGGCACACCGTTTGCCAACCGCAATCGCGGTGAGATGGAAGGGGTGATCGGCTACTTCCTGACCTCCGTCGTGCTCCGTGCGCAAGTCGAGCCGAACATGACGTTCAAAGAGCTGCTCCGCCGCGTCAAAGATGTGTCGCTGGAAGCGTACGCGAACAACGACATCCCGTTCGGCCTCCTGCTCGATGAGCTGAAACCGCCGCGCGATGGCTCGCGCAACCCGATCTTCCAAGCGTGCTTCGTCTACGTCGATGTGATGGAGGACAAATTGGAACTTCCCCATCTGGAGTTGAAATATGAGCTGACCGATGCGGAGACGGCCAAGTATGACTTGACGATCGGCTTGATGGAAGTGGAAGACGGCATCACCGGCTTCTTCGAGTATGCTCCGGCGATGTTCCGCAAAGAGACGATCGAGCAGATCACGAGCCACTGGATGAACATGATCGACGCTGTGATTGAAAATCCGGAGCTGAAAGTCTCGGAAATGCCGCTCTTTTCGGCAGACGAGGCGCAGAAGGTATTGCGGGACTGGAACAACACCGACCGTCCGCGTCCGGAGCGTTCGATCATGCACGAACTGTTCGAAGCACAGGCGCTGAAAACGCCCGATAACAAAGCGGTGATTCTGGGCGATGAATACCTGACCTACCGCGAGCTGAACGAGCGCGCCAACCGCCTCGCCAACTTCTTGCAAGCGCGCGGCGTCGGGCATGAGTCGCTGGTCGGCATCTACATGGGCCGCACCTTAGAGATGATGGTCGCGATGATCGGAATTTTGAAAGCGGGCGGCGCACAGGTCATGCTGGAGCCGAGCTATCCGCAAGATCGCTTGGCCAAGATGCTGGAAGACGCGAAACTGACGGTGGTGCTGACCCAAGAGACGCTGCTCGGCCGCCTGCCGGAAAACGGCGCACCAGAATTTGCGCTCGACCGCGACTGGGCGATTGTCGGCGAGGAAAGCGCGACGAAACCGGAGAGCCCGGCGGAAGAGACCTCTTTGGCCTACGTCATGTACACGTCCGGTTCCACGGGGCGCCCGAAAGGCGTGATGATCGAACACCGCTCGGTCGTCAACACGATGTTGCATCTGGTCGAGCGTTTCGAGCTGACGGGCGAAGACCGCATGTTCTTCAAGTCGCTCGTCGGCTTTGACGGAACGGTACTGGAATATTTCTCGCCGTTGCTCGCGGGTGCTGCTGTCGTCCTCTGCGAAGAAGGCGGTCACCATGATACGCACTATTTGATCCGTGAGATGATCAAGCAAGGGGCGACGATCACACAGGTGATTCCGTCGGTGATGAATCTGCTCGTCGATACGCCGGGCATCGAAAATGTGACGACGCTCAAATACCTGCTCTTGGGCGGGGAAGCAGTCTCCACGTCTTTGCGCGACCGCATTCATCAGCGGATGCCGCACACCAATCTGGTCAACATCTACGGCCCGTCAGAAACGTCCGTCTTCTCTACCGACTATATTTTTGAACGCACAGACAAACGGACCTCGGTGCCGATCGGCTACCCGATCGCCAACATCAAGACGTACGTGCTGGATAAGCATCTCAATCCGGTGCCGGTCGGTTCCTATGGCGAACTGCATATCGGTGGCGTCGGCGTCACGCGCGGCTATTTGAACCGTCCAGAATTGAATGAAGAGCGTTTTGTGCAAAATCCATTCGTCAAGGACGGTGGACGCCTGTACAAGACGGGTGACATCGTGCGCTGGCTGCCGGATGGCACGCTGGAGTACCAAGGCCGCATCGACAACCAAGTCAAGATCAGCGGCGTGCGCATCGAGACGGGCGAGGTGGAAACGGCGTTGCTCAAGCATCCGTCGATTCAACAGAGCGCCGTTGTCGTTCGCGAAGATGTGCCAGGACTGAAGCGCCTTGTCGCCTATCTGATCGGTGATGTCACCTCGTCATCCGAACTGCGTGAGTTTTTGAAAACACGCCTGCCCGATGCGATGATCCCGACTGCGTACCTGTTTGTCGATCACTTCCCGCTCTCGCCAAACGGCAAGCTCGACCGCAAAGCCCTGCCGCAACCGCAGGTGGACGAGGCGGTCTACGAACGCGACTATGTCGCACCGCAAAATGATCTGGAAGATCTGCTTGCCGGCATTTGGCGCGAAATTCTCGGCTTGCCGAAAGTTGGTACAAAAAGCAACTTCTTTGAACTGGGCGGACAGTCGCTCCATGCGATGCAGATGATCGGACGCGTCCGTGAACTGTTCCAGATCGAGGTGCCAGTCACCAAACTGTTCTCCGTCACGACGATTGGCGGACTTGCCGAATTGCTCTGCGAGTATGAGCAAAAACCAGGTCAGGCTGAAGCGATCGCCCGTCTGCGCAAGCGGTTGGCGAACATGTCGGACGATGAAAAGCGAGCGATGCTCGAAGCGAAGAAAACGGGTAGGGGGTAAGCAGTCGATGGGATATTCTAGCGAAGCGGATGAGCTGTTAGCGCTGTTGCTTGAGGAAGAAGGGTTTGATTTGGAAGCGGTGGAGTCGATCAAGCCGCGCGACCCGTCGCTTGAGCCCCAACTGTCTTTTGCCCAACAGAGGCTGTGGTTTATGTATCAGCTCGATCCGAACGATCCGTCGTACAACATCTCGGCCGCCGTGCAGTTTCGTGGTGTGCTGAACATTCCGGTTTTGGAAAAATGCTTCGTGGAGATCATCGAGCGCCACGAAGCGCTCCGCACCCGCTTTTTGACGGTTGACGGGAAACCGCTGCAGGTGATCGACCCCACGGTGGATTTTGCCTTGCAGTTGGTCGATCTGACCGAGCTTTCCGCAGAGGAGCAGGCGGCAGAAGTCGATCGCCTGCTCACCGTTGAGTCGGTAAAGCCGTTCAAGCTCGATCAGGAGGCGTTGATTCGCGCACTGCTGATGCGGACGAGCCCGACCGAGCACACGCTGTGTCTCACCATCCACCACATCGTTTCGGACGGTTGGTCGATGGGTGTGTTCACAGGCGAGGTCGCGGCGTTGTACGCTTCGTTTTTGGACGAAAAAGAGTCCCCACTGCTGCCGTTGCAAGTGCAGTATGCAGACTTCGCCGCTTGGCAGCGCGATGTGATGCAAGGAGAGACCTACGAGAAATTGCGCAGTTACTGGGTGAATCAGTTGAGCGGAGAGATTCCGGTCCTGCAACTGCCTGCCGACCGACCGCATCCGGCCGAGAAGACGATGCGCGGCCAGATGCACATGTTTCGTATCGACAAGGAGCTGGTCAAGCGGATCACAGGGCTTGGCCAGCAAGAGGAAGCGTCGCTGTATATGACGCTGTTGGCGGCGTACAAGGCGCTGTTGCATCGCTATTCCGGTCAGGAAGACCTGATCTTGGGCACGCCGATCGCCAACCGCAGCCGTCCTGAATTGGAAGGGCTGATCGGTTTTCTCGCCAACACGCTCGTTTTGCGCACCGATCTTTCGGGCCGTCCGACGTTTCGTGAACTGCTCCGCCGCGTGCGCCAGATGGCACTGGACGGGTATGAGCATCAGGACATGCCGTTTGTCAAACTGGTGGAAGAGGTACAGCCCAACCGCGATGTTAACGTGTCCCCGTTGATTCAAGCGATGTTTGTGTTGCAAAATGCGCCGAAACCATCCGTCACATTCAACGAGTTGACCGTGTCGATGATGGGCATTGAAAGCAAAACGGCCAAATTTGACCTGTCGTTGTTTCTGACCGAAGACGAGCAAGGGCTGGAAGGTGTGTTCGAGTTCAACACCGACCTGTTTGACGCAGCGACGATCGAGCGGATGGGCCTGCATTACGCCAATCTGTTGGCAGCGGTCGCAGCCGAGCCAGACTGCCGCATTGACGAATTAGTCTTCCTCTCGGCAGACGAGCGTCAACAGGTGCTGACCGAAAGTTTCCACGCGCGAGAATATGACCGCAATGCGACGCTGCACAGCCTGTTTGAGCAACAGGTGGCGCAGAACCCGGATGCGACGGCCGTCGTCTATCTGGACCGCTCGCTGACCTATCGCGAGCTCAATGAGCAGGCCAATCGTCTCGCGCACCACCTGCTCACGCTCGGTGCGGGACCTGACGTGCCGATCGGCATCCTGTTCGATCGCTCCTTGGAGATCGTCATTGCGATTCTCGCCGTGCTGAAGACGGGCGGCGCTTATCTGCCGCTCGACCCGACCTATCCGCAAGACCGCCTGCTGTTTATGCTGGAAGATGCACAAGCTCCGGTGCTCTTGACCCAAGTTGGGCTGAAAGAAGCCTTGCCGAGCGGGAACATTCAGGTGTTGGCGCTCGATGAGGAGACGCTGGCGTGGAGCGATGCTCCGGCTGACAATTTGAACACTGCAACGGGCGCAGCGGGTCTCGCTTACATCATCTACACGTCTGGCACCACCGGAAAGCCGAAGGGCGTCTTGGTGCCGCACCGTGGCGTTGTCAACCTGATGACAGATGTGCAAAGCCGCAAACCGTTGGGGCCGACAGATCGAAGCAGCGTTTGGACGAGTTTTGGTTTTGACGTTTCGGTCTATGAGCTCTTTTCGGCGATACTCTTCGGGGCAGCTGTGTATCCGGTGCCGGAAGCGGTGCGTTATGACAGCCACAAATTGTTCGGCTGGATGCGCGATCAGGGGATCACTTCCTCCTATGTGCCGCCTTTCATGTTCAAAGACCTCGCGACTTGGCTGACCGAAGAAGCGGGAAGTTTGCACATGCATCGCATGTTGGCGGGGGTCGAACCGATCTCCGAAAAACTGCTCGCCACGATCATGCAAAATGTGCCTGGACTGCAAATCTTCAACGGCTATGGACCGACCGAAACGACGATTTCACCGACACTCTACCAGGTCGATGCAAACGCTACGGAGCGTCAGACCCCGATCGGAAAAGCGGTGGCCAACACTGTGCTCTACCTGCTCGATCAGCGTTTGCAACCGGTGCCAAACGGCATCGCAGGCGAGCTGTACATCGGCGGTGACATGGTGGTGCGCGGCTATCTGAATCGCCCGGAAGAGACTGCAGCTCGCTTTATCGCCGATCCCTTCTGTGCAACGGGCGAAGGGCGGTTGTACAAAACGGGTGATGTAGTGCGCCGACTGCCCGACGGGAACTTGCTGTTCCTTGGCCGCATCGACCAGCAGGTGAAGATCCGCGGCTTCCGCATCGAGCTTGGCGAGATTGAAGCGCAGTTGATCGCGCATGCGCAGGTGCGGGAAGCGGTCGTCACCGTGCAGGAAGCCGCTCAATGTGACAAGCGACTTGTCGCGTACATCGTGCCTGCCGCGAGCGCAGAGAAGTTGGAAGCGGAACTGCGCGCCCAAATCGGGGAATACCTGCCGAGCCACATGGTGCCGTCCGCCTTTGTCTTCCTCGATGCTCTGCCGCTGACCACCAACGGTAAAATTGACCGCAAAGCCCTGCCGCAACCGGATTTCTCGGCGGTGCGCAAAGAGCGCGAGTACATCGCGCCTTCGACGCCGACCGAGCAGAAGTTGGCGCAGCTTTGGTCACAGCTGTTGCAGATCGAAGAGATCGGCGTCACCGACAGCTTCTTCGAACTAGGTGGACACTCGTTGATGGCGATGCAGATGGTCGCCCAAGTTCAAGGCGATTTTGGGATCAACATCGAAGTGCGCAGCCTGTTCGACGACCCGACCCTCGGTGGTCTGTCTCGTGCGATCGATGCTGCGGAAAAGCTCGAAGCGAAACCGGAGATCGTCGCACTGACTCGCGAAGCGCGCAAACGCCGCAACAGATAAAAAAAGCCATCCGATGGCGATCGACCCCCGTCTAGCAGACAAGGGGCCGATCGCTTCGGATGGCTTTTTGATTTGAATGACAAGCAAAGATCAAGAGATGAGCAACGCCATATCCCACTCTGGCGCATCCTCGGCAAGCAGGCTAAGCAGCGTCAAGGCGACTCCAGACGCGCCTTCCAAAAGTTCTGGCTTATGCTGCGTGGTGGATGCCGGATCATTGAAGCCGTACGGGTGTTGCTCGGAGAAGCTGTCCAGCACGCGGCGCGCAAGTTCGTCGCGGCAGGGAGCGAGTTCCGCAAGCCCAGTCTCTGCGTACATGCGCTGTACAAGGTGCAACAGCCCACCCCAGCCGTGGCAGATGTTGGGGGTGCACAGGTCCCATTGGCTGTCGATGCGATCGGCAACCCCGAGATAGGCGGCGATGCCTGCCTCTTTCCAGTCGGTGTGATCGAGAGCTTTGCCCGCAAGCCACATGGCGCGGCCGATGCCCGGTGCACCGTAGCACCAAGAGTAGGGGGTGTGCACTTTCTCAGCGCAGTGTCCCGACTGCCATGATTCGAACGAGACGCGTCCCGGCCAGAGCAGGGCATTTCCTTCCCTAGTTTGATAATGTTCGATCCAAGCACCGAACCGTTGGATCGCCTCGCGTTGGCCGGGGATTTCCACACCTTGGAGCAGTGCTAAGCTGAGGGTCGCCAGCGGCCCTGCAATCCCGTGGGAGAGCCCGAGATTAAAGCTGCCTTGCGGATAGCGATCAAATTCATCCTCCCTCATGTGCAGGTGGCTGTGAATGTGCCAAGCTGGGACGAGCGTCCCGTGCGCTTCTTTCTCCCCGCTGAGTGTGACCAGATAGCTGAGCACCTCGTGCAAAGCGGCGCGGACCTCCTCGCGGTCTGCAAAGGCGAGCAGGACTCGTCCGATGCCAGCCAGTCCTAGAACCGCATCATAATCGGTAATTCTCAACTCGTTGGCGATCCGCGAACGGGCCTCTTCGATGTGCGCGGGCAGCTGTTCGAGGAGCGAATGCAACAGGCTGGCCTGCATCTTCTGATAGCGCTCACCGCCGCGCGATAAAGCCTGCACCGCCAATACCGTACCGCTAAGCCCGCTCCATAGCGAGAGGTTGGGCACGCCGGCCGTCTGCAGACGTTGCTGGATGGCGATCAGACTTTGATGCCCGATGAGGTCCCAGCCTTCTTCGGGAAAGAGGTGATCGAGTGCTCCGTAGAGCAGGCACAGCCCTGCCGCACCACCTGCGAGGGAGGCGTCATGTTCCCAAGTCGCCTCCTTCAACCGCTCTGCGGTCAAGCGAACTGTGCGTTCCACTTCATTGCGCAGTTGTTCCGATTCAATCGGCTGCCACTGCAACTTTTTGGTTGTCATCTTCTGGACTTCCTCCTTTGTTGTCAGATAGATAGGCGTTAACTTGCATGTTGTACAGCTCTGCATACATGCCGTCCTGTGCCATCAACTCCGCATGTGAGCCGAACTCTACGACCTGCCCTTGATCGAGCACCATGATCTTGTCGGCGAAGCGCACCGACGAATAGCGGTGGGAGATGAAAATGCCGAGGCGGTCGTCGAGCAGCTGTTGAAACTTGTGGAACACATCGGCCTCCGCCATCGGGTCCAAAAACGAACTCGGCTCATCGAGCAGGTACAGATCGGCCTCTCGGAAAAACGCCCGCGCGATCGCCACGCGCTGCCACTGTCCGCCCGAAAGCTGATAGCCTTGTGCCAGCCAGCGGCCGAGTTTCGTGTCCAAGTGTTGTGGCATTGCTTCCAGCAGTGGTTTGATCCCGGCCTGCTCCGAGGCGTGATAGATTTTGTCATCTTCCTGCAAAGCTGGCAGATTGCCAAAGCCGATGTTATGCCGCACATCCGACTCATATTGCATAAAATCTTGAAACACCACACCGACTCGCCGCTGGAGCGAATCGAGATCGAAAGAGCGCAGCGGTTCGCCGTTGAGCAGAATTTCCCCTGCATAGTTTGGATAGAGCCCGGTCAGCACTTTGACTAAGGTCGATTTGCCCGACCCGTTTTTGCCGACGACGGCCAGCGTCTCGCCGCGATGGAGCGTAAAGGAGACGTTATGCAAGGCATCGACATCACGCCCTGGGTAGCGGAAGGTGACGTTTCGGAACTCGACCGTCTCCAGGGGCGGCACTTCCGGTCGAGCACTGGACAATTGCTTCTGTTCGGCAGAGTCCAGATCGAGGAAGAAGAACAGCTGTTTGATGTACAGGTTGTTCTGGCAGAGTTGGATCAGCCCTTGTACCACGCTTTGCGACGTGTTTTGGGTCAGCGTGATCGCTTGCACATAGCCGAACACGTTACCGATCAAGATCTCCTTGGCAAAAGCGGAGAGCAAAACGAGCAAGACCATCGAGGTGGTCAAAGTTAGCGACACGCCTTCAAAGATTAAGGAGATCAGCAGACGTTTGCGAGCTAACAGCTTATCTTGGCGGAAGAATGTCATCAAGATGTCCATATATTTGTTGAGCAGGTAGTCGCCTAGCTGATACAGCCTGACCTCTTTGACCGCTTTGTCGTTGGTCAGCAGGTAGCTCCAGTACCAAGATTCGCGGCGCAAAGGCGCGCGGTGGTACTCATATTCGAACTGCTGCTGTGAGAGCCGGAGAAAAGAGATGAAAGAGGCGAAGGGCATCAGGATCAGTACAAAGGCGATCCACCACTTCCAGGCGATCAAGACACCTGCGGCAGAAAGCATCGTCACAACGCCTGTGATCACGCTAAACATCTGTTTCATGATCTGATAAGGGCGGTACGACGCTTCTTGCTGGGCGCGTTTGAGCTGGTCTTGCACCTCGGCATTTTCAAACTCGGTGAGGCCAAGTCCGACCGCTTTTTCGATGATCGTCTGGTTGATTTTATTGGATAGTTTAGTCTGGAACAAACCTTCCTGATAGCCCTGCACCAGACTGATCAACTGCCTGACGATGACGACGATGATAAACATGACGAACGACGCGTACAGCACGTCGATCCCTTTCTCCCACGATTCGCCGACCGAGTTGATCAAGTGAGTGGTGGCAAGGAGCATCGCGACAGGCGCGATCCCTTGTAGCAACTGCCAACCCAGCAAACTGATCAGCATTCCCCGATCAACGCTCCAGAGCAGGCGGAAGATGCGAGGCCAGTAAATAAACGCTTGGAAGACACCCCGCAGCGTGACGCTCTCTTGGTCTTGGCCACTCATCGCCTGTCCTCCCGGAAGTGTCGCAGTCCGTTTAACGCATGGCGGGCGAGGATCATCACACCGCGCTCCCGCTCGCGGTCGGTGCCGAGCAGTCTGTTGAGATGCAGGTGAATCACGCTGCCGACGATGTTGTCAAACGTGTTGTACAGGTTGCCAAGCGCGGCATGCTCGCGGATCTCCTCTGCAAAGCGAGCAATCGCTTCGTGGCGGACTTGAAGGCCAGAGTAGACGATTTCGCCTTCGGGATGGGCTCGCAAACCTTGCCAATCATCAAGCGAATTGGAGAGGGTGAGCAGCAGTTTGCGCTGCGTGCGGAACTCTTCCTGCTGTTCTTTGTGTGAAAAGCGCTGGTCCAGCCACTGAAAGGATTCGTTGAAGGACATGCCAAAGCTTTCCAAATAGTCGATGACGGAGACCGCGCCGATCTGCTCAAGGCTCAACCCGAGTTTTTGAAACCGTTTGCTGTGCAGCCAGCCGCTGACTGCCACACTGTCCAACGCAAACAGGTTTTCTACCGTTTTCATCGGCTGTGGACCTCCGTACCGCTCGATCTCCGGATCGTAGGTGTCGGTCGCGATGCGCGAGAGCAACCCTTCTTTTTGCAGCATCGATGCCCATTCGTGCAAGCGCGGCCAAAGCTTGGCAGCGAGTGTCTCCGGATCACCGTGAAAGCGCAAGCGGATGTGCGGTTCCGGGTCAGCATAGCGGATGAAATAACTTTTGCTGACGATGCCGTTTGCTTGCACGTCGCGGCAAAACTCGCGTAAGTGCCCGCCGATCAATTCTTCTTGCCGAGCGCTGACTCCGTAGAGTTTGGCATACAGCCACTCGCCACCTGGAAGTATCTGTCTTTGTTCGAGCGGGATCAGAGGCAGGCGGGGGCGTGCACGCAGCTTTTTCACGGACGGTACCGCTTTGACCAGCGGGATCACGACTTCGTTCAGCAGGAGACCATCTGGGCTCGTCAGGCACAGTTCGTCAAAACCAACTCCCATTTCAATCAGCTTGAGATCTTTGCCCTTGCGGAACTCTTTGCTCAAAATCTCAAGATGCAGCGGATGATCGAGATCGAGCAGGATGCGATTGTCCGCTTCGATCAGGTAGACATAGCGCGGGAGTTTCCACTCGGCACGCCACAGGTTGAATTCGGCCTGCCACTGTTCTTCTGTCAGGCCGACGCGCAGCTCCGATGTCTGTTCACTTAGCGTCCAAACGGCTGGAACCAGCACCGTTTTCTGATAGCGCACGCGCGGTAAAAACGGTGACTGTTCAAACACTTCCCAGCGAAACGGTTGCCAAGTCTGGACATGCTCGGAAGCGATTTCTCGCAAAAAGCGGTACAGGTTGGGCGTCGTGCTGGGATTGAGCATATGTCCCGCCTTCGGGATGACTTGCCGCCCGAGCGACTGAGAGGTCAGGTACAGTCCTTGCTCTGTACAGCCGACGAGCAGGTCGGACATGGGCAGTGTGTGCGTTTCATCTTTTGACGAATTGGTGCCCATCGCCAGTTCATAAGGTCTACAGTGTTCGGTCAGCACGACGTTGGTCGCCCGGCCGGCCGGGGGCAGAAAGGAAACTTCCACCAAAAGCGCATCGGGCGTCATCGCTTGTTCCGCCTCCTGAACCGCTGCCAATCGGTCGCGGAACGATTCGGGGAAGAGGTCAACAAAGCGGCCAAACGTCCGCCCGGCACCGTTCGAACCGGGCATCGGCCCGAGGTGCAGCTGAAAGTCTCCGGCATCAAGAGCCGCCTGAGAGCGAGCGGCGAGCGAGAAGTAGAGTTCCAGCGACGGTCGCAGCGCTTTCGGGTTCTCTTCTGTCGTCAATTGTGCCACCATGTCGTCAGTCAATTCGACTTCCACTGCCCCTTGGGACAGCGCCTTGGCGAGCAGGTTGGTTTGCAGGGCCTGCCGTTTTTTGGTGGCCTCGCTACGGGTGGGCGTAACGGGGCGGTGGCGGGATTGCGGATATTCGTATCCGGCAGGCGCTCCCAGACCCCGGTCTTCGTCGAGCAGTTCGAGCAGCGGCACTTCGCGATCTTGACCGTATCTTTCCATAAACTCCGTGCGGTACGCTTCCAAGTGCTGATAGCCGACGCGACCGGACGAGAGTTTACAGAGGAGAGAAGCGACTTTGGCCGCCTCCTCACCGACACTGAGCGGTAAGTGGAGCGGGTTCCCAGCGAGTGCCAAATCGACTTGGAGCGGATTTTTTACATCGGCCAGCGCTTTCATCTCCGCGAGCAGCTCAAGGAACAGCGTGTCGCCTTCTCCGAGGGGCAGGCGGTCATACGTTGTGAGCTTGTCTGCGAGCGAGGCGAGCTGGCTTTTGATGCTGTCCACGCCGTTCAGCCGTTCGATGCGCTCCCGAATATAGTGTAACGGGGAGGTGACAGTCGTCGGCGGCCGCAGTTCAGAGATCAGGAACTCTTGGCGGAATAGGGTGATCAGGAAGTTTTGCACCGTTTCGAGCGGTGCCTGAAATTGGGCTGCGACCCGGTCGAGCAACTCGGAGAAGAGGATCGGCTTTGTGGCCTGCTCCAGCACATAATGCAACACTGGGGTGGCGCGAACGGAGACCGAATCCATCGTGATGCGGCCTTGTGCATCCCGTTGTCCGTAACGGGTTACGTATGGCAGTTTGGCCCGCGTTCCGCTGAGGAAGATCATCGGATTTATGTGCATCTGCAATTGCAATACGACGTCCGTTTGGGCCTCGAGCAGTTCGATGACTTTGAGCAGCCATTCCATGTCGGGGCGGGCGCGCTTGTGATGTTGAGACGTCGGGTGCAAGGTGAGATTGGATGTCTCGGCAAACGTCCCGCTGGCCACGCCCGAAAACAGACCGAACGGCGTCGGCCGCGACATCATACGCAGCAGATAGCGAAGAAACCCTTTGACCGCTTGATCTTGTTTTCTTGGATTCGAAATATTCGTTATATTATGCAAAGAGTCGAGCAACGAAGGGGAGGCGACAGCGATCGCTTCCCGAATGAGCGGTTGCTGAGCCAGTTCGGCCAATTTGGCGATTCCGTCTGCGCGCAAGTCATCGACTTGGTCTACATCAGCAGGAAACAACTCTTGAAACGACTCAAGTGGGAGGACAGGAGATCGCAGCATGAAGAAGTCAAGTGGACGAAACAAAGTGCGTTCCGTTGGTTGAGCAAGCGGTTTGGTATCGGTTTGGATCAATTAAATCCGCCTCCTGTTCAATGTGATATTCCAAGATTATACCTCAATACTTAATAAAGTGACAATTTTCAGAGGAAGCCATTTGGGATTGTATTGATAATTATTCGAAAATTCATTACTATTTTTATAGTGTATGAGTTAAAATACATGTATGTTTATTTTACACTAGACATGGAGGTGAAGAAATGGAAAACATGTTCGATCTGGATGTTCAAGTTGGGAACATTGCTAAAGATGGGTTGGAAAAAATCTCTGGCAACACGTCCTGCATTAACGGATGCGATATTGATAACTAATTGTTGACAGCAAGACATTGGTAAGTACGGAACTTCCGAAGTTGGAACACAAATTCGATTTGGATGTTCAAATGGGACACGTTGTTCAGGGTGAGTTGGAAAGATTGTATGGGTCGCCGTCCTGTGGGCGTACCTGCGATCCGACTCAGTAGGCCACATGAGAAAAGTCTTTCGGATGTAAAATATCCGAAAGACTTTTTAATTTAAAAAGTTTCCGAATTCACCCCCTGCATCCTGCTAAATCATGGTGATCAATTCTAGTAAATAAAGAAGGTGCCTCGTGAAGGAACTCCCTTTTTCAATATCGAAATAGTAAGTTAGTATTCTGCGAATAATTAAGTGTTGCGCATAACATGTAACTGAAAGAGGAGATTTGCAAAATGTCAACGATGCGTACGACCGATAAGTGGATTGCACACAGAAAACAGAAGCCAAATGCACGGTTGCGGCTGTTCTGTTTCCCATATGCGGGGGGCAGTGCGGCGATTTATCGAGGATGGCAAGAGGAGTTTCCGGCCGAAGTCGATGTCTGTTCCGTTCAGTTGCCAGGGCGAGAGAGCAGATTGATGGATGAACCGTATACGCGCATTGAACCGATGGTCAAAGCGATCGTCGAAGCGCTCAAGCCGCACATGGATCGTCCGTTTGCGTTTTTTGGCCATTCGATGGGGGCGTTGATCTCCTTTGAAGTGGCGCGCGAAATGCGCCGCCAAAAGGTCGGACTTGAGCCTGTGCACCTGTTTGTCTCCGGACGCACCGCTCCACAGCGCAAGATTGAGCGCGATCCGGTGCACCAACTGCCGCACGATCAGTTCATCGAGCGACTGCGCACGCTCAATGGCACTCCGGAAGCGATATTGCAAAATGAAGAGCTGATGGAACTGCTGACCCCGGTCCTGCGCGCAGATTTTGCGGTCAATGAGACGTACGTGTATCAGCCGGAAGATCCGCTTCGCATTCCGATCCATTGCTATGGCGGCATCAGCGATAAGGACATTTCGGAAGCGAACCATGATGCATGGCGTGAGCAGACCACCGAAGCGTTCAAATTGCAGATGTACCAAGGGGATCATTTCTTCCTCAACCAACCGGAGAGTCGCCAAGCTCTGTTGGCCGATTTGACCTCCGAACTGAAACGAATTGTCAACCTGTTATAACATCGAGGAGGGGTAGGCTTGCTAAAGAAAATTTTGCTGGTCTCGCTGTCTGTCGTCCTGCTGCTCGTGTTAGCTGCCAGTGGTGGTAGCTACTACATGGTGCATCGGGCACTGCCGACCATCGAGGGCGAGATCATCACAAGTGTAGACAAACCGGTGCGCATCGTGCGCGATCAATATGGCGTGCCGCATCTGTACGCGGAAACGGAAAAAGATCTGTTCTTCGCACAAGGGTACGTGCAAGCACAAGACCGCATGTTCCAATTGGAGCTGTCCCGTCGCAACATCGGCGGGAATCTTGCGGAAATCATGGGCGAGAAAATGATCAAACTGGATCATTTCAACCGCACGATCGGGTTCCGTCGAGCTGCGGAAGAAGGCATGTCCAAGGTGAATCCAGAAACGATGAAAGCGTTGCAAGCGTTCGCGGACGGCGTCAACGCATACCTGGAAGACCATGCGGACAGCCTGCCTGTCGAGTACACGATGCTCGGGTTCAAACCGGAGCCGTGGACGCCGCTCGATTCGCTTTCGATCGGCAAATACATGGCGTGGGAACTTGGCACCAACATGCGCACCGAGCTGTTCATGGGCGTGGCCCTGCCGAAGCTCGATGAAGACAAGCTGCTGTCGCTGCTCTACCAATATGATCAAGTCCACCCGACCATCGTCAAACAGTCGGAGATGGAAAAAGCGATTGAGGTAAGCGAGGAAGAGCGCCCGAAAGTCGCGCTTTCCAAGGAAACGGTCGATAGCATTCTTGTCGCACTCGACCTAGCCGATCAAAAGGCGCTGCCCGGCGAAGGTTTGGGCAGTAACAACTGGGTCATCTCCGGCAAGAAAACGGAGTCGGGCAAACCGCTCCTCGCCAACGATATGCATCTGGGTCTGAGCGCACCTTCGACCTTCTATCAAAATCATCTCGTACTGCCGGGTAAATACAACGTCACCGGCGCGATCTTCCCCGGCGTTCCGGGCGTGATCGTAGGACATAATGACAAAGTGGCTTGGGGCTTTACCAACCTCGCACCCGACGTGCAAGATCTCTTTATCGAAAAGCCCAATCCGGCCAATCCGCATCAATTTGAATATGATGGCAAGTGGTATGATGCCAAAGTGATTCAAGAGGAAATCAAGGTCAAAGGGCAGGCCGAGCCAGTGAAAGCAGAGATTGTGATCTCCCGTCACGGCCCGATCATCACCAACATGCTCGATTCCTATGTGTCGAAAGATCAAGAACCTGCGCAGACGATCCGCACGGCCGAAGAAGTCACGCAGCCGTTGGCACTGCGCTGGACGGCACATGATACGACCGATGAGATCACAGCGATGCTCGGTTTCGACAAAGCGAACAACTACAAGGAATTTGAAGCGGCGATGAAGCTGTTCCAAGCACCTGCCCAAAACGTGGTCTACGCGGACGTCGAAGGGAATATCGCCTACCATGCGATGGGGTCGGTTCCGATTCGCGCCAAAGGCGACGGTCTGTCACCAGTGCCGGGCTGGACGAGCGAGTATGAATGGACAGGGTATATCGCTTGGGATGAACTGCCACACGCGATCAACCCGGAGAAAGGGTATTTCGCTTCGGCGAACAACAAGCCGGTCGATGGTGATTACCCCTACCACCTCTCCTATGACTATGATCTGCCGTACCGCGCAACACGCATCGGCCAGATGATCGAGGAGAAAGACAAATTGAACCTTGAAGATATGGAGCGCATGCAAACGGACTGGCTGAACCTGCAAGCCAAACAGCACGGCCCGGTGTTCATTTCTGCACTCCAAGCTGCCGATCTCACCGAGACGGAACAAAAAGCGTTCGAAGTGCTGAAAGCCTGGCTGAGCAACCCGCTGGACGAACCAGATCTGGCAGGGCCTGTGGTCTACCATGCGATGTATATCAAAATGTATACGCGCTTCTTTGAACCGCATTTGACTGAAGAGTTTTTCTATCATTTCAATCGTACAGCTATGCCCAACTACGGTTTGGAAGTCATCCTGCGCGATTCCAACCCGAAATGGTTCCAAGGGACGGACGATTCGAAGGAGAAGGCGATCGTCGATTCGTTCAAACAAGCGGTGGCTTGGATGGCCGAGGAGCATGGCAAGAACCCGGACAAATGGAAGTGGGGGAAAGTGCACACTTTCAGCCTCTCCCATCCGCTCGGCAGTATCAAGCCGCTCAATCTGCTGTATAACATCGGACCTTACGAGTACGGCGGCAGCAACGGCACGGTCGGAATGGCCGGCTTCTCGCGCGGCAAACCATTTAATATCGTGCTCGGGGCTCCGTGGCGTTTTGTGGTCGATATGAATGATGTAAATGGTGCTAAAGATGCGCTGACGATGGGCGCTTCTGCACAGCTTGGCTCCGATCATTATCAAGATCAGACCGAAATGTGGCTGGAAGGGCGTTACAAAACGATGCACTTCACCAGTGCTGACGTAGAAGCGAACGGTGAACGCACACTGATCCTTCAACCTGAATAGATTGAACGTAAACCTGATTTCGCATCAAGCGAAGTTGGAACGGAGTGAAAGGCCTTGAGAATCCAAGGTTTTTTCACTCCGTTTCTTGTATGTACGAACATTTTGCAAACATTCATTGCAGTTGATAACAGTGACCATGCTAGTTCTAGAGCCTTATTACTTGAGAGGTAATATTTTCAAACCAAAGTGGTCCAAATTAATTTTGACGGTGACGGAATCTAATGAGTGTTCATTCAGCAGGGAGTCTCCCGAAGATTTTAACCTTTTCCAAACTCCAGTTTTATGTTTAAACAAAAGATGCTCCAAACGATACGGATCTGAATTGATTTTTAATCCATTTTGAAAAGTGGTCACGACCTCTGTTCGCACTACTTCCGCAGCGATTTTTTCGAGTTCCTCCCTTGTGACCTCTTTATAGACTTCATTTACATTCCCATTTAATTTGATATGAAGTTGAAACTTCGGTTTTCCGTTCACGATTTTCATTGACTTTCGGACCTTTGGATGTTCCAAAGACAAGACAGCGGCATCTTCGCCATTTTTGGTAATGGCGAGAAATGACTCTTTCGTTTTCTGCTCTACCCAACGGAGTCCCGTTAACTTCTTATTGTTAAGCAAGCCGATCAGCTTTCCCTCAGACATGGCATACGCTCCGTCAACAAACAATTTCGGCTCTTTTTGTTCGTTTTTTTTCCACGTAGACCGATTGATCGACAAGGAGGGGAGCAAAATCGTGGTAGCCGGTTCTGTCAATTGTGCTGTCAGTTTAACAAATTGAGTCGGGGCAATGTAGGAGCGTTGTTTATAATCTTCTACAGGCTCATGTGACACCGTATTCAGGGGGGATACATTAAAGAATGCAGGTGTAGTAAGGATTTGATCAAGCGGCTCTTTCGTGCCGAATATCCATGGTGTAAGGCGAATTTCCTGATAGCGGCCAATTGCGTCAGTGCTGGTGAGGAAATCTGTCCTCAAGGCATTCTCGCTCATGATAATACATGAGATATGACTCCAAGACGTCCGCCCTTGCATTGAAGAATAAAGACGGTTCATGGCCTGCTTCAACGTTTTCCCTTTCGTTTTTCCAATCCACACCTGGGCAGGCTTATCCGACTTCCCAGTTTCAGTTTTTGCAACGTTTGTAAAATCAATCATTTGGGCATACAGAACGAAATGTTGATCCACATAATCAATGCCGATGCCCGTGACGTAATTGATGCTTTCGATTTCTTTAATATCCCAGCAGCCGCATATCAAGTTTACGAGCAAGAAAATGGGCATCAACTTAATTAATTTACTGTGAACTCTCATCTCATTCGGCATCCCTTTCTTGGCGAGTGTCATCCGGCGTGTTCAGCATCGCGGGTCTTCTCTTAGTAGCAGCCCAGGGTTTGGTTAGTAATCCGGACATAAGGTCTTTCCAAGTTAGCGGGGATAGAGGTGCCAAATAGGGGAGACCAAAGGACTCCTGAACGGAAAGGTAAGCAAGGAGGCTCAACATACCGATAAAGAAACCGAACATTCCCAGCAGGGAGGACCATAGGAAAATATACAGCCGGACGATGGTAACTGTTCCGCTTAACGTTTGATTGACAAGTGTGAAAGTAGACACAGCCGTTATGGCAGATACGACCAGCATGGTTGGTGATGTAAGACCGGCACGAATCGCCGCCTCCCCGATGATCAGCCCGCCTAGGACGGCTACGGTTTGACCTACAGCTTTTGGCAAACGAATTCCTGCTTCTCTAAATAGCTCGAACATGCCGAGCATTAAGAGAAATTCTATGGGTGTAGAAAACGGAAGTCCGAACCTAGATGTTGAGATGGTCGCAAGCAGGGGGAAGGGAATCTGGTCCATGTTAAAGGAAGTCAGTGAGATCCAAAAACCCGGTAAGAAAATGGCCATAATCAAACCAATCAGCCGAAGGAATCGCTCAAAAATAACGAAATGGTATGGCAGATAAGAATCCTCAGGTGTTTTTAGTAACTCAAAAAAGTTGCAAGGGGCAATAAGTGCCATCGGGGAACCGTCCACCAAGATGATAAAACGCCCTCTGAGCAAACATTCTATTGCAAAATCGGGTCTCCCGATGTAATCCACGAGCGGAAATATCGATAAAGAAGAATCGGAGATCCCCTCTTCCAATTGGCCACTGCTTACCAATGCATCGACATCGAGCCGTTTCAAGCGTGCTCTCGCTTCTTCAATTACTTCGGAACGGATAATATCGGAAAAATACAGCAACGATACTTTGGTCTGGCTACGGGAACCGATGACCCACCGCTCATTGTGTAAGGAAGCGGTACGAAGCCGTTTACGTATTAATGCCACATTGGTGTTAATATCTTCGGTAAACCCGTCCCGAGCGCCTTTGATGGAAATTTCAGTATTTGATTCCTCGGTTTGTCTTTGTGGCACTTGGGCGATGTTGATCGAATAAAAGCACTCTTGGATCGGGAAAAAAACGATTACACATCCAGCGAAAAGAAGCTTTGCTACTTCAGAATGCTGGTTCAATCGACGCCATTCCATCGATTTTTCTAGCTCGAGAGCGAATTCTTCCCAAGTTTCGAAAATCTCCAGCATCCGTTCTAAATCGGGTAGCACGTGCTGATGCATGACTTTGGAATCAATCATTCCTTCGCAGTAAATCAGTAGCGTCGAAATCGCTCGATGTTGCTGATGCGGAAAGTTAATCATGACGACATCTGCTGATGAGGCAAATAAAGAGCGTAGCGATTCTTCGTTCAGTATTTCCGGAACAGAGTTCTTTTTCACGGCTGGGTTATTTTGTTTCATTTTCCTTTGAAATCTCTTGTTCAGGAAGTTGTCAGTCATACTCTTATCACCTTTTACATTGGACTTTAAGGATCGTGGAGAAGGCAATGATGATCGTTAGTGCCGCAAGAAACGTGAAAGAGACCACAGAGTACTTGCCTAATATGAATAATTCGATCTGTTTATCGACCGCTGAGTTTAATGTCAATCCAATCAAGGCTGCACCAAGTACGAACAAGAAGGGGAGACGGCGCTTTTGGTTCTTGAAAGGAATCATGTCTGTGATGATAAATAGGAAGAGGGAGATACGGATTAAAGATCCGGACAACCACTGATACAAGGCAAAAAAGTCAAGATGAGTGATATATTTGGTGATACTAACTAGCATCCACTGATCATAAGCGGGATATCGGAGTTGCATCGCCGCTTCAAAGCCGAAATTAGCAATAGCTCCCATTAACGGCCCCAATGTAAGTCCAGCCAGTACAGCAGCCAGAATGCTAACAGATAAGTAACTGATTCGACGAGACATATGATGTTGGATGAAGATCAAAACGATCAATTCCAGAAAGCCTCCACCTGCAACGATCATACTTTTGAGCATAGGCTTGTACCCTTCGGTGAATAACGGGGTCAGTAAGGAGTAATCTTTGTACTGGAGGTTTGCTACGGCTACAAAGTGACCCAATATCCAAACGAAGGGGAGCAAGATCCCAGATATGATTGCAATAGATCGAATCCCGTTGAAGGCGACGAAGATGCACAGCAGGACAAGGGCGATCAGAACAACCACTTTTGGCGTGTGTGGCAAGTATGTCACTTTGATCCAAGTGGATGTCTCTCTTACCATAATCAAAGCCATCAGGAAAAAATAAAATGTGGAAACGATCAGAAATAACCAGCCGACCACGGCACCGTAGCGCTCCCTGAACCAAGGAAATATGGACTGCTGGTTTGTTCGTTTCATAATGAAGCAAAGAGAATATACCCAAATCATGAGCAAAAGCATTGTCAATAATACGCCGACCCATGCGTCGCGTTTGGCTGTTTGCAGAAGAAGCGGGAGCAGAATGACATGATTAGTAATCCCTAATGAGAGCAATATAATAAAATAGGCATTAAGAACTGAAATTTTCTTGCCTGTTGACATATCGCTTATCTCCATTCTTGGGGATCTTGTATCTTGATACTGGTAAGAGTATTTTCCATTTGATGTATTTTAATGTATGGTTGATCTGTTCGACAAGAAAAGCCAATACAGGTACGAATGACTTGCTTGCGATCCGAACCGCATGATTCTGGTACGGAAGCACAAAACGTCACAACCATCGCTTCAATAATCGAGAGAAGACCGCTCCACGAAATGAACAGATCTCTGTCTATTTGACAGGGATCTGTTCATTTCTTAACAGTAAGCGGGTTACTTCTTGCTGTCTACGCAAAGAAAATCCGATCAAAAGGATGAGGTTGTTATGTTTGTAAACACCCGATTACAACCGGATGATTCGGAACCAAGGGTTCAGATGATTCGGAAAAGGGCGAATTCCGCCTGTAAAACGGTGTGTACGGAGTTGTCTATACCTAAATGGAACCTAATGGAACCATGGGGAGTAAGCGGGATTTCTATTAAAGGAAGTCATGTGTTTATATTGTGAAGAGAAAAGTAGGTTATAAAGTAACTAAGAAATTTTACGTATGTTAGGAAGGGGAATACTTAACCTGCGAAGAAATATATTTTTAGGTGATTTGGCGGATTTAAATCTGGTTGAAAGTTCTGAAAGTATTACCAGATTGGAGGATATAAAACATGGTGGATAACCGAGTCAATGTTGCAACCCTGGTCGAACTGTTGCAAATCAGAGCGCAAAGCTGGGCGGACCGGGATGCATTCGCATTTTTATCAGACAATGTGGAAGAGCGCATCACGTTTGCTGAACTGGATCGGAAGGCGCGGGCGGTCGCGGCGGTATTGCAGGGGCTGGGCGCGGAAGGAGAGCGTGCGCTTCTCTTGTACCAATCAGGGCTGGAGTATATAGTCGCCTTCTTTGGTTGCCTGTATGCCGGAGTGTTTGCGATTCCGGCCTATCCGCCGCGGCAGAACGGGAACTTGGATCGTCTGCAGGCGATCGTCAAGGACTCGGAAGCTAAATACGCGCTGACCACAACGGCGATTTTGAGCGGTGTGGAGAAGCGTTTTGGTGACGCGGAGGGTCTGAGCGATCTGGCGTGGGTGAACACCGATGAAGTGAAAGACAGCGAGGCGGAGCGCTGGAAAATGCCCAAGATCGACGGTGAGACCTTGGCGTTCTTGCAGTACACGTCAGGCTCGACGTCTGCGCCGAAAGGGGTCATGTTGACACATGGCAATCTGCTGGCGAACTTGGAGCTGATTCAAAGCAGCTTTGAGACATCGGAACAGGACCGCGCTGTGATCTGGTTGCCACCGTATCATGACATGGGATTGATCGGCGGGATCTTGCAGCCGATCTATGCCGGTTTTTACACGACGTTGATGGCGCCTGTCGCCTTTGTCCAACGTCCGTTGCGTTGGTTGCAGGAAATCTCCCGCACCAGAGCATCGGTGTCTGGCGGCCCGAACTTTGCTTATGAGCTCTGTCTCGACAAGATCACGCCGGAGCAACGCGATCAACTCGATCTTTCCACATGGTCGGTGGCGTTTACAGGCGCTGAACCGATTCGCAAAGAGACGCTCGATCGGTTTGCCGAGTTTTTTGCACCGTGCGGTTTTCGAAAAGAAGCCTTTTATTCCTGTTACGGGCTGGCGGAAGGCACGTTGCTTGTCACCGGGGGCAAGAAAGCGGAATTCCCGATTGTCAATGAGTTTGATGGCGAGCAATTGGAACAGAACCGGGCGGTCCTGCTGACCGAGCCGATCGAAGGCAGCCGGACGTTGGTCTCGTCGGGCCGTTCGCCACAAGCTCAGCAGGTCGTGGTTGTCGATGTCGAATCGCTCACTCTCTGCGCAGAGGAGCAGGTTGGCGAGATTTGGGTGTCAGGTCCGTCGATCGCACAAGGCTACTGGAATCGCCCGGAGCAGACGAAAGAGACGTTTTGCGCGATGCTGGACGAAACGGGAGCCGGTCCCTTTTTGCGCACAGGCGACCTTGGCTTTTTGCAAGATGGAGAACTGTATGTGACGGGACGGATGAAAGATTTGATCATCATTCGCGGGCGCAATCACTATCCGCAGGATCTTGAGTTTACGGTGCAAGAATGCCACCCGGCGATCGCGACGGGCAACTTGGCCGCATTTTCGGTCGTGATCGAGGAAGAAGAGCGACTGGTGATCACAGCAGAAGTGGAGCGCTCGATGCGCAGGTCCAATCTGGATGAGGTGATCGCCACCGTGCGCCAAGCGGTCGCCGAAGCGCATGAGTTGCAAGTGTACGGCATCGTGCTGTTGAAGCCTGCGAGCATTCCGAAGACCTCGTCGGGCAAGATTCAGCGCCACGCCTGCAAAGATCGCTTTTTGCACGGTGGGTTGGACGTGTTGAAGTCCGATGTGTTGGATCGAGCGGCGGCAGAGGAAGGTCAGGACGCAGCGCTTGACCTACAACTGAGCCGAGCTGACCTGATGGCTGTGGAGCAGGAAGCGCGCGGCAAACTGCTGGAGCAGTATCTGCTGGCTCGGGCTGCGGAGGCGCTCAAAGTGTCGGCGGCGCAGATCGGACGTGACAAACCGCTGGGAGCGCTCGGCATGGACTCGCTGACGGCGGTGGAGTTGAAGCATGAGATCGAGGAGAGCTTCGGTGTCGATCTGCCGCTGTCTGTACTGCTCGAAGGTCCGAGCGTTGCGACGCTGACAGTCGATGTGCTGAACGAATTGGCAGGGGCTTTGGAAGCATCGACAAACGTTCTGCCGATGGAGCCGGGCGTGCATCCGTTGTCGCACGGACAGCGTGCGCTCTATTTCTTGCAGACGTTGCAGCCGGACAGCGCCGCGTACAACATTGCCAGCGCCGTACAAATCGGGTCGGGACTCGATGTACAACAACTGCGTGGTGCGATCGCAAAGCTGGTCGAGCGCCATCCGCTCTTGCGCACCACGTTTGTGCGGGATGAGGAAGAGCCGATGCAGGTTGTGCATGCGAAGCTTAACGTGCCGATCGTTGTGGAAGATGCAACCCAGTGGACGAATGAACAAGTCCAAGCGCATTTGACACAGGAGATGCATCGTCCATTCGATTTGCAAAACGGGCCGCTGCTGCGGATCAACTTGTACCCGCGAGCCACTGGGGAACATGTGATGTTGCTGGCGGTGCACCACATCATCGTCGATTTCTGGTCGCTCGGTGTGATCGTGCAAGAGTTGTCTGCGCTGTATGCAGGTCAGGAACTTCAGGCTGCCGGAACGGCGTATGCCGATTTCGCTGGCTGGCAGAGCGAGATGCTGTCCAGTGCCGAAGGAGCGGAAAAGTTGTCCTACTGGCAGGCAGAATTGGCCGGAGAACTGCCGGTGCTCAGCCTGCCAACCGACCAACCGCGCCCGAGTGCACAGGCTCATTTTGGCGCCACTCACTCGCGCAAGCTGAGCGGGGCGTTGACCGCCCAAGTGAAAGAACTCGCTCAGTCACAGGGCACGACCCTGTTTACCACGCTGCTGTCCGCCTATCAGGTGCTTTTGCACCGCTACTCGGGTCAGGACGATATTTTGGTCGGCACGCCGACCGTCGGGCGCAGCAAAGCGAAATATGCGAACACCGTCGGTTATTTTGTCAATCCGGTCGTTGTGCGTGGCGATCTGTCGGTCAATCCCACGTTTGCTGAGTTCATGCAGTCGGTGACCCAAAAGGTGCGTGGAGCGCTGTCGAATCAGGATTATCCGTTCCCGCTGCTCGTGGAAAAATTGGCACCGAAGCGCGATCAAAGTTACTCACCGCTGTTTCAAGCGATGTTCGTCCTGCAAAAATCACATCTGGATCAGGACGGATTGACCGGATTTGCACTCAATGACTCCAGTGCACAGATGATGCTTGGCGACCTGCCTTTGCAATCGTGGGCGCTGGAGCGCCGATCCGCACAATTTGATCTGACGCTGATGATGGCAGAAGTGAACGGGGAATTGATCGCTTCCTTTGAATATGACCTCGGTCTGTTCAACGCCGAGACGATTGAACGGATGGCTCTCCATTTTGAAACCTTGCTCCACTCGCTGGTTGCAAATCCGGCACTTACAGTCGGGGAAGCGAAGATCCTTCCGACAGAGGAGCAACAACGCCTGCTGGTGGAGTGGAATGCGACCGAAGTCGATTTTGGTACACAAGCACCTTTGCACCGCCTGTTCGAAGAGCAGGCTGCACGCACGCCCGAAGCGAACGCGGTGGTCTTTGAGAGCACAGAATTGACCTATCGCGAACTGAATGAACGGGCGAACCGCTTGGCACACCGCTTGCAAAAATCGGGGGTGGGTGCAGATGTGCTGGTCGGCATCTGCATGGAGCGCTCGTTGGAGATGGTCGTCTCCCTGCTGGCGACGCTGAAGGCGGGCGGGGCCTACGTGCCGCTCGACCCAAGTTATCCACAGGAACGTTTGGCCTTCATTTTGGAGGATGCTAAACCGCCAGTGCTGTTGACACAGGCGCATTTGCAAGCAGGTCTGCCTGCGCATACAGCCGAGTTGATCGTGGTGGACCAAACGGATATTTCCGGGGAAATAGCAGAAAATCCGACTCAATCTGTCACGGCAGAAGATCTGGCCTACGTCATCTTTACCTCCGGTTCTACAGGACGTCCGAAAGGTGCCATGCTGCCACATCGGGCGATCTGCAATCATATGTTGTGGATGCTCCGAACGTATGGCTTGAACGAAACGGATCGCATTTTGCAAAAAACGCCGTTTGGGTTTGACGCATCGGTTTGGGAATTCTGGGCACCGCTGTTGGCTGGCGGCCAGTTGATCATCGCCAAGCCGGGCGGCCATCAAGACCCCGTCTATCTGTCGGATGCGATCAAACGATATGGCGTGACGATGCTGCAAGTGGTGCCGTCCTTGCTGAGCGTACTGTTGAAGAGCAAGTTGCTTCGATCCGCGAAAACGCTGCGCTATGTGTTCTGCGGTGGTGAAGTGTTGTCGCCTATCGATACGACCGAGTTTTGCGACACGATGCCGAACGCCTCGCTGGTCAACCTGTACGGCCCGACCGAAGCGTGCATCGACACGACGTCTTGGACGGTCAGCTATGAGACGGATCTCGACCCGATCGACGATGAAGTAGCGATCATCCTTGAGCGCGTCAACATGCTGATCCCGATCGGCCGCCCGATCGCCAATGCGCAAGTCTACATCCTCGATGAACACCTGCAACCTGTACCGATCGGTGTGGCAGGTGAACTGCACATCGGTGGGGCAGGATTGGCGCGCGGATATGTCGGACGTCCTGATTTGACAGAAGAAAAGTTTATTGACAGCCCGTATGGGCGTTTGTATAAAACGGGCGACATGGCACGTTGGTTGCCCGATGGTTTGATCGACTACCTTGGCCGTCTCGACGATCAGGTCAAAGTGCGCGGCTTCCGCATCGAACTCGGTGAGATCGAAACGGTCTTGAGCCAACATCAACAGGTGCAGGAAGTGGTCGTGATCGCACGAGAAGACGTGCCGGGCGATCAACGCCTCGTCGCCTATGTGGTGGCGAAAGGGGACTTGACCTCGCTCGATCTGCGCACCCATGCACAAGGCATCTTGCCGGAGTACATGTTGCCGTCTGCTTACGTCATGCTCGAAGCGTTCCCGCATCTGCCAAACGGCAAGGTTGACCGTCGAGCGTTGCCCCGTCCGGAAGCGTCGCGCGGCGATGTTCAATATGTGGCGCCGCGCAATCAGACGGAAGCGGAGTTGGCGGAGATTTTCGCTGAGCTGTTGGGTGTGGAACGTGTGAGCATGACCGACAACTTCTTTGACCTCGGCGGACATTCGTTGCTCGCGATGCAGGTTGTCGCCCGTGTTGGCAAAGTGTTTTCGGTGCAAATCGCCCTGCGCAGCCTGTTCGATCTCCCAACGGTCGAGAAGTTCGCAGCGTTCATTCAACGCACGGCGAAAACGGAACTTCCGCCACTTTTGCCCGTCTCACGGGAAGGCGATCTGCCGCTCTCCTTCGCTCAGGAACGCCTGTGGTTCTTTGAAGAATTGCAAAGTGGTACGGCAACCTACAACATTCCAGGTGGTTTGCGCCTGACGGGGCCGTTGGATCTTCAAGCGCTGGAAGAGAGCTTGAACGTCATCTTGGTTCAACATGAAGCACTGCGTACTTCGTTTGTCACCACGGATGGGCAGCCCAAGCAGGTGATTGCGCCGCAAGCTGTCGTTCCGTTTGTGGTGATCGATCTGCAAGGGTTGTCAGAAGCGGATCGTGAAGCAGAAGCGGTACGCATCACCGACGAAGAGGCGCGCAAACCGTTCACGCTCTCGCAAGCACCGCTGATGCGTGCAACCTTGCTGTGCTTGGGCCGAGAGGAGCACATTTTGCTGCTCACCTTGCATCACATCGTAGCGGACGGCTGGTCGCTCGGCCTCCTGATGCGTGAGCTGTCCGCGAATTACTGGGCGATCACGGCAGGACGGCCTTTGGTGCACTCCGACTTGCCGATCCAATATGTGGACTTCGCACAGTGGCAAAAGGGCCTTGGCAGTTTGCTCGAGACGCAGTTGAATTATTGGAAACGGCAACTCGGTGGCGAACTGCCCGTCCTGCAACTGCCGACCGACAAGCCGCGGCCGGCGGTGAAAACGTACAACGGGGCCGCGCGCACTTTGACGCTGTCCAAACGATTGTCCGAAGAGGTCAATGTGCTGGCTCACCGCAACGAGGTCACCTTGTACATGACGTTGCTCGCCGCCTTCCAAACGCTGCTCTATCGCTACACGGGGCAGAACGATATCATCGTCGGCTCTCCTTCGGCGGGCCGCAACCGAGAAGAACTGTCCCAACTGATCGGCTTTTTCGTCAACACCTTGGTCATTCGCACGCAGGTAGACGAAGGGAACTTGAGCTTTGAAGAGTTGTTGCTTCGCGTCCGCGACACGTCACTCGATGCTTTTTACAACCAAGATGTGCCGTTTGAAATGTTGCTTGATGAACTGCAACCGGAGCGGAACATGAGCCAAACGCCTTTGTTCCAAGTGATGTTCGCCCTGCAAAACGCGCCGTTCGACCTCTATATGGAAGGTTTGAAAACGGAACGGATCGAAGGCGACAGCGCGACCGCCAAGTTCGACCTGACTTTGCAGGCGACCGAGACGAACCGCGGGATCGTCTTGACGCTCGAATACAACACCGATCTGTACGAGTCGGCAACGATCGATCGCATGCTGAACCATTACGCGACCTTGTTGCAAGGCGCGGTAGAGACACCGGAGCAAAAGCTCAAACATCTGCCGTTGCTCACCACTGCAGAACAAGAGCAGCAATTGATTACATGGAACCAGACCCAAGCGAACTACCCGAGCGAGGACACCCTGCACAGCCTGTTCGAAGCTTGGGTGGAGCAACAGCCGGACACTCCTGCTGTGCTCGGCAATGGTCGCCAACTGACCTATGCCGAACTGAACGCTCGTGCCAACCAAGTGGCGCATGCGCTGCAACAGCGCGGCGTCGGCCCGGATACGTTCGTCGGGATCTCGCTGGAGCGCTCGCCGGAACTGCTTGTCGCCATCTTCGCGACGCTCAAGGCGGGCGGGGCTTATGTGCCGCTCGACCCGTCGCATCCGAAAGACCGACTGCACTTTATTCTTGACGATGCAAAACCGTCCGTTCTGCTAACACAGTCCACACTGGCCGACACCTTTGCTGGGGCGGACGTCCAGATCTTGTTGCTCGACAGCACTGGACTTGAGTATGCAAGCGAAAGCACGGCGAACCCGCCGCGCGTTGCGACCCCCGACAACTTGAGCTACATGCTCTACACGTCCGGGACGACAGGTTTGCCCAAAGGCGCACTGTTGCAACATCGCGGTGTGGTCAACATGCTGAGCGACTTTAGCGAACGCAAAAGAGTGGAACCGGGCGCACCGGCCGCACTGTGGGCGAACTACGGTTTTGACCTGTCCGTGCTGGAGATTTTCACCTGTTTTATGGAGGGCGGTACGCTGTATCTGATGCCGGATGAAATCAGAAGCGACAGTGTCGCCTACTTCCACTGGTTGGAAGAGCACGCCATTCAATGCGCTTTTATCCCACCGTTCATGGTCAAAGATTTCAACCAGTGGTTGGATGAGCAGCCGCGCAACATCAGATTGAGCCGCATCCTGACCGGGGTTGAGCCGGTGTTAGAGCCGCTTGTGGCCGAAATGGCGCAACGATTGCCTGAGATGCTCATCATCAACGGCTACGGTCCGACCGAAGCGTCGATCTGCGCAACGCTGTACACGTTTGATCCGCATTGCGTACAAGAGCGCAATCTGCCGATCGGCCAGGCGGTACAGAACACGGAGCTCTACATTCTGGACGCCAACCAGCAACTGGTGCCTCTAGGCGTCACAGGTGAACTGCATGTTGGGGGCACAGGGCTTGCCCGTGGCTACCTGAACCGTCCGGAACTGAACGAGGAGCGATTTGTCCCGCATCCGTTCAAGCCGGGTGAACGTCTGTACCGCACGGGCGATGTGGTGCGCAGACTGCCCGATGGCAACATTGAGTACGTCTCGCGCATCGACCATCAGGTCAAAGTGCGCGGCTATCGCATCGAACTCGGCGAGATCGAAGCGGTGCTCAGCCAGCATCCGAAAGTGGTGCAGACGGTCGTTCTCGCTCGCGAAGATGGCGGCGATAAGTACCTCGCTGCCTACATCGTACCGACCGGAGCGGATGCGCCGACCAGCGCTGAACTGCGCAACGACCTGAAAGACAAACTGCCGATCTACATGATCCCGAGCGCATTTGTGATGCTCGATGCGATTCCGCTGACCAGCAACGGCAAAGTGGACCGCAAAGCGCTACCTGAACCGGTGATTACGCGCACCGTCGAGTATGTGGCGCCGCGCACCGAAGCGGAAGAGAAAATGGCGTTGATCTGGTCGGCAGTGCTCGGCGTCGAGCAAGTGGGCGTACATGACAACTTCTTTGACTTGGGAGGCCATTCGTTGCTCGCCACACAGCTGATCACTCGCGTCCGCACCACGTTCTCGGTGGAGTTGCCAGTTCGCTCCTTGTTTGAAGTGGCGACGATTGCGGAACTGTCTGCGATGGTTGAAGGTTTGCAGCAAAAAGCGGTCACGGCACCGCAGCAGCCAGCGATGAAAAAGCTGAACCGGGAACGCCGAAAACTGTAGGCACGATAGAGCCAAAGGAGATGTTTCTTTTGACCGATACCAAAGAGGAGCTTCAGGGGACGGAGGAGGGGGTTTATCTTTTCCCCCTCTCCTATGCGCAACAGCGGCTGTGGTTTCTTGATCAGTTCATGCCAGGCAACCCGGCCTACAACATTTCGACCGCGGTCAGGCTGAATGGAACGTTGCATAGCGACCAACTGCTGCACGCTTTACGTCAGATCGCAGTCCGTCATGAAACGCTCTGCACTTCATTTCGAGAGGTAGACGGCGTGGCGATGCAGGTGATCGACCCGAGCATCTCGCTGCAATTGCCGCTGATCGACCTAAGCGCTCTTTCCAAAGAGGAGCAGCAAGCGCGAGTCGCCGCGCAGATCACGTCACAGGCTCAAGAGCCATTCGATCTGAAAACGGCTCCTCTGCTTCGCCTGACCCTGCTCAAGCTGAGTGAGGTGGAGCACGTCCTGCTGTTGACGATGCATCATATCATCTCGGACGGCTGGTCGATGAACGTGCTGATCTATGAGCTGTCACAGCTATACAACGCAGCGCTCTCCGGAGAAGAGGCGGTGTTGCCAGAACTTGTGATTCAATATGCCGATTTTGGCGACTGGCAAAAAGAGTATTTGGAAAGCGGCGTCCTGACCGAGCAGTTGAGCTACTGGCGGGATAAGCTCGGCGGCAAACTGCCCATCCTGCAACTGCCGGCCGACCACAAACGTCCGGCCGTCCAGTCCTACAACGGCGCGCTCGAAACGTTCCTCGTACCTGCGCGCTTGGCTGACCAACTGCGTACGCTGAGCCAGGGCGAAGGTGTGTCGCTGTTCATGACCCTGCTTGCGGCCTTTAAAACGCTGCTCTTCCGCTATACGGGGCAGCAGGACCAACTTGTCGGCACGCCGATCGCGGGACGCACGCGCGAGGAGATTGAGCCGCTGATCGGATTTTTCGTCAACACGCTGGTCATGCGCACCGAACTGACGGAGGACATGAGTTTCCGCACCTTGCTCCAGCGGGTCAAAGACACCGCGTTTGAAGCGTATGCGCATCAGGACGTTCCGTTTGAAAAGCTGGTCGAAGAGTTGGCGCCGGAGCGAAACATTTCGCACACGCCGTTGTTCCAAGTGATGTTCAACCTGCAGAACGCATCGGTAGAAAATCTGTCGTTGACCGGACTGACGCTGGAAGCGCTCGACGCGGATACCGGATCATCCAGCTTCGATCTAACCTTGAGCATGACCGAGGGGAAAGCGGGCATCAGCGGTCGTATTGAGTACAGCACCGATCTGTTTGAGCGCACGACGATTCAGCGCATGATCCCCCATTTCTTGACCTTGCTCGAAGCGCTGGCAGGCAACCCAGACCTAGAGCTAGCCGCGTTGCCGTTGCTGACCGCCGAGGAGCGGAAACTGGTGATCGAAACGTTCAACGACACGGAAGCCGATTTCCGGACCGACCTTTGCATGCATCAGATGTTCGAATTGCAGGTGCAGAAAACGCCAGATACGGTAGCGGTGGAACATCTGGAGGAGCGAATCACCTACGCGGAACTGAACGCCCGCGCGAACCAGCTCGCTCATTATCTGCAAGAGATGGGGATCGGGCCGGAGAAGCTGGTCGGCCTGTGCATGAACCGTTCGATCAACCTGATCATCGGTCTGCTCGGCATCCTCAAAGCGGGCGGCGCGTTCTTGCCGCTCGACCCCGATTATCCGGCGGAGCGTCTGCGCTACCTGCTGAACGATTCGGGTGTGAGCGTGCTGTTGACCGAGTCGGAGCTGTTGGAACGCTTGCCGGAACACAGCGCGAACGTGGTTTGCATCGACCGAGACGGGGACAAAATCGATTCCTTTGCCACCGAGAACTGCGAGAGTGGAGTCGGTCCGGAGAATCTGGCGTATCTGATCTATACGTCCGGCTCGACGGGAGCGCCGAAAGGTGCGATGTTGGAGCATCGGAACGCGGTCTCACACCACTATGGGGTGATCGATCGCTACAATGTGACGGCGAGCGATCGCATTGTGCAATTCACCTCGATCTCCTTTGATGTCACCGTTGAAGAGATCTTCCCGACGCTGGCCACCGGAGCGACGCTCGTGCTGCGACCGCAGAAGACGCTGATGGCAAGCGATGAATTCTTGGCTTGGCTCACCGAGCAGCGCATCACCAAGTTCAATCCGCCGACCGCTTACGTCCAAACGTTCCTGCGCGATTTGGCTGAACTGAAGCTGAGCTTGCCGCCGACGCTGCGACTGATGATCGCAGGCGGTGAGCGAGCGTTGCCTTCGATGATCCGCTCTTGGCGCGAAGTGGCGACCGAGCACAACCTGCTCTACAACGGGTACGGCCCGACCGAAACGACCGTGACGGCGACCGTGTACAACGAGGAGCTGCCAGATGATGATGTGCCGATCGGACGCCCGGTTGCAAACTCGCAAACCTATGTCCTCGACGTCCGCCTTCAGCCAGTGCCGATCGGCATTCCGGGCGAGCTGTACATCGGAGGGCGCAACGTCGGGCGCGGGTATCTGGGACGCCCTGACCTGACAGCCGAACGTTTTGTGCAAAATCCGTTCCGCGTCGGTGAGCGGATGTATAAGACGGGCGACATCGTCCGTTTCCTGCCCGATGGCAACCTGCAATTTATCGGACGGGCTGACGGACAGGTGAAGATTCGCGGGTATCGCATCGAATTGGGTGAGATCGAGAACGCGCTGTCCGAAGCGCCAGGGGTGCGCGAGGCGGTGGTGATCGATCGTGAAGACATCCCGGAGCAAAAATACCTCGCCGCTTATGTGACGCTACAATCGGCAGAGCTGACGGCTGGTGATTTGCGCAAGCATCTGGCGCAGCGTCTGCCCGAGTATATGATTCCGTCCGCCTTTGTGATCATGGACGAGATGCCGATGACACCAAATGGCAAAGTGAACCGCAAAGAATTGCCGAGACCGGACGATGATCGTCCTGAACTTGGCAACGCCTACATCGCGCCGCGGACCGACTTGGAGCGGTCGATTGCTGAGATTTGGCAAGAGGTGCTAGGAGTGAGCCGCGTCGGGATTCATGACAATTTCTTTGAGCTTGGCGGCGGGTCGCTCTTGATTTTGCAAGTTCACCGCCAACTCAAAGAGAATCTCGGGATCGAAACCTCCGTCGTCCAACTGTTCCAATACCCGACGGTCGGCACCCTGGCCAAATTCTTGGGGGACGATGCGGAAGAAATATCGGTCAAACAGGGACAGGACCGCGCAGACCGCCGCAAAGATTTAAAATCGCGTCGGGCCGCACGGACGAAGAATCGAAGAGAGTAGGGGGATTTGCACTATGAGTCATCAAGACTTTTCCGACCGCGTCGATGAGATTGCGGTGGTCGGTCTCGCCGGACGCTATCCGGACTCGAACAATCTCGACGAATTCTGGCAGCATCTACGACAAGGACATGAGCTGGTTTCCTTTTTCACGGAGGAAGAGCTGCTTGCAGCAGGCCATGATCCTGCGGTGATCGGCGACCCGAACTACGTCAAAGCGGCCGCGATCATGAAAGGCGTTGACCAATTTGATGCCAGCTTCTTCGGCTTCAATCCACGCGAGGCGGAAATCCTCGACCCCAACCATCGTTTCTTCCTCGAAACGTGCTGGGAGGCGCTGGAGAACGCAGGTTGCAACCCGGACACGTACCAAGGGGCGATTTCCGTGTATGGCGGTCAGGCGATGAACCGCTACCTGTTGCTCAACCTTCTGCCCAACCGCGCCACCGTGGCACAGGCGGGCGAACTGCAAGTGATGATGGGCAACGAAAAAGACTTCTTGACCACACGCGTGTCCTATAAGCTCAACCTAAAAGGGGCCAGCGTCAACGTGCAGACAGCCTGCTCCACCTCGCTTGTCGCGGTGCACATGGCGACACAGGCGCTGCTCAACGGTGAGTGCGACATGGCGATGGCAGGCGGGGTATCGGTCATTCATCCAAAGACTGGCTATCTGTATACCAAAGGTAGCGTGATGTCCCCGGACGGCCACTGCCGCGCGTTTGATGAAGACGCACAAGGCAGTACGCAAGGCTCTGGCGTCGGCGTGGTGGTGCTCAAGCGCATCGAAGATGCGATCGCGGATGGCGACACGATCTATGCGGTGATTAAAGGCTCAGCGGTCAACAACGACGGTGAGCAAAAAGTCGGCTATACGGCGCCGAGCATCAATGGACAGTCGGCGGCGATCTCGGAGGCGCTGGCGATTGCAGACATCGATGCCGACACGATCAGCTATGTGGAGACGCATGGCACCGCGACCGAACTGGGTGATCCGATCGAAGTGGCGGCACTGACTCAGGTGTACCGCGACGCGACAGACCAAGCGAAATTTTGTGCGATCGGCTCGGTCAAAACGAATGTTGGCCACACCGACTCGGCGGCTGGCGTTACCGGTTTGATCAAAACCATCTATCAATTGAAGCATAAAGAGCTCGTGCCCAGTCTGCATTTTAAGAAGCCCAATCCGAAGTTTGACGACTGGGAGAACGGCCCGTTCTATGTGAACACCGAGTTGAAACCATGGGAAGCGGGCGACACACCGCGCCGTGCGGGCGTTTCTTCCTTTGGCATCGGGGGCACCAACGCGCACGTCGTGCTCGAGGAGTTCCCGGAGCGCAACAGTGCCCCGTCCAAACGCTCGAGCCAGTTGGTGCTCCTGTCGGCCAAAAGCGAACGCTCGCTCGAAGCGATGACCGACAAGTTGAAAGACCATCTGCAAACTCGTACCGAGCAAAACTTTGCCGATGTGGCGCACACCTTGCAAGTTGGACGCAAAGCGTTCAGCCATCGCCGCGCGCTGGTCGCCAAAGACGCATCAGATGCGGCGCAGGCATTGGCAACTCGCGATCCGAAGCGTTTGCTCACCGCACAAAACGAGGTGGAGAACCGCTCGGTGGCGTTCCTGTTCCCCGGTGTCGGCGATCAATACGCCAACATGGTCAAAGAGCTGTATGCGACAGAAGCGGTGTTTCAAGAGCAGTTGGACGCATGTTTTGACCGCTTGAAGCCGCTTATCGGACGCGATCTGCGCGAGGTGCTGTTCCCGGCACAAAGTGACGAACAACCAGCGGCGGTGCAAGGGATCGACATGCGCAAATTGCTGCGCCGCGACACAACCGATGCGGACACCTCGAAGCAAGAACTGACGAAGACCGAGTATCTGCACCCGACCGTCTTTGCGGTCGAATACGCGCTGGCCCAACTGTTGATCGCGTGGGGCATCCAACCCGCTTCGCTGATCGGGTACTCGCTTGGCGAGTATGTCGCCGCGACGGTAGCAGGCGTGTTCACGTTGGAAGATGCGCTGAAGCTGGTTGCCAAACGGGCTCAGCTGATCGCCCAACTGCCAAACGGTGCGATGCTGGCCGTTCCGATGTCGGCCGAACAAATTCAGCCTCTGCTTGGCGAAGAGTTGCAGATCGCGACGATCAACACGGTCGGACACCTCGTCGTTTCCGGCACGTTGGATGCTGTGGCTGCGCTTGAGACGACGCTCCGAGAGCAAGGCATCACTTCGATTCGTGTCGCTTCCACGCACGCGTTCCACTCGAAGATGATGGAGCCGATCGCCGAAGAGTTCAAACGATTGATCGCTTCGTTCGATCGACAGGCACCGGAGATTCCGTTCGTCTCCAACGTGACGGGCACTTGGATCACCGACAACGAAGCGGTCGATCCGGACTATTGGGCGAAACATCTCTGCCAGACGGTACGCTTCGCAGACGGTATCGTGGAACTTGCACAGGATGAAAATCTTGCGCTGCTCGAAGTTGGGCCAGGCACGACGCTCTCTTCGTTTGCGATGCAGGCGAAGAGTGGCCTGACTGCGTTGCCGACGATTCGCGCTTCCTATGACGGTCAGTCGGACACAGCGTTTCTGCTGAACACGGTGGCGAACTTGTGGCTGTCGGGCGTCGATGTCGATTTTGCCAAGATGAACGAAGGCGAAGAGCGCCTGCGCGTGCCGCTTCCGACCTACGCTTGGGATCGCCAGCGCTACTGGATTGATGGATCGGCCGCGACCGTCGCCGCTGCGGCGACCGCGACCGCGTCCGCCCTGCCAAGTGAGGCGGTTCGCCCGGTCGAAGAGCGTTTCTACACCCCGATCTGGAAACAGGCGCTTCCGCTTGCGAAAGAGGATGTGGCGGCAGAAACGAAACGCCTGCTGGTGTTCTGCGAGGAGTCTTCCTTGTCGGCTGGCTTGGTCTCTCGCCTGCGCACAGGCGGCCATGAGGTGCAGACGGCGAGCACGCTCGCTCAGTTTGCAAGCCTGCTCGAATCGCAACAACTCCCGACGCACATTGTGCATCTCGGCAGTTTGACCACCGCCGAACCGACATTTGACGAAGCGCAACAAAACGGTCTGTACTCGCTGATCGCCATCGCACAGACGCTTTCGAAAATGGAGCTCACGGCGAAGGTCGAACTGGTCGTGATCACGAATGGACTGTTCCAAGTGGAAAGCCGGGATCAGACCTATCCGGCGCAAGCGACTTTGCTTTCGCCACTGCGCGTCTTGCCGCAAGAACTGCCGAACGTCGCGACACGCGCCTTTGACATCCTGCTTCCGCAAGCGGGAACGAAAGCGGAAGCCCGCCTGCTCGACGCACTGACCCGCGATCTGCTTGGCGAACCGACCGAGCGCCTCACCGCCTATCGCGGCACACAGCGCTGGACGCAAGCTTATGAGCAAGTTGCTCTGGAGCAGAAGCCTCGCCTGCGCGACGGTGGCGTGTACCTCGTGACAGGCCTCGGCCTGTTGGGGAACAACCTGGCCCAAGCGCTGGCAGCAACGCCGCAGGTCAAACTGGCCATCGTCACGCGCACAGGTGCTGCGAACCGTCTGGAGGCGGTGCAAGCGTTGGAAGCAAAAGGCGCTGAAGTCATGCTCTTGCAAGCTGATGTCGCCGATGTGACCGCGATGCAGCAGGCAGTTGCTGACATCATCGCCAAATGGGGCGCTTTGCATGGCGTTATCCATGCGGCTGCTGCAGCCGACTCGGATACGATCAGCGTGATCGCCGATACGACCGAAGCGGACTGCGCTGCACACTTCCAAGGCCGCGTACATGGACTGCACGCGTTGCAGCAGGCGCTGACCGACATCCCGCTCGACTTCGTGTTCACCGCATCGACGTTGGCGGCCGTGCTGGGCGGTTGGGGCTTTGTGGGCCCGGCTGCAGGACATCTGTACATGGATGCGTATGTCGCCGCGCAAAACGTGGAGAGCGAAACACCGTGGATCACGGTCGGATTTGACCGACTGGATGAAGCGGAAGTAGCGGTCGTGCTCCATCGCGCCTTGTCGGTCGAGCCTGTACTGCCGCTGGTGTTGTCCAATCAAGACCTCAATCTGAGCATTGAGAAGTTTATCAACCAGCAAGGTCAGCAGGTGGTCACCGATACGACACAAAGCAACGGGGCTCGCCATCCGCGTCCGAATTTGAAGAACGCGTACGTGGAGCCGAGCAATGAGCTGGAAGAGATGATCGCCGAAATTTTGCAAGACCTGCTCGGTATCGACAAGATCGGCGTGCACGACAACTTCTTCCAGCTCGGCGGCAACTCGCTGCTCGGCACCCAAGTCGTCTCGCGTCTGCGCACGACTTTCCAAGTCGATCTGCCGCTGCGTGTCCTGTTTGAAGCCAACACCGTCGCTGACATGGCCGTCGTGATCGAAGACATCATGATCGCCGAACTGGAAGCGATGAGCGACGAAGAAATTGCCAATCTGCAAGAACAAAACTAGGAGGTTGTCCTTTTATGGAAACGAACAAAGCAAAAATCCGCGAATTTCTGTCCCGCCATTTTCGAAATGATGATCTGAAAGATGATGACGATATCTTTGCACTCGGCTTCGTCAACTCGCTGTTTGCGATGCAGCTGGTGATGTTTGTGGAAGGCGAGTTTAAAATCCGCGTGGAAAATGAGGATCTGGACCTCGACAACTTCCGCTCGGTCGATGCAATCGCAACACTCATTGCCAAAAAAGCAGCGTAACCAACTGTCAACTAGGGGAGGAGAACTCATGGAAGCGACGCAAAAGACGAAGAAAAAGGACGATAAGAAGACGATCAAATGTGTGGTCTGGGATCTCGACAACACCGTTTGGGACGGCGTCCTGCTCGAAGATGAAAATGTCATCCTGAAAAGTGAAGTGGTTGACATCATCAAGGAACTTGACGAACGCGGCATTCTGCAGTCGATCGCCTCGAAGAACAACCATGAGGACGCGATGCGCAAATTGGAGGAGTTCGGCATTGCTGAATACTTCCTCTACCCGCAGATCAACTGGAATTCGAAAGGGTCGTCTGTGGAGCAGATCGCCAAACTGATCAACATCGGCATCGACACGCTGGCTTTTGTCGATGATCAGCCGTTTGAGCGAGAAGAAGTTGCGCACACTCACCCGCAGGTGCTTTGCCTCGACGCGCTGAACCTCGAAGGGATGCTGGAGCTTGATGTGATGATCCCGCGTTTTATCACCGACGACTCGAAACAGCGTCGCAAGATGTATATGGCAGATATTGAGCGCAACCAGGTAGAAGAGGAATTTGTTGGGCCGACCGACGAGTTTCTCGCATCGCTCAACATGACCTTTACGATCGCACCGGCCACCGTGGAGGACTTGAAGCGGGCAGAGGAATTGACGCAACGCACCAACCAGTTGAACACGACTGGCTACACCTACAACTATGACGAGCTCGATGAATTCCGCAAATCGGAGAATCACCTGCTGTTGATCGCAGGTCTGGAAGATAAATACGGCACGTATGGCAAAATCGGGTTGGCACTCGTCGAAACGGGCGAAGAAGTTTGGAAAATCAAACTGCTGCTGCTCTCCTGCCGCGTGATGTCGCGCGGAGTGGGCTCGATCTTGATCAACCACATTTTGCAATCGGCCAAGGAGCAGGGCAAGCGTTTGCAGGCCGAGTTCCTCCAGACCGATCGCAATCGGATGATGTACATCACCTACAAGTTTGCTGACTTCAAAGAAGTAGATAAACAGGACGACCTGATCATTTTCGAAAACGACCTGACGCGTGTTCAACCGTTCCCGGATTACGTGAACGTACAGATTGGTTAAATTGGCGAGGAACGAAGGAACCGAACTTTCCCCGTGAGCGGACGCTCACGGGGACTTCGTTCCTTTTCCTTTTCACGGAGGAATCTGCGATGACGAACAAACAGGATCTCTCACAACGCAAGTCCAGCTTGTCCGCCGAAAAGCGTGCTCTGCTTGAAAAGCGATTGAAAGGCCAACTTAGCGTCCCTGCCAAACAATGGATTCCGAAACGCACCGGGGCGGGGCCGGCAGATCTTTCGCTCGGCCAGCAGCGCCTGTGGTTTTTTCACCAGTTTCAGCCAGAAGATGCGTCAGACAACATTCCGTATGCGGTGCGCCTGCGAGGGCGACTGCATGTGGAAGCCATGCAAAAAAGCATCAATGAAGTGGTCAAGCGCCACGAAGCGTTGCGCACCAACGTGCAACTGGTAGACGATCAGCCCAAGCAGGTGATTCATCAGGAACTGTTCGTGCCACTGCCCGTGCTCGATTTGACAGGGACACCTGTGACGAGCCGTGACCGTATCATCGACGAGGTGAGCGGCCAAGAGGCGCGCCGACCCTTCGATCTGACTGCCGATCCGTTGCTTCGTTGCTCGCTGGTGAAACTGGATGAGCAAGATTACGCCCTGTTGCTCACCTTCCACCATCTGGTTGCAGACGGGTGGTCGATGGACGTCATTTTGCGGGAAGTGATCGTGTACTACGACGCGTTTTCCAAAGGGCAGTCGGCAGCGCTCCCCGAGCCGGAGCTTCAGTTTGCCGATTATGCGGAGTGGCAGAACGAATGGCTGCAAGGCGATGCATCTCAAAAGCAACTCCGCTACTGGAAAGAGCAGTTGCAAGGTCCGCTGCCCGTGTTGCAGTTGCCGACCGACCGTCCACGCCCGGCGATGATGACGACAAAAGGGTCGCTTTTGCAGATCGAGTACCCACTCTCGTTGCAACAACGCATGCAAAAGGTTTGTGAAGAAGCGGGCGTCACGATGTTCATGGGACTTTTGGCAGCCTATAAGACCTTGTTGTACCGCTATACCCGGCAAGAGGAACTGCTGGTCGGAACAGCGGTGGCTGGCCGCAACCGCTCGGAGTTGGAAGGTGTGGTCGGCAACTTTGCCAACACGCTGGCCTTGCGCTCAGAACTTCGAGCAGACATGACGTTTCGTGAACTGTTGGAGCAGGTGAAAGCGACCTCGCTTCAGGCGTTTGCCAACCAAGACGTGCCGTTTGAAAAGGTGATCGAAGAGGTGCAGCCGGAGCGGAACATGGGCCACACGCCTTTGTTTCAGGTGCTCTTTTTGCTGCAACCGCATGTGAACGCGGAACAGCTAGATCTGGGCGACTTGCGCTTCGAACCGATCTGGTCCGATCAGGGAGCGGTCAAATACGATCAGATGATGTGGCTCTCCGAAAGTGAGACAGGATTGACCGGACTTTTGATGTACAACACCGACTTGTTCGAACAGGCGACGATCGAGCGAACGCTACAGCATCTCGAGACGTTGCTACAAAGCATCGCAGACGATCCACACCAAAAGCTGGTCGATCTGAAAATGCTTCCCGATGCGGAAGCGGAACAGGTGCTGTTTGCGTGGAACGACACAGATGTGCTTTTTGCGGATGACAATCTCTGCACGCACCAGCTGTTTGAACGGCAGGTTGAGCGCACCCCCGATGCGGTGGCGCTGGTGTTCCATGAGCAGACGTTCACCTACCGCGAACTGAATGAGCAGGCGAACCGATTGGCGCATAAACTGCGCGAGCTAGGCGTTGGGGCAAACGTTCCGGTCGGACTCTGCGTCAACCGTTCTGCGAAGATGATTGTCGGACTCTTGGCAATTTTGAAAGCGGGAGGGCCTTACCTGCCGCTCGACCCGAGCTATCCGAAGGACCGTTTAACTTTTATGATCGAAGACACGCAGGCTCCGGTGATTTTGACCGAGCAAAGTCTGGTCGAAGAGTTGCCGCCGCATCGAGCGACGCTCGTCCTGCTCGACGAACTGTCCGCTTTCGACGAGTACAGCAGCGCAAATGTGCAGGGTAGCGTAACGCCCGATGACCTGGCGTTCCTGATTTACACGTCCGGCTCGACGGGCCGTCCAAAAGGTGTGGCGATGGGACATCGCGCTTTGTGCAACTTACATCTGTGGCAGTTGGACGATTTTGTGCACGGAGGCCCGCGCCGAACGACACAGTTTTATTCGATCAATTTTGATGTAGCGTTTCAAGAAGTGTTCTCCACCCTGTCTTCGGGCGGCGCTTTATATGTGCTGGACGAGGAGACTCGTCGCGATTCCCACAAGCTGTTGCGCTATCTCGCCGAGGAGAAGATTGAGCGTGCCTACATGGCGTTTATTGCCATGCAACACCTGGCCGAAGCGGCCGAAACGTCAGACGCCAAAGCGCAGCTGTTAGAAGTGGTGACGGCGGGCGAGCAGTTGCAAATCACGCGTCACATCGTGAAGTGGCTGGCTGAGATGGAGGGCGTGGTCGTGTACAACCAATACGGCCCGAGCGAAAGCCATGTCGTCACCTCCCACACCTTGACCGGAGATCCGAGCACGTGGCCGGCTTTGCCATCGATCGGCAAGCCGATCTCCAACGCGCAAATCTATGTGCTCGACCAAGAGCTACGCCCCGTTCCGGTCGGTGTCACCGGAGAGCTGTACATCGGTGGAACCTGTCTCGCCGCTGGGTACCTCGGACGTCCCGACCTGACCGAAGAGCGCTTTTTGCCCAATCCGTTCCGAAATGAACCGGATGCGCGCATCTACAAGTCGGGCGACCTCTGTCGCTGGCACCCCGATGGGAATCTGGAGTATATCGGGCGCGCCGACCAGCAAGTGAAGATCCGTGGGTTTCGGGTCGAACTTGGCGAAGTGGAAGCGGTCGTCCGCCAGCATCCATTGGTGCGGGAAGCGGCGGTGATCGCAGTGGACAAACGTCTCGTCGCCTATATCGTGCCGGAGCAGCCCGAGGTGAATTTTGCCGACGTGAAGGGCTGGATGATGGAACGGCTGCCCGACTATATGGTGCCGTCCTTTGCGATGTACCTCGCGGCGATGCCACTTACGCCAAGCGGCAAGATCAGTCGGCTGGCTCTGCCCGCCCCAGACTGGTCAAATCTCAACGAATCGTCCTATGTCGCGCCGCGCACCGAAACGGAAGCGAAAGTAGCCAACGTGTGGAGCGAAGTGCTCGGTGTGCCGAACGTCGGCGCACAGGACAACTTTTTCGATCTCGGCGGTCACTCCCTGCTCGCGACAAAAGTCATCTCCCGCCTGAACCGTGAGTTCCAAGTGGAGATTCTGCTGCGGGAACTGTTCGAAAACCCGACGGTGGAGGGCGTGTCCAGCTATCTTGAGCGCGGGGGACAAACGAAGCAGTTGGCGTTGACAGCGGTGCATCAAGGCGATGAGAAGCCACTGTCCTTCTCGCAAAGCCGCCTCTGGCTGCTCGACAAGCTGATGCCTGGCTCCACAGCCTACTTGCTTTCTTCAGCGGTGCGCTTGAACGGACCACTTGATGTCGAGCGTCTGCAGGCGGCCCTGTGCGGCGTGGTGGAGCGCCATCAATCGCTGCGCACCAACTTCCGCGAAGTTGGCGGGGAAGCGGTGCAAGTGATTCGCCCTGAGGTGCGCGTGCAACTGCCTGTGGTCGATCTGTCGCACCTGTCCTCGCACGATCAGGAGCGCGAAGTGGAACGTCAGATGCGTGCAGAGGCGCAAAAACCGTTCGATCTGGAACGGGACGACCTGCTGCGCACCGTCCTGTTGCGTTTGTGCGGGGACGAGCACGTCTGCCTGCTCACGATGCACCACATCATCACCGATGGTTGGTCGAACGAACTGTTCGTCACCGAACTCTGTGCGCTCTATGCGGGCGCAGAATTGCCGACGCTCGACATCCAGTATCACGATTTTGCCCACTGGCAACGAGCGTGGATGAACAGCGATGGCATGAAAAAGCAGCTCAGCTATTGGCAAGACCAACTCGGCGGCGCGCTTCCGGTGCTGGAATTGCCCACAGACCATCCGCGTCCGGCGGTGCGTTCAGGACTGGGTAGCCGATACCTCTTCCAACTGCCGAGCCGATTGCTGGAGCGACTGCCGACCGCAGCTTGGCGCGAACAGGGTATCACGCTCAACATGGTGTTGCTCGGCGCGTTCCAAGTGTTGCTGTACCGCTACACCGGGCAGACAGATCTGCTCATCGGCACGCCGATCGCGGGTCGCAATCGCCGAGAGATCGAGAATCTGATCGGCTTTTTCGTCAATACGCTGGTTGTGCGCACCGATCTGTCAGGCAACCCGACGTTTGGCGAACTGCTCGAGCGCGTGAAACGGACGGCGCTCGATGCCTACACCTACGCCGATGTGCCATTTGAAAAATTGGTCGAGGAGTTGCAGCCGAAGCGGAGCATGAGTCACACCCCGCTGTTCCAAGTGATGTTCGCGATGCAAAACATGCCGCGTTCAGAAGCGAGCTTCGAAGGCGTGACCGCGGAGAGCATCATGCTCGACACGGGCGGCAGCAAATGCGATCTCTCGCTGTACGTGACGGAGGAAAGCGGCACTCTCGATGCGCATTTTGAATACAGCACCGACCTGTTTTGCGAAGAGACGATCGCGCGCATGGCGGGACATTACGCTACGCTGTTGGAAGCGCTGGCCGAGCGACCGGACGCGGCGATCTCCGAGATCCCGTTCCTGACCGAACTGGAGCGGTCGCGCTTGCTGACCGAGTTTAACGAGACGGTACAGGAGTATCGGCAAGACCTTTGCCTGCACGATCTGTTCGAAGCGCAGGCCGCGTTACAACCAGCGGCGATCGCCTTGATCGCTGGCGAAGAGCGCTTGACGTACCAAGAGTTAAACGAGCGAGCAAACGCTGTGGCCGACCGACTGCAAACGATGGGCGTCGGCCCGGAATCGTTGGTCGGGGTGTACCTGGAGCGTACCCCCGAATTGGTCGTCGCTCTGCTAGGCGTGCTGAAGGCGGGCGGAGCTTATGTGCCGCTCGACCCGTCCTATCCAGAGGAGCGCGTGCTGTATACGATGGAGGATGCGAAATTGGCGGTGCTTTTGACCAGTGAGCGTCTGCATCGTCAACTGCCTGCGCATCAATCGACCGCCTTGTATCTGCCGCTTGAGGAGCGGGTCGCGACGAACACTGGCTCGACTGTGCAGGCCAGCAATCTGGCCTACGTGATCTATACCTCGGGCTCGACGGGCCGCCCTAAAGGTGTCGCCATCGAGCATCACAGCGCTGCGACGATGATTCAATGGGCACTGGATCACTATTCAAAAGACGAGTTGCGCGGCGTGCTGTTTGCTACGTCGATCTGCTTCGACCTTTCCGTCTACGAATTGTTCGCCACGTTCGCCGCAGGAGGTCAGGTGATCCTCGCCGAAAATGCGCTGCAACTGCCACAGCTTCCGGCAAAGGCGGAAGTGACGCTGATCAACACCGTTCCCTCCGCCATCGCCGAACTGCTGCGCATGGGTGCGATCTTGCCTGAGGTGTGCACCGTCAATCTGGCAGGGGAGGCGTTGCCGCTGCATCTGGTGCAAAAACTGTATGCGCTCGGCACGGTTGAAAAAGTGTACAACCTCTACGGCCCGTCCGAAGACACGACCTACTCGACCTTTGCGCTGATCGACAAACAGGCGACGAGCGCTCCGACGATCGGACGACCGCTTGCCAATACGCAAGCGTACGTGCTGGATCAACAGCTGCGACTGGTGCCGATCGGTGTGCCAGGACAGTTGTACTTGAGTGGGGACGGCTTGGCGCGAGGCTATCTGGGACAGGAGCGGTTGACGGCGGAGAAGTTTATTCAGAACCCGTTCGCTTCCGACCCGACGGGGCGCATGTATGCGACTGGCGACTCTGTGCGCTGGCTGGCCGACGGCACGCTCGAATATCTGGGCCGCACCGACCGCCAGATCAAAGTGCGCGGCTTCCGCATCGAGCAGGGTGAGATCGAAGCCTCACTGCTCAACCATCCTGCGGTGCAGGCCGCTTATGTACAAGTGCGCGAAGATGGGAGCGGCGACAAACGACTTGTCGCCTATGTGGCAACGGGTGGCCATGCGGTCACAGTAAGCGATCTACGTCTGGCGCTCAAAGAGCGCCTGCCCGACTATATGGTACCGTCGGCGTTCGTGCTGTTGGACAGCCTGCCGCTGACACCAAACGGCAAAGTGGACAGCTTCGCCTTGCCTGCCCCCGAACTCGGCGTCACCCGTGAGCAAGCGCTCCTCGAGCCGAGGAACGAAACGGAAGCTGTGCTTGCCGCCATCTGGCAGGAACTGCTTGGCATAGACAGGATCGGCGTTCGCGATAACTTTTTTGAGCTCGGTGGACACTCCTTGCTCGCCGTGCGCATGTTGGCGCAGATTGAAGCAGGTTTCGCCAAATCGCTCCCGATGTCCGCCCTGTTCCGCAGTCCGACGGTGGAAGCGCTGGCCGAGGAACTGTTGCAAGACGAAGCTCAAGTGACAAGCTCGCTTGTGACGTTGCAAGCGCATGGCACCAAGCCGCCCTTGTTCCTCATCCATCCGATCGGTGGAAGTGTATTCTGTTACCGCGCGTTGGCAGAGGAGCTGGGCGTGGAGCGCCCGATCTATGCGTTGCAGGCACCGGGGTTGGATGCAGGTCAAGAAGCGCTGCTGTCGGTGCAAGCGATGGCACAGCATTACCTGGAGTTGGTCCGATCGGTGCAGTCGTCCGGCCCCTATCATCTGGGCGGTTGGTCGTTTGGCGGCGTGATCGCCGTAGAGATGGCACGCCTGTTGCAGGCGCAAGGGGAGCGGACGGCACCGCTTGTGCTGATCGATACTTATGCCGAACTTGAACACACGAAAGAGGACGAAAGCGCCCTCGTCGCCGCATTTTTCAGCGACATCGCGGGACTGTCGGGCACAGATGTCACACGTTTTGCCGAGGTGGCCGACACGTTGCGCGAAGCCGATTTACCGCAACTGTTGCCGCAAGCGCAACAAGCGGGACTTTTGCCCGCCGACGTGAGCGCCGAGCAACTGCTCCGCCTCTACCATGTGTTCCGTGCCAACCGTCGCGCCTATGCAGACCATCTTATGGCTACGTTTTCAGGTGACATTCTCCTGTTGCACACCGCAGACGGAGGAAGCGTCCCTGGCTGGCAAGCTGTGGTCACTGGCACGCTGCAAACCAAAGCACTTTCAGGCAACCATTTCACCTTGTTGCAGGTCCCGCATGTCCGCGAGGTCGCACAAGCCATGTTGTAAACAAAGAGTGCAGGGGGAGGCGCTTGACCGATCATCCGCAAGATGAGTCGGTCAGCGCTGTCTCCGAACGCTATAAAAAGAGGGAGGTCGCCTGTGAATCGAAAACTATTTCTCTACGTCAATGCTTTTTCTCACCTCGGCACGATGATGGACATGATCGTCGTCAACTCGATGATCTATGTGCTCACCGATGGCAGCACGATGTGGCTGTCGGCCTGTCTTGGGATTCGCGTGTTGGGCGGTATGCTCTCCTCGCTCTATTCGGGCGTGCTGGCCGACCGTTTTGACCGCAAGAAGCTGATGCTGTTTGCAGATTTTGCGCGCGCCGCCTTAATCTTGGGGATGATCGTCTTCCCCAATCCGACGATGATCCTGATCATCTCGTTTCTGATCGGGTTTCTCGCTTCTTTCTTCCAAGTTTCATTCAACGCGGAAGTCCCGCAGATTTTCGGTGAAGACAAAGTGCTGGAAGTCAACGCGCTCATCATGCGCTTGAGCTCGATCGCGATGGTCATCGGCTTCTTCTCGTCAGGTCTGGTGACAGAACGCTTTGGCTTTTCTACCGTATTAGCGATTGATGCTTTGTCCTTTGCTCTGTCCGGCGTGGCGCTCATGCTGATGAAATGGGAACGCACTCCGGTCAAGCGGCAGGAGGCAAACGTCCAGGCGAAAGGCAAACTCGCGTCGATCTTCGAAGACCTGGGCGAAGTTAAACGCTACCTGATGTTGAAACCGCTGTTGCTCACCGTCTTTGGCGTGTATTTGGTACAGACGGCAGGTGCGAGCGGGCACAACGTCGGCATTCCGCTGCTCGCCGCTGCGCTCGACCCAGCCGCACAAGCCAAGATCTACGGCTTTATCTGGGGCACATGGGGGATTGGCAGCGTGGTCGCATCCTTTTTGATTGCGCGGCGCAACGTGGTACAAAAGCATCTCAACGGCTTTTACTATGGTTCTACCGTGGTGGCAGGGCTCGGGTTTATCACCTTTTTGTCGAGCGAAAATCCGTGGCTGATCTTTCCCGTCGTCTTTCTGGTCGGCGTGAGCGAAGCGGTGTGCGGCACGACGTTCTCCGTGTTGATGCAGCAATGTGACAACCATGTGCGAGGGCGGGTGTTTGGCGTTTCGGCGCTGCTCAATCGCTTCGGCTTTGCCAGCGGCTTCCTGCTCGTGCCCCTGCTGATGGATATCCTGACCATGCCGCAGACGATCATGGTCTGCCAAGGCGCTGTCATTACCGCAGTGATCTGGGCAGTCTGGAAATCGTCATCGCACAAGTTAAAAAAACAGCCGAAACAAACGGCCGCGTAAGGAGAAGATCAACATGACATCACCAGGCGTCTACCTGTTCCCGCTGTCCTATGCGCAGCAGCGAATGTGGTTCCTCGATAAATTTGTACAGGATGGGGCGGCCTACAACATCACGGGCGCCGTTCGCATGCGTGGTCATCTGGATCAGCAAATGCTGACCGACTCGCTGTGCGCCATCGCGCTTCGCCATGAAACCTTGCAAACCTCGTTTCGGGAAGTGGATGGAGAACTGATGCAGGTGATCGATCCGGCCGCTGGGCTGCAAGTGCCGCTGATCGACCTGAGCGGTCTCCCAGCTGTAGCGCGTGAAGCGGAGGTGCAAAAACGGGCGCGGGAAGAAGCCCGTACCCCGTTCGATCTGGAAAAAGCGCCTCTGCTTCGCACCACCTTGCTCAAATTGGACGATGCAGAACATGTGCTGTTGGTGACGATGCATCATATTATCTCCGACGGTTGGTCGATGGGCGTGTTGATGGGGGAGATGCGTGCCTACTACCGCGCCTTCCTGCATGGACAACCCGACCCGCTGCCAGAATTGCCGATCCAGTACGCTGATTATGCGGATTGGCAGAAAGAATATCTCGCTTCCGGTGTGCTGGAAGATCAGTTGTCCTACTGGAAGCAAAAGTTGGCCGGGCCGCTCCCCGTGCTCGATCTGCCGACCGATTTTGCCCGTCCTGCTGTGCAGACCTTGAAAGGAACGTTTCAAGAATTCCAACTCAGCAAAGAAGTGGTGCACAGCATCAAAGCGTTGAGCCAGCGTGAAGGCGTCTCCATCTTCATGACACTGCTCTCCGCGTTCAACGTCTTTTTGCACCGCAATACGGGGCAGGAAGATCTGATCGTCGGCACTCCGATCGCCAACCGCACGCGCGAAGAGATCGAAGGGCTGATCGGCTTTTTCGTGAACACGTTGGCGATCCGAACCGATCTCACAGGCGAACCGACTTTCCGCGAGGTGCTGGGGCGGGTACGCGACGCGGCATTCGAAGCGTATGCTCATCAGGATGTGCCGTTTGAACGGCTGGTCGAAGAAGTGTCACCGGAGCGCGATTTGAGCCGGACGCCGTTGTTTCAGGTGCTGTTCGTCTTGCAAAATGCGCCAGGCGGCACTGCTGAGCTGCCCGGTCTGACGCTCGATACGGTGCAGGTAGACACGGGCACATCCAAATTTGATCTGTCGCTCTACCTGACGGAACAGGAGGAAGGCATCAGCGGTACGGTCGAGTACAGCACCGACCTGTTCCAAGCGGAGACGGTGGCGCGGATGATGCGCCATTTCGAAAACTTGCTCGGTGCCATCGCCGCCGACCCTGATGCGCAGATCGCGGCCTTGCCCTTGCTCGATGAGGAGGAGCGGACGGAGCTGCTGACCGCATGGAACGACACAGCCGTTGCATATCGCGAAGACGCCCTGATCCACCAGCTGTTCGAAGAGCAAACGGCGCGCACCCCCGATGCGGTGGCGGTGGAGTTCGAAGCGCAGACGCTGTCTTTCCGCGAACTGGATACTCGGGCCAACCTGCTTGCGACCGCTTTGCAAGAACAGGGCATCGGTGCTGAACACATCGTCGGCGTGCGCATGGAGCGCTCGCTCGAAATGATGGTCGCACTGCTCGGGATTCTGAAAGCGGGCGCTGCCTACCTGCCGCTCGACCCGACCTATCCGGAGGAGCGCCTTTCGTTCATGGTCGAAGATGCTGGCGTACAAGTGGTGCTGACCAAAGAGGAGGTCGCTGCGATTCCTCAGCAAGAGTCGGTCGTACCCCCTACCTGCCCGGCCACTGCTGACAACGCTGCCTATGTCATCTACACGTCAGGCTCGACAGGCAAACCGAAAGGCGTTCTGGTTCAGCATCGCAACGTAGTCAACTTTTTCACTGGCATGGATGCGCGCATCGGATGTGGGCAAGGCGATGCGATGGCGGCGGTGACTTCGATCGGATTTGACATCTCGGTGTTGGAACTGTTCTGGACGCTGACCAGAGGCTGCAAAGTGATTCTGCTCTCGGAGACGGCGATCCTGACGGGTGATTTGAAGCCAGGTGCGACGTTGCTCCAAGGCACGCCGTCGCTGATGAGCATGCTGCTCGCCAACCCTGATGCACGCAAAGGCTTGCAAAGCTTGGAAAAAATCCTGCTTGGCGGCGAAGCGTTGCCGCCCACTTTGGCCCAAGAGATCAAAGGCGAGTTAGGCGCCCGCCTGTTCAACATGTACGGCCCGACCGAAGCGACCGTCTGGGCGTCGGTACATGAAGTTCAAGATGAACAAGGTCTCATCCCGCTCGGCGGTCCGATCGCCAACACGACGCTCTATATCTTGGACAAGCGGTTGCAGCCGGTGCCGATCGGGGTCGCAGGCGAATTGCACATCGGTGGTGCGAACATCACTCGCGGCTATCTCGGCCGCGACGAACTGACTGCCGAACGCTTTCTGCCCAACCCGTTTGGTGCAGGCCGTCTGTACAAGACGGGCGATCTCGCCGCTTGGCGTCCGGACGGCACGCTGAAGTTCCTTGGCCGTCTCGATCATCAAGTCAAGCTGCGCGGTTTCCGCATCGAACTGGGCGAGATCGAAACAGCGCTGGCCCAGCACCCGAGCGTGCGGGAAGCGGTGGTCACCGCTCTCGACAACCGGGTGCTGACCGCTTATCTCGTCCCCGAGGGGGAGGCGCCGGACAGTGGCGAACTGCGCCACTTTTTGCAGGAACAACTGCCCGAGTACATGGTGCCGTCCCTGTATCTCTTTCTTGAGAAACTGCCGCTCACCCCGAATGGCAAAGTGGATCGCAACGCGCTGCCCAAGCCGGAAGGGGATCGCCCCGAACTTGGCACCGCTTATGTGGCGCCCTCGACCGATCTGGAAAAGCGGATCGCAGCGATTTGGCAAGAGACGCTAGGCGTGGAGAAAGTAGGTATCAACGACAACTTCTTCGAACTGGGCGGGCAATCGATTCTGATCGTCAATGTTCACCGCCGCCTGACCGAACTGGGCTTTCAGATCGCTGTCGTGCAACTGTTCCAATACCCGACCGTGCGCACGCTTGCCCAATTTATCTCAGGCAGTCAGGAGGAATCGGTCGTCGAGCAAGGCAAGAATCGTGCGGATACCAGACAAGCTCTTCGCGAAAGGAGACAATCGCGGGCCAATCGGCGAAAATAGAAGTCGAAGGAGGGGCTGTCGTGGAAACGAGCGATCAATTGCATCTTGCCCTGCAGGAAATTGAAATTTGGGAACAGGAACAGAAGGATTTGTGGTTCTGGGAAAAGTTGGGCCGCTTGCCTTTTGTCATGTTGGACAAGCTGACCCCGCGCTTTTTGAAAGAAAAAATGGGACAGGCGATCGATGAAATGATGTCCTATGTCGATACGGGTGGGAGTTACCTCATCCAGACGGATCGCATCGTCAAGCGCTTTGCCAAAATACGAGGGGAGTCGGTCACACAAGCGGAGATCGCAACGCTTCCGCTCGCCGCGATGGACGAGGTCGCAAACGAACTGCGCGCGTCTCGCTCCACGTTTGCTAAATGGCAGGGGGCGAGCACGGGGATCGGAGGCATCTTCACCTTGGCGATCGACATCCCGATGCTGCTCGGACTGTCCCTAAAAGTCCTACAGGAGATGGCCGTTTCTTACGGATACGACCCGAATGACAAAGCGGAGCGTCTGTTTATCATCAAGTGCCTGCAATTTTCCTCTTCTGACATCGTCGGTAAACAGGCGATCTTGGAAGAGCTTGCCGCCTATAGCGATCCGGCGCAAAAAAGCGGTCAAATGTTCGCCCAGCTCCAAGGCTGGCGCGAAGTGGTCATCACTTTGACCGACAACATGGGGTGGAAAAAGCTGTTTCAGCTCATCCCGATCGCAGGCATCCTGTTTGGGGCGTTTCTGAACAAAAAAACGATTGAAGACGTCGCCGAAACGGGCAAGATGCTGTATAAGAAACGCAGAATTCTCGAGCGGCTACAAACGAACAACTCCTGATCGAAAAAAGGGACGAAGAGTGATCACTCTTCGTCCCTTTTGTATTGCAGAACTTAATGTTAGAGCAGATAGCCCATCTTCCGCGCTTGAAACGTCAATTCCTCACGAAATTTGGGGTGGGCGATGCTGATCAAAGCACAGGTGCGTTCACGGATCGTCTTGCCTCGAAGCTTGGCGACACCATTTTCGGTGACGACGATGTCCACATCGTTTTTGGAATTGCTGATCGCTGAGCCCGGATACAGGGTGGGCACGATTTTGGAGATGGTCTCGTTTTTGGCGGTGGAGTGCAGGCAGATGATGCCGCGCCCATCTTTAGCCATGCGCGCTCCCTGAGCAAAATCGGCCTGACCGCCGGTTGATGAGTAATAGCGGCCTCCGACCATTTCCGAGTTGCACTGGCCGAGGAAGTCTACTTCCACCGTCGCGTTGATGGAGACGAGTTGCTCGACCTGCGAGATGATGCGCACATCGTTCGTCCACGAAGCGGGCAGGAAGACCACATCTTTGTTCTCATGCAGAAAATCGTACAACTTGCGGCTGCCCAAGGCGAACGTCGTGGTCATCTGGCCGGGATAGATGCTTTTGTTGCTGCCGTTGATGACGCCAGCCATGCAAAGATCGACCACTTTGTCGGGCAGCATCTCCGTGAAGATGCCAAGGTTTTTATGACCGTGCAAGAAATTCATCACCGCGTTGGGAATCGCGCCGAAGCCGATCTGCAGGTTGTCGCCGTCGCGTATGATTTCGGCGATATGACGACCGATCATTTCATCATTTGCGGTGATGACAGGTTCGAGCAGCACGGGCAGTTCTACATGATGTTCAACTAGTGCAGACACTTGTGAGAGATGGATTCTATTTTCGCCGTAGGTGCGCGGCATCTTTTCGTTCACTTCGAGCAGGATCAGTTTGGCATCCTCGATCAACGAACTGACATAGTCGGCATTGGTACCAATGGAAAAATAGCCATCCTCGTCCATCGGGGAGACGGTTGCCATCAGCACACGGTTTTTAGTGATCTGCTGAAGCTGTGCGGCCAAATCAGAAAAATGGTTGGGCAACAGATCGACCAGACCGTCGCGAAAGCCAGGGCGATCGCCCGAGCCGAGGAACAGAGAGACCACTTGCAACCTTTCAGGAGCGATATCGAGCGGTGGCCGCATCGTCAGCATCTGATACAGGCGGTTGCCGAGCAATCCTTCGTGGCTTGGCAGTGCGTCGAGTAAAGCGGGCGGTTGACCTGCACAGAGTGGGATGAAGATATCGTCGCCCGACTCGATCAGCCGTACTGCCTGTTCTGGGGTGTGTAGTTTGCGTTTGTAATCACGAATGAGCGTCATAGTGATGTCTCCTTGAACTGATTGCTGATGGTAGCTTTACACAAAGAAAAGAGCCTGATACACGATCAGTCTCTACTCTTTGCTTGTTTGATTATCGCGTCTAGATATTCGGACAGCCCTTTGCGCAGATGACCTTCGCGCCCGATCGTCGTCTTGGCTGCGGTCAGCGAATTTAAGATCGCTTCTTCGGAAGCCTCGGCAGTGGCGCGAAACGCCAGGTCGATCTCATTTTCGTTCAGCATTTGCAACGAGATCACCGCGGCGCTCTGCTCATGTTGCACCCGATTTGCGGTGGTGAAGGCGATCACCACATCTCCGCTGCCATTGCCGATAAACGACCCGGTGCGAGTCATGCCTACTGTACAGCGCTTGCTGATCCGCTTCAACTGCCGCTCGGAAAGCGGCAAATCGGTGGCGAGAATGAAGATGATCGAGCCTTTATCCGGCTCGTCGATCGCTTCTGCACGCTGCATCTCGTCGAGCATCGCACCTGCAGGAATCCCCTGCAACAGGAAGTCTTGCTGTCGTCCAAAGTTGGACAGCACCAGCACCCCCAAGGTGTAGACGTTTCCGTCTAGCTCGATCAGGCGCGACGCGGAGCCGATACCGCCCTTCAATCCGTAACAGCTCATGCCAGTGCCTGCTCCGACGGCGCCTTCTGCAAAATCGGAGCCAGCGTCAGACAAGGCAACGCGGACGTGTTGTTCCTGCACATGCCGACCGCGAATGTCATTTAGGTACCCGTCGTTGCATTCGCACACCACCGGGTTGACCGTGCCAGTCGTCACACCGATCTCCGCATTCTGCTCCAGCATGTACGCGATCAGGGCATCGCTCACCTGACCGACCGATAAGGTGTTCGTCAGCAAAATTGGGGTTTCGATCGTGCCGAGTTCCTCGATCTGGATCGTCCCTGTCGTCTTGCCAAACCCGTTGATCACATGGGCGACGGCCAGCACCTTGTCTTGAAACAGATTGCCCCCGTGCGGCAAAATGGCTGTCACCCCGGTCTTGATCGGCCCGTCGTCGAGCGTACAGTGGCCAACTTGAACACCGGGTACGTCGGTGATCCGATTTCCCGCACCAGGGCGCAAAGAACCGATCACCACACCATAGTCACGAATTTTACTGCGCACGGGATTTACACCCCGATCCCTTGATATTTTGCGCGGTAGTTCTTGTGCAGGTCACGCGAGATGGTGCCTGGAATGCCTGCGCCGATCTGTTTGCCGTCGATCTCGACGATCGGCAGGACTTCCATGGAGGTCGAGCTCAAAAACGCTTCATCGGCCGCCAACAGTTCATCCGGTCCAAACTCTTTTTCTTCCATAGGCACACCGATTTCTTTGGCGATCTCAAGTAGTGTCGCCCGCGTGATCCCGTGCAAGATGAAGCGATTGGCAGGAGGTGTGATCAGCACGCCGTCCTTGATCAGAAATACGTTGCAACTCGACCCTTCCAACACGATGCCGTCGCGTACAAACACCGCCTCATAAAAACCGGCATCGGTCGCTTTCTGTTTCGCCACCACGTTCGGGAGCAGGTTGAGCGATTTGATATAGCAGTTTTTCCAGCGCTCATCCTCGACCAGCGTCACCTGCACTCCCTTTTCACGCACAGTAGCGGGGAGGTCGGTCGCCGGGCGGATCGTCATCGTCGTTGAGGCGGGCACGTCAGGGAACAGATGCACACGCTTGGCGATCCCGCGAGTCACTTGCAGATAGACGGACGCTTCCTGCAAACCAGTTTTCGCTAAGCCTTCTGCGATCAACGCTTCCAACTCGTCGATCGAATAGTTCATCGTAAGCAGGATCGCTTCCGCACTTTTTTCTAGGCGAACCAAATGTTCGCGCATCTTAAAAGGCGTGCCTTGATAGACGCGAATCACTTCATAGACGCCATCTCCGAAGTTATGACCGCGCTCGTCGATCGGCAATACCGCTTGATCGACCGGAATCCACTCTCCATTGATAAAACCAATCGCCATTGTATTGAACCTCCTCATTGTTCTGCTACTGTACATTTTTCTTGGCATGAGGGTGAACTCCTGCATCTGGCGGTAAATTTCGAGCGGACTTTGCTTGACAAGATCGCTTTTTGTAAATTGATTTGTTAAGGTTTGATTTGCTTTGTGAGGAGGTCTTCGTTTCCCACTTGTAGAATATGGGAGATGATCTGGAACCTATTCATGCCTGGAGGAGAAGAAAATGGAAGCGGCGCTCGAAATGTACAATCTGTCTCTGATCGCGCTGTCCGTTCTGATCGCGTGGTTCGCAGCTTATGCGGTGATCGACCTGAGTGAAAGGGTTGCAGCAGCCCGCGGCACAGCGCGCCAGATGTGGATGTTGGCTGGAGCGGCGGCGATGGGCTTTGGTGTATGGACGATGCAATTGATCGGACTGTTGGCCTGGGTGAACACGACCGATTCCTATGAATTTTCGATGATCGGACTGTCGATGCTGGTATCGGTGGTCACCGCCTACGGGGTGCTCATGACCATAAAACGCCGTCGTGTCGTCACGAAAGGAGGCATCCTACTAGGTGCGATGCTGATGGGAGTGGGCATCATGGTCTCCAACATGCTTGGCTTGCACGGCGTGCAGGCTGGCTACAGCATCGAATATTCTGCTATCGGAATCGGTGTTGTGCTGCTCTATGTGTTGCCAGTGTCGTATCTGGTCTTATCGTTTACCTTTTATGCTCCGAAGCGCAAGCGGATGGGCAGACGTCCACACAAAGTCATTTCGGCCGTGCTGCTCGGGCTTGCCACCACTTCGTTTCATTATGTGTCGATGCGCAGCGTGGCCGCCATCGAGGAATTGCCGAATCTGGAAGCGAACGCTCAAGGGGATTTGGTCCTGCTGTCGTTTTCGCTTGGCATCGCGGCCATGCTGATTCAACTGCTCGTCCTGCTCGGAGCTTTGTACGACCGACGAATGGCGTTGCATAGCGCCAACATGACCGAGCAGCGATTTCGCTCGCTCTTCGCACACAACCCGTTCTTCGTCGCCTCGTTCGACCTCGACGGGAATGTGACCGACGTGAACGGGGCGGCCGAACTGCTGCTCGGGTACGAGCGTGCTGAACTGATGGGCAGGTCGTACCAAGCGATTTTGAACGGAGAGATGATGGGCGCGTTCAAGCGCTCACTACAGGGTGCAACACCGAGCTGTGATGTTGCCATTCCTCATCGCAGCGGCAGGCTGCTCAATCTGCGGGTGACCAATGTCCCGGTGATCGTCGATGGACGCATCGTCGGCGCCTATGTGATCGCACAAGACATCACCGAGCACAAGCGCGCGGAAGAACTGTTGCATCGCTCCGACAAGCTGTCTGCCATCGGTCAATTGGCGGCAGGGATCGCGCATGAGATCCGCAATCCGCTGACGGCGATCAAAGGATTCACTCAACTGCTCAAAGAAAAGGCGCAACGCGATGTTGAATATTACGATGTGATTCTCTCCGAACTGGATCGCGTCAACCTGATCGTCGATGAATTTCTGTTTCTTTCCAAGCCGCAGTCTTCCAAATTTCGTCCGGTGCGCCTCGAACAGTTGCTCCAACTGATCGTCACGCTGTTGGAACCACAGGCGATCTTACATGATGTGCGCATCCAGACCCGTTTCCAACCGTTACCAGAGGCTGCGATCGAGGAGAACCAGATCAAGCAGGTCTTTATCAACCTGCTGAAAAATGCGATCGAGGCGATGCCCGCAGGTGGCGACCTGATCATCGAACTGTGGCCCGACGAGGACGACAATGCGCGCGTTCGCCTGATCGACCAAGGATGTGGGATCACAGAGGAGCAGTTGCAAAAGATCGGCGACCCTTTTTTTACAACCAAAGAAAAAGGCACTGGGCTCGGCTTGATGGTCTCGTTCAAAATCATTGAAGATCACGGCGGACGTCTGGAGATCGAAAGCGAGATTGGGGTCGGCACCACGATTGACGTGCTGTTGCCTTTGACCCAGCAAACAGCATTAAAACCGCAGGTCGTATGATTTGCGGTTTTTGGCATGGGGAACTTGTCAAGAGAATGGATCTGACGAAACGATGCGATCACATCGCTATTTTCTTGCTGGTGGTCTCGACGCAAACGAACTATGATATGATGAAGAGAAGGAATACATAGAAAAGTGAGGGAAAATCATGAAAAATTTGAGTCAAACGTGGAATCTGGAAACGTTCTTTGCTGGCGGTTCAGAGTCTCCGGAGCTTGTTGCCTACCTCGATCAATTGGAAGGGAACATCGAGGGGCTTGCGGGTCAGATTGCCACGCTCAGTGAATCGAATAACGTGGATGCATGGGGCTCTGTGCTGGCCGTTATGCAACAGGCTAACTCCGACCTGCGCTATGTGATGAGTTTCTCCGGCTGCCTGTTGGCACAGGATGTCAAAGACCAGCAGGCGAAGATCGTTCAGGGCCGCATCGCTAAACTGTCGGCGTCGCTGGGCGCTGCGATGACCGTGCTTGATAAGCAGATTCTCACCGTCGATGAGCAAGCATGGCAGGCGCTGTTGCAAGACGAGCGCGTGCAACCGATCTCGTTTTGGTTGATCGAGCGCCGTCAGAACGCATTCAGCAAAATGGCACCGGATCTGGAAGCGCTGGGTGGCGATCTCGCAGTCGATGGCTATCATGCATGGGGCAACCTGTACAACACGCTGATCGGCCGCATGTCGATCAAGGTGGAGAAAGACGGCGAAGTCAAGGAGCTGTCGATCGGCCAGGCACAAAACATGTACTCCGGCACTCCGGATCGCGAAGTGCGCAAAGCGGTGTTTGCGGCGTGGGAAGAAGCGTTTGCACAGAGCGAGGAGCTGTTTGCAGCCAACCTCAACCATCTCGGAGGCTTCCGCTGGGCGCTGTACAAATCGCGCGGCTGGGATTCGATCCTCAAAGAGCCGTGTGACATCAACCGCATGTCCCGCGCCACCCTCGATGTGATGTGGGATGTGATCGACAAGAACAAAGATACGTTTGTGCAATTCCTCGACCGCAAAGCGGAGCTGATCGGCGTTGACAAGTTGAGCTACTATGACCTGTATGCATCGACATCGACGGCGAAGACTTCTTATACCTATGATGAAGGGGCGAACTTCATCGTCGAGCAGTTTGCAGAGTTCTCTCCCGATTTTGCAGCGTTCGCCAAGCGTGCATTTGAGCAGAGCTGGATCGAGGCGGAAGATCGCCCAGGCAAACGTCCAGGTGGGTTCTGCGCCGGGTTCCCAGGCAAGAACGAGACTCGCATTTTCATGACGTATGACGACTCGATGGGTGCGGTGTCCACGTTGGCACATGAACTTGGGCACGCGTACCACGCGCACGTGATGGGCGACATGCCGTTCTTCACTCGCATGTACGCGATGAACGTGGCGGAAACCGCTTCGACGTTTGCCGAAACGCTGGTCACTTCGGCTGCAGTTCGTAGCGCGAAATCGGACGATGAGAAGATTGCCCTGCTGGAAGAGAAAGTGTCCGGTTCGATCGCGATGTACATGGACATCCATTCCCGGTTCATCTTTGAAAACAATTTCTACGATGAGCGCAAAAAGGGTCTAGTCAGTGCAGAGCGCTTGAACGAACTGATGGTGGAAGCACAGAAGAAGGCGTACCGCGATTCTTTGGAATTGTACCATCCGCGCTTCTGGGCGTCGAAGTTGCACTTCTACTCCACCTCGGTTCCGTTCTACAACTTCCCATACACCTTCGGCTACCTGTTCTCGACCGGCGTGTACGCGCTGGCGTTGCAGGAAGGTCCGTCGTTTGCCGACAAGTATGTGGCACTGCTTCGCGATACGGCGAGCATGACGGTCGAGGAACTGGCGCAAAAGCATCTCGGCGTCGATCTGACTCAGCCGGAGTTCTGGCAAAATGCGGTCGATATCACCGTGCAAGACGCGAAAGAATTCCTGCGTTTGACCGCAGGCAAAGTGGCTACGAAGTAATCGCAAGACCTTGTGCTGGATCAGCACAAGGTCTTTTTGTATAAAGCGCACCGAGCCCTAACATTCGTCGCACTCAACCTGCATAATAGTGGAACGCTCAACTGCATGTAAGAACAATTGTCCCACCTGTGCAGGTGGGGCTTTTTTACGCCGTTCTAATATGTTATTATTTATTAATATTAAGGAGAGTGATGAGATGATCGTTCGGAGTCAAGCTACGCCAAAAATGCAAGCTTCCAAGGTCGAATCTGCCCAGGCAAAGCGAGTCTCATCTGCCTCGTCGTATGCGCATCACACGCTGCTGCAGATGCAAAAAGCGTATGGCAATCGCGCCACCGCTCAACTGTTACAAACGCGGATGCAAAACACCAAACCGATCCAAGCCAAACTGCAAGTTGGAGATGAGGAGTACGATCCAGATATTGCTCCGCTTTCAAAATGGGGATTTACAGCGGAGGAGAAACTGCTTTATCAATATATGATTGACGCGGGGACGTCAGATTTCACTTTTGCTGACCGTGGAGAGATGTTTACGTTTGTGCGAAGGCTTGCTCCGATCTTTGCGAAAGATAAGGCGTTGTTTGATAACGGCATAAACAGCGAATTTTGGGCGAAAGTGATCGAGCACGAAAAAGACGGGCATTCTTTAGCGCGGCACGGCCCACAGATGACCGAACAAAAGCTGAAAGATCGACTGACCACCGGATATATAGGGTCTGATTTTGCTCCTGCGGGAGATGAAGGATATGCGACCAGTTTTGAATCCTATGGTGATTATCTGGTCACACAGGCGGCCGCGCAGTCCCATATCAATACGGCGTACCAAAATACGGTCAGCCTGTTAAAACCGCTCATCGATGACTATGAAGATAAGATCAAAAATTTTGATGTTACGGATCGTAAGGGTACCTTTAAATTCCTGGACGAGGCGAAAAAAAAGAGGCAAGCACTCTCAAGAGCGATCAAGGACAACAATTTGAACAACCCAGTAGCGACTGCAAGTCATTTGCTTCCGGTCGCGATGATCGCTTCGGTGATTGGGAGTTCAACGCCAAAAGTAGGCGATGGACTGTTGATGGTGAACTTTTTTGATCGTTATAAATTTGTCTTGAGTCATGCCCAGGCGGTGGGCAAGGGGCAGCGCGTACAACCTGCGGAGATCTCGAATCCCCAAAGCACAATTCGCAATCCGAAATATACGACCGGCAAACAATCTCCGTTGTGGAACGAATCACAGCTGCAATCGATGGGAGCCATTCAGAATACCTGTACGACATTTAATCCGCCCAATGTGAGCTTTTCTTATACCGCACAGCTCGAACAATGGAAGATGCCCCAGCATTTCCCCGACAACGGCGCTGTTGGCTGGAGGGGCTAAATGGGATGAAAAAGAGGCACCTGCACTTGGCAGGCGCCTCTTTTTGCGTTAAACGTTAAAATACCGGGCTTGTGGATGGGAGAAGACCATCGCCGAGACGGACGCTTCCGGGTCCATCATGAACCCTTCGGTGAGCTCGACTCCGATGTCTTGCGGTTTTAGCAAGCGGAACAGCTGCGCTTGATCGTCGAGACTTGGGCACGCCGGATAGCCAAAAGAGACGCGAATGCCTTGATAGCGGGCACCGAAGCGCTCGTTCATCGTCATCTCCGGCGGATCGGGGATGCCCCACGCATCGCGCATGATGTGGTGCACGCGTTCTGCGAACGCTTCCGCTAGCTCCAACGCCAACGCTTGCAGAGAGTGGGAACGCAAGTAGTGGCCCTCATGTTTCCACTTCGTAGACAGCTCATGGATACCTTGTCCGGCGGTGACGACGAGAAAACCGACCTGATCCATTTCGCCACTTTCTACGGGGCGCAAGAAATCGCTCAAACAGAGGTGTGGCGCTTGCGGCTGGCGCGGAAAACGGAACGACTCCAACACCTTGGAGGTGTCCTGCGGGTCGTAGATGCGAATTTCATCGCCTGCCGATTGCGCTGGGAAGTAGCGGTACATGCCCTGTGGACGGATGATACCTGTCGTTTTGGCCAGTTCGAGCAGTTCTTCCACGACGGTGTGCAGTTCGGTCGCTTTCGGGTCGCCGTCTTTGAGCAGTTGCTCGACGTTTCCTTTCAAACCGAGGTGCTTGCCGAGCAGCATCCGCAGGTTGAGGTACGGTTGAAGGTGGGAGATCGGATAATCGCGCAACACGTGACGCTCAAAGTCGGGAGCTGGGATGATCGGGTGGTGATGGGTGATCGAAGAGCGCACCGACTCGCTCGGCGCGGTGACAGCCGCTTGCTCTACCGTTTCCAGCGTTTGTGAGAGCGCAGCTTCGCGTTGTTTTTGGGCGAGTCGTTCGCGCTCTTCCGGCTTACAAAGACGGTTGGCGATGTCGAGGCCGTCCATCGCATCTTTGGCAAAGAGCACCAGCCCTTTGTATTCCGGCGCGATGCGGTTTGACGTAAACTTGCGGGTCAGGGCGGCACCGCCGACGAGCAGGGGCACATCGATGCCTGCTGCACGCAAATCTTGTGCGGTGATCACCATCTGCTGCGCCGATTTGACGAGCAGACCGGAGAGGCCGATCGCATCGGGCTGTTCGAGGCGAGCCGCTTGGATCAATTGATCTGGTGGAACTTTGATCCCGAGGTTGACCACATGAAATCCGTTGTTGGAGAGGATGATTTCCACGAGGTTTTTACCGATGTCATGCACGTCGCCTTTGACGGTGGCGAGCAAGATTTTGCCTTTGTGTGATCCATCCTGTTTTTCCATGTACGGTTCGAGGAAGGCGACGGCCGCTTTCATCACTTCAGCGCTCTGTAGCACTTCCGCGACGATCAGTTCGTTTTGGTTGAACAGCCGCCCGACCTCTTCCATCCCTGCCATCAGCGGTCCGTTGATAATTTCCAGTGGCGGGTAGTTTTGAAGCGCTTCTTCGAGGTCGGCGATCAATCCTTCCTTGCTGCCCTCTACCACGTAGTTGCCGAGGCGCTCTTCCAGCGTCATGTTGGAGACGGCGACCGTCTGCGTCACTTTTTTCTCCCGATAAAACGCGGTGAACTGCGCCAATTTTTCATCGGTGATGTGGAAGAGCAGGTCTTCGGACAGCGTGCGCTCCTCTTCTGGGATCGAGGCATAGCGCTCCAGTTTTTCGGAGTTGACGATCGCATAGTCCAGCCCTGCTTTGGTGCAGTGGTAGAGAAAGACGGCGTTCAACACTTCGCGCCCTGCGGCCGGAAGTCCGAAGGAAACGTTGGAGACGCCAAGGATCGTCTGGCACTCCGGCAGCGCTGCTTTGATCAGACGGATGCCTTCGATCGTCTCTTTTGCGGAACCGATGTACTGCTCATCGCCGGTGCCGCACGGGAAGACGAGCGGGTCGAAGATCAGGTCTTGCGGGTTCAGACCGTACTTGCCGACGAGCAGGTCGTAGGAGCGTTTGGCCACTTCCAATTTGCGTTCGCGGGTAACCGCCATGCCCTGCTCATCGATGGTGCCCACCACCACGGCGGCGCCGTATTTTTTGATCAGCGGCACAACTTCCGCAAATTTTGCTTCGCCATCTTCGAGGTTGATCGAGTTTAAGATCGCTTTGCCTTGCGAGTATTTCAGGGCGAGGTCAAAAACGGTCGGGTCGGTCGAGTCGATCATCAGCGGCGTTTTCACTTTTTTGGTCACGAAGTTAAGGAACGCGCTCATATCTTGGTGCTCATCGCGGTCGGGGTCTTGCAGGCAGACGTCGATCACATGCGCACCCTTTTTGACTTGGGCGCGAGCGACTTCAGAAGCTTCCTCATATTTGCCTTCGACGATCAAGTTGCGAAATTTGCGCGAACCGAGCACGTTGGTGCGCTCACCGACGATCAGCGGGCGGTTGTCCGGTTCGATGAACAGCGCTTCGATGCCGGAGACGGCCGGAGCGTGATGCGGATTGCTGACCCGAGGCGGGAGGTCTTGTAGCGCTTCGTGAATCGCGCGGATATGGTCAGGCGTCGTGCCGCAGCAGCCGCCTGCCACGTTGAGCCAGCCTTGTTCTGCGAAGCCGCGCAGCTTTTTGGCAAGCCCAATCGGCGATTCGTGGTAGTGGCCGTTTTCGTCGGGAAGCCCGGCGTTCGGGTAGCAGGAGACGGCGCACTGGGCCAGGTCGGACAGCGAGCGCAGGTGGTCGCGCATGAACTCAGGTCCGGTGGCGCAGTTCAGTCCGATGGATATCGGTTTTACATGCTCAAGCGAGATATAGAACGATTCGATGTTCTGTCCGGCAAGCGTCGTGCCCATCGGTTCAATCGTGCCGGAGATCATCACCGGAAGCTCTTGTTGCAACTCTTGAAACGCAAGGCCGAGGCCAATGCTGGCAGCTTTTACGTTCAGCGTGTCTTGGATGGTTTCTAACAGCAACACGTCAGCACCCGCTTGAACCAGCGCGCGGGCCTGAACCGCATACGTTTCGACCAGTTCGTCAAACGTGATGCCGCCCGTGACAGACAGCGCCTTGGTGGTCGGTCCGATCGCACCGGCCACATAGCGCGGCCACTCCGGAGTTGAGAACTTATCTACAGCTGCGCGGGCGAGGCGCACCGCTTCGCTGTTGATCAGTTCGGTCTTGTCTTGAAGGTCGTATTCGGCGAGGACGAGTGAGGTCGCACCAAATGTGTTCGTTTCAATGATGTCGGCGCCTGCTTCCAGATATGCTTCATGAATTTTCTGAATCACATCGGGGCGGGTCAGGACGAGATTTTCATTACAACCGTCTAGATCCTCACCGCCAAAATCGTCTGGGGTCAGGTTTTCCTGTTGCAGCATCGTACCCATCGCTCCGTCGAGGATGAGGATTTTGCGGGTGAGTTGGGTTTGAATCGGTACTCGGCTCTGGCTCATAGGAAAGCTGCCTCCTTTGCTTTACATACAAAAAAACCTCTTCTCGGGCATTCCAAGAAGAGGGTAGCGTTCCATTTGCATACGTGTCCTCTCTTATCTGCCAAAGCGCATAGCTTTGCTGGAATTAGCACCTGTAACACGGTTGCCGAGGCTTCGCAGGGCCAGTTCCCTCCGCCTCTCTGGATAAGAGTTCAAGTCATTTTGTTGTTGGACTGATACTATCACCTTTGAAACGTATGTGTCAATGGATTGTTTTATGTTCGTCCGCATAGAGATGAGTACAGGGAAAGGAGGAAGCGGAATGGCGATGAAGATTCGCGGCGCGAAGAAGCGAGTCAACTGGCGCTTTATTTTCTTTGCCCTGCTCGTCATGTTCGTGTTTTCGATCGTGCAGTCGATCTACTTTGTGGAGCACAATCTGCACCCCACTTTTGTTAAAATCGCGGAGGAGAACTCGCGGCATATCGCGACGGAGGCGATCAACAACTCGATTGCGGAGCGGATTTCGGAGGAGACGAACTACAACAAATTGGTCGATTTGAAAACGAATGCTGGCGGCAAGGTGACCGCTGGGTATTTTAACATGATTGAGGCGTCGCGCATTCAAAACGATGTGACCAAAAGCATTCAGACGGTCCTGCACAGCCTACAGGAGAAAAAGTTGTACATTCCGGCTGGGCAGGCGTTTGGCTCCGCCTTTCTATCTCAGTTCGGACCTGATATTCCGGTGACGATCAAGCCAGTCGGAACGATCAAATCCGAAATCGGCTGGGAGACGCGGGATCAGGGAATCAATCAGACGGTGCACATCTTGTATCTGGATATCAATGTGCATACGTCTGTCATCATTCCGTTCTCAACCACGCCATCCGACGTGCGGACGAAAGTGCCGATCGCCTACGTGTTTCTGGTGGGCGAGGTACCGCAGATGGTTTTCAATGCGAAAGGGGAAACGATCGGCCAGACGACCTCCAGCCAAGGGATGCCGATGCCTTCCATTCAACTGCCCAAGCTGAATGATGACGACGAGGAGGAATAGCAACGTGTACGGCGCGGGAAAAGATGGTACGATAGTGTCAGTATGATCGAGGCAGGAGGACATCGCGATGGACAGGGAAGCAATAATCGCAGCAGCGGAACAATTTGTACAACAGGAATTGGGCTCGGACAGCTCCGGTCATGACTACTGGCACATCTTTCGCGTCTGGCAGACAGCGAAGAAGATCGGGCAGGTAGAAGGAGCAGACCTCTTCATCGTCGAACTGGCTGCGCTGTTGCATGATCTGGCCGATGAGAAGCTTAACGAGAGCGAGGCGGCCGGGCTCGCCAAGGTGCGCGGTTGGCTGGAAGCGCAGGACGTGGCAGTAGAAGAGGTAGATCATGTGATGGAGATCATCTCGACGATGTCTTTTAAAGGTGGGAACAAGCCGGGCATGCGGACGCTGGAAGGGGCGGTGGTGCAGGATGCGGACCGCCTCGATGCGCTGGGTGCGGTCGGAATCGCCCGCACGTTTGCCTATTCGGGGGCAAAAGGGCAGTTGCCCCATGATCCGCAGCTCAAGCCGCGCACCGACATGACGGCGCAGGAATATCGCCAAGGCAAGTCTACCGCGATCAACCATTTCTATGAAAAGCTGCTAAAGTTAAAAGAGTTGATGAACACCGCTTATGGTCGTCAGATGGCCGAGGGGCGGCATCGGGTGATGGAAGCGTTTTTGGAACAGTTTTACGCGGAATGGGAGGGGCAGCGGTGAGCAAAAATGCGCGCTGCGAATAGAATGAAAGTAGAGATGTAACATAGGTCACATACTTCGCTTTCCACGATGCCTATACTAAGTGTAAAATAAATACAAGATGCGGCGCATCACATCGCATGAGTCGGAATTCTTCCGCCTATACTAGTTGTGTATGCGCAGTTATCTCATTTGGAAGAACGAAATGGAGGCTACTCAAAATGGAAGATCTTCGCGCACGCGTTCAAGAAGCGCTTGACAAAGTCCGCCCGGGTCTGCAAGCAGACGGCGGCGACGCAGAATTGGTAGAAGTTGCTGATGGGATCGCAAAAATTCGTATGACCGGCGCTTGCGGCGGTTGCCCGATGTCCACGATGACCCTGAAAATGGGAATCGAGCGTACGATCCGCGCAACTGTACCGGAAATCACAGAAGTAGTCGCAGTCTAAATCTTTTTACTGTACGGAGGTATGAACCATGGCATCTGACGCAATCTTGACCATCACCGATGCGAATTTTGCAGAAACGATCAAGAACTCGGAGACTCCGATCTTGGTTGATTTCTGGGCAACTTGGTGCGGCCCGTGCCGCATGCTCGCTCCGGTACTTGAAGATGTATCAACAGAAACAGCTGGCAAGCTGTCGATCGGTAAGCTGAACATCGACGAAAACCAAGCGACCACCCAACAATTTGGCGTTATGTCCATCCCGACGATGCTCGTCTTCAAAGGCGGCGAAGTCGTGAAGACGATCGTGGGCTACAAGTCCAAAAACGACCTGCTTAACGAGCTGGAATCTGTAATTTAAGTGGGACATCCAACAAGGCACCGTGCAAACGGTGCTTTTTTGGTGTGATCTGCGCGAAAATGCGCAAAAGAAAACACCGTTGCCTCGTGGCAGCGGTGTTTTTGTGTGATTGGTGCTTAGAGTTTGGAGAAAGCGCGATCAGCTCCGAGCAAGGTGGAGGCGATGTCTTCTGGTGTGTGGGCTGTGGAGATGAACCAAGCCTCGTATTTTGAAGGTGCAAGCAGGATACCTTCTTCCAATAAAAGGTGGAAGAAGCGGGCAAATTTTTCACCGTCTGCCTGTTTCGCATCGTCATAGTTTTTCACTTCTTGGTCGGTAAAGTACATCGCAAACGCTCCGCCAACGCGGTTGACTGTGACTTTGTGCCCATATTTGCGCGCCGACTGCATCAAACCGCTTGCCAGCAGACGACCGAGGTCGCTCATGCGGTCATACGTGCCTGGTTTTTGCAATTCTTCCAAACAGGCGATCCCTGCCGCGATCGACGCGGGGTTGCCCGCCATCGTGCCAGCCTGATAGGCAGGTCCTAAAGGAGCGACCTGCTCCATGATGTCTACGCGGCCACCGTACGCACCGATCGGCAGACCGCCGCCGATGATCTTGCCAAGCGCCGTCATGTCGGGCGTCACGCCGAGCAAATTTTGTGCACCACCATACATGAAGCGGAACGCTGTGATCACTTCGTCATAGATCACCAGCGCGCCATGTTGATGTGTCAATTCGTTAACGCCTTGCAGAAAACCGGACTCTGGCGCCACGATGCCAAAATTGCCGACGATCGGCTCGACCAGCACAGCGGCCACCTGATCGCCCCATTTTTCCAGCGCTGCTTCATATGCTTTGAGATCGTTAAACGGTACGGTGATCACGTCCTCTGCGATCGACTGCGGAATCCCTGCCGAATCGGGAATGCCGAGCGTCGAAGGGCCGGAGCCAGCTGCGACCAGCACGAGGTCGGAGTGGCCGTGGTAGCAACCTGCAAATTTCATGATCTTGGTGCGCCCTGTGTAGGCTCGAGCTACGCGGATACAGGTCATCACCGCTTCGGTGCCGGAGTTGACGAAGCGGACTTTTTCCATGGAAGGAATCGCTTCTTTCAGCATTTTCGCCAAATCGATCTCCAGCGTCGTCGGTGTCCCGTACAGCACGCCCGTGTGGGCGGCGCGCGAAATCGCTTCGGCCACATGCTTGTTGCCGTGGCCGTGGATCAGCGGACCATACGCTGCGAGATAGTCTATGTATCGGTTGCCGTCCACATCATACAGATAAGCACCTTCCCCTTTTTCCATGAAGACAGGGGCACCGCCGCCGACCGCTTTGAACGAGCGGGAAGGAGAGTTGACGCCGCCGACGATCGCTTGTTGTGCTTCTTCATAATATCGTTCCGAGTTGGAATGGTTGAGTTTTGCCATGATGTTTCTCCACCTTTCTTGTCCAGTCCTTATCGTACCAAAAAATCGAACGACCGACATTCCTATTTTACAGCCTCCGAAAGATGTACCAAACAATGGAGTAGAACGGAGGAAACAAAGTTGAAAGCAAAGTGGAACAAAATCATCTGGATCACCGCCCCGATTCTCGTCGCCGGGTCGGTCTATGTGTTTACGAATGCAGCGGCGTCCAATGAGGACAACGGAATCACCGGCACGCTCGTCAGTTCGGAGGCGTTGAGCGAAGCGGAACTGGCAGCGCTTCAGTCGGCCCAACCCGCTCCGGCTCCGGCTTCGAGCGTTGATCTGGAGTCGATCAACCCATTCACCGTCTATACGCCGCCCGCTTCCGTCGCAACCACCACCGCTACACCACCAGCCACTCCGGTTGTGGCAGCAGCGCCCTTTTCGCTTCAGAACGTGTCCAAGCTGAAGTTGAAGACGCAGACCACCTTGGGCGAGGTCAAACTGGACTTCAAAGCGGAGGACGGCAAACGAAAGCTGACCGGAAAAATAGGGGATCGCGAAATCAAAATCGAAGGTGAGCAGGCACTGCAAGTGCTGAATCAGCTGTTGGAAAATCTCGGCCTGCAAGATTCGATGACCACGCTGCTCCGCGGGGAGGACGTCAAGCTCGACACGACGCTGGCTGGTGCGCTGATGGGTCTTGAGATCGATTTGAAAGATGGTCGCAAGATCGAGACCAAACCGTCGAAGGGCAAGAGCCCGAAAGCGGAGGGACGTCATGACAATGGCAACCACTACGGCTGGGACAAAGAACAGAAGGAGAAAGAGAAGAAAGCGAAAGAAAAAGAAAAGGAGCAGAAAGGCAAAGGGAAAGACAAAGGCGGGCAACAGGATCAAGATGAACAGGGCGAAGACGAGTAATTGTCGTTCGCAACCCATAGCAACTGCCGTCCGCATAAGCGGGCGGCAGTTCTTGCGTTTTAAAACTTTTGAAAATCAGCTAGAATGGTAAGATAGTGAAACGCAAGAAGAGGATGTGATCGGTTTGGAAAAGCGAGGCACGGAGCTTCTGCGCGGCTTGCCCGCCGTGCATCGGCTGCTCGACCATCCGCACTGCCGTCAACTGGCCGCAACGCACGGACAAAAGCTATTGTCTGCGGCGGCAGGTGAGGTGATCGGCGAAGTGCGCGCCCGAATTTTGCAAGGGGAGACGGTTGTTGAGACCGATCTGGACCTGCTGGCTGATCGGGTGGCAGAACGTGTGCAACGGCAGTTTGAAATGAACTATCGGGCGGTGGTCAACGCAACCGGAGTGGTCCTGCACACCAATTTGGGACGAGCACCGCTGGCCGAAGTTGCGGTGGCCGCGATTGAACGCACCGCAAGAGGGTATAACAATGTGGAGTTGAATCTGCAAACTGGCGAACGTGGCTCCCGCTATGAACATGTGGAACAACTGATCTGTGAGCTAACAGGTGCGGAAGCGGCGCTTGTCGTCAACAACAACGCAGCGGCCGTCCTGCTTGTGCTGACCGAACTCGCCAAAGGAAAAAGCGTGATCATCTCGCGCGGGCAAATGGTCGAAATCGGCGGTTCCTTCCGCGTTTCGGAAGTGATGAAAGCAAGCGGTGCCCACCTTGTCGAAGTCGGTACCACCAACAAGACGCACGAGTATGATTACGAGCGGGCGATCGACGACGATACCGCGCTGATCTTGCGCGTGCACACTAGTAACTTCCGACTGGTCGGTTTCACCCATCAACCGGAGCTGTCCGATTTGGTGGCGCTGGCTCACGCGCGCAATGTTCCGGTCTATGAAGACTTGGGCTCCGGCACGCTGTTCGACCTGCGGGCCCACGGCATCGGCGACGAACCGACTGTGCGCGAAACGGTGCGAGCGGGCGTGGACGTCTGCTCTTTTTCCGGGGATAAACTGCTCGGTGCGACACAGGCCGGAATTATTGTCGGCAAGCAGGAATACATAAAACGAATCAAGAAAAACCAATTGACCCGCGCTCTACGCGTGGACAAGTTAACGCTAGCCGCTCTGGAAGCGACGTTACGCCTGTACCTCGATGAAGATCGGGCCAAGCGCGACATTCCGACCTTGTGGATGATGCTGCGCACCGAGGAGTCGATGAGTCCAGAGGCGGAACGTCTGCGGGCAGGTCTAGCGGCTGTGTTTGGCGATCAGGCTGAAGTGGCTGTCGAACCTGGCTTGTCACAGGTAGGTGGAGGCTCTCTGCCGACAGAAGAACTGCCCACGTGGCATGTGACGGTGCGCTCCCGCCAGTTTTCGCTCAATCGATTGGAGCAAGCGCTTCGTCAGGTTACACTTCCAGTGCTGACGACTATGCGAAAGGAGGCGATCCATTTCGATGTCCGAACGATCTTCCCACGAGAAATCGACCAAGTTGTCGCAAGCGTCCGTGACGCCTTCGCAAGGCTCGGGTGATGCTGTGCTGCCAAGCGAGCAGGTGCGACTGACCTTGCTGACCGAAAAAGCTGGCTGAGGCTGCAAAATCGGCCCGGCCGATCTGGCGCAAGTTTTGCGTCATCTCCCTCCAAATGTTCCAAATGCAAATCTGATCGTCGGAATCGACACCTCCGACGATGCGGGTGTTTATAAGCTGAATGACGATACGGCGCTGGTTCAGACAGTCGACTATTTTACACCGGTCGTCGATGACCCGTATATGTTTGGCGCGATTGCGGCAGCAAATGCGCTGTCTGACGTGTATGCGATGGGCGGGACGCCGCTGACGGTCTTGAACATCGTCGGTTTCCCGATCGCTAAGCTGGACAAAAAAATCCTTGCCGAAATCCTGCGCGGTGGCGCTGACAAGGTGCGCGAAGCGGGTGCGGTGATCGCTGGCGGTCACTCGATCGACGATACCGACCCGAAATTTGGCATGGCGGTAACCGGAACCGTCCACCCGGACAAGGTGTGGACCAATGCTGGTGCCAAGCCGGGCGACAAGCTGATCTTGACCAAGCCGATCGGCGTAGGCATCGTAACCACGGCGATCAAGCGCGGGAAGGCGTCGCCCGAACTGATCAAGCTGGTCGAAACGACGATGGCCGCGCTGAACAAAGTGGCAGCGGAGACGGCAAAGGAGTTCACCGTCCACGGCTGCACCGATGTTACCGGATTTGGACTCGCTGGTCATGCGCTCGAGATGGCACGCGGTGCCAACGCGGGCATCGTGTTGTACGCCTCACAGGTGCCACTTTTGCCCGACACCCGTGAGTTGGTTGAGCAAAAGGTGTATCCAGGCGGTACGGTGCGCAACATCGACTGGGTCAAGGACGATGTGCACTACCGCGAAGGGGTGGATGAAACCACGAAGATCATCCTCTGCGACGCGGTAACCTCTGGCGGATTGCTGCTCGCCGTGCCTGCAGAAGAGGCTGAGCAACTCCTCCAAAAACTACAGGAGCGCGGTATTGCGGCAGCCTCCATCATAGGCGAAGTGGTCGCCGATCACCCGCGCCAACTCACCGTTCGTCCGTAACGAACAGCAAAAGGGGACTCCTTCACACGAGGAGTCCCTTCTTTTTGACCACGAGCAGCAAGAGCGGCAACAATAGCCAAATCAAGCTCATATAAGACCCAAACGCCCCAGCCAGCGCGATGCTGGCCAGCAGAGAATTGTACAAGAAATGTCCGATCATAACGGCACCGAGCCCATACTGTCGATACAGAAAGAAAAAAAGTGGGCCGATCAACAAGCTCAGTTCGATCACACGTAAATACCACGGGGACACGTTGTATAACAGATGTCCCAACGACCAGATCAGGGAGGAGATGAGCACAGTTGCCACTCCCGATTTGAACAAGCGGCGCAACCAGATCGCGCTGAGCTTGCGATAGATCAGTTCTTCAAACACAGCCGCGCTCAGCGGGGCGAGCAAGGGCAGCAAAAAGGGCCACCAGAATAGCGCGATCGCTTCTTGCGCTTGCAGATCGGACACCCAAGCCCCTAGCGGCGCCGAGGCCCACAAGAACAGCGTGCTGGCACCTGCTAAACAACCAAAGACCCCATATCCGGCCACCACTTGCTGTTCCAACCACCCATTCTCCTGTAACCGCTCTTTCCACGGCCAGCGCCCCTGCCAAGCGAGTGTAAGGGCGAAAAAGACGATTGCTCCGATCGCCAGCGCCTGGAACAGACCGACCAGAGTGGGAGCTAGTAGCCATTTGATGAGGGCGATACATCCGCTAACGATTGCTTCACCGTACGGTCGGCGCTCGGCACGTCCGTTTTTCCACAGCACATAGATGCCAGCAAGTACAATGCAAGCCACGAGAAGCAGATTCAGATAGCCACCCCCGATCTGTGTCACTGCTTGCCAATCAAAGCGATTTGACACAGTCGCCTCATCTGCTCGTGTGGCTAGGTCCCAAGACCTGCTAGCAACAGAGGTTTCCAAGCGATGAGCGAACGCGACCCAGCGCTCACGATCCAACTCAGCGAGGATCACTTCGCGAAGATCTGCATAGCGGTAACCGCTCTCAAACTCGATCAACACATGATCTGGGCCCTCATTCTTAATAGAAGAAACAGCTAAATGGTCTAGACCATATCGAATGCTTAGTTCCTTGCGCACCGTCTCAATGTGTTCTGCTTGCGAGCCCTCTACTAGTGCTATAGTCGCACCGCGCACACCTTCGACTTGTCCATTTTGTCGGTTCACCAGCACTTCCGTTTCGCCTGAGGTTACCTTCCACATCACCAAAGGTTTGTTGGGATCGCTCGCTTCCTTGCGAAACGCGTCGCTCAATCCGCGCTCTTGAAGGTGGCGCGACACCGTTTGATTCTCTTCTTGCCGCACGATCATCGGCTTTGTGCCGATCCACTGCGCGGCGATCTCTTTCGCCTGTTCCGGTGTGACCACAACGGGTAGGGGAGTGTGCTGTACCGCGCGCACAACGAACAGCTCAGTGAGCAAAAGCACCACTCCGATCAACCCGACAAAAAGCAACCCCCGTAGGCTTCGCACCATCTGTATGTTCTTCCCTCCTTCCACACAATTTACCCAAGTGTAGCACAAATGTGAAAAATAATGTTGACATTCCGAGGTTTTGTCAATATAATATTTGATGCTATGAACCTTACATAGTCCATGAGGATTCTCCTCATCCTTTAAAAAAGCGATGATCACCGAATCATCGTTTTTTTCATGGGATTTTTTATAAAATCTTCATTGCAAAAAGTTCCAAACCTTGTTATATTTGAACAGGATTCTAAAATTATCAGAATTGTTCTTGTTTACTTTGCCCAATTTTAATATACGATGCGAGTGACAGGTATGATCCTGCTCGAAATGGGCAATGTTGATGGATGAGGATGAATTGTTACAGTTCTATGATAATTTCCTAGTTTTTCGATTGTACGCTTGAAAATGCGAACAACATCGTCTACTGTATAGTTGTTGCACAGTTAAGAATCAATAAAAATCACAAAGTGTTAGCGAGACTAAGAAAAATAGATAGCAGGTGAACCCATGGTTTTGTTGGAAAAAATACAGCGTTTTAACAGGCTTTTGCAGAAATCAGCAGCGAATGGCGTCGATTTTATGGAGCTGGCCAAATTGCTCAGCGACATGGTTGACTCGAACGTCTACGTCGTGTCCAAGACGGGTAAAATTCTCGGCTTCGGTCTTGCCGAGTATGAACTGACCCTTGAGTGGAACCAGATCATGACTGTCGAACAGCGTTTCCCGGGCAATTTCAACGAGACGCTGGTCAAGATCTCCGAAACGAAGAAGAACATCGAGAACAAAGAAGCGTTCTACGTGTTTTCCGCTGAGGAGAACGAAGTGTTCAAGAAAAAGAACCTCACCATCGTCCCGATCATCGGCGGCGGCTCGCGTCTGGGTACCTTGGTGTTGGCTCGTCTGAACAACCAGTTCACCGATGAAGACCTGATCCTCTCCGAATATGGCGCGACCGTTGTTGGCATGGAGATCATTCGCTCTGAACAGGAAGAGATTCACGAAAAGGCTCGCCAGCGTGCGATGGTCATGATGGCACTGGAGTCCCTGTCGTTCTCCGAACAAGAAGCGATCCAGCACATTTTCAGAGAGCTGGAAGGCTCCGAAGGTCTCCTCGTCGCGTCCAAGATTGCAGACCGCGTCGGCATCACCCGCTCGGTTATCGTCAATGCGATCCGCAAACTGGAATCGGCAGGCGTCATCGAGTCCCGCTCGCTCGGTATGAAAGGCACGTACATCAAAGTGCTCAACCCGCTCTTCCTCGAACAATTGGAAGCGATGAATAAGTAAATCGGAACGTCCTGACCTCATCGGAGGCAGGACGTTTTTTTGTATCGATCATTCCCTTTGCTCCTGCAGATTGCTGACGATCGCCCGAAATAATCCTTCGGCTGCCAACTCCTGATGCCCCGCTTCTTTTGCTGACCATTCATCCTGCTGATTGGTCAAAAATGCGGTTTCCACCAAAATGGAAGTCACCCGATTTTCCCGCAAGACGTAGTAGTCACCGAAGCGTGCGCCAAGGTCGGGCAGTCCGAGCGAGGCGACCAATTCCTGTTGTGCCTGCCGAGCCAGTTGGTGGTCTGCGCCGTTTTCGCTGTAATAAAAAGTCATCGACCCCGAGATGTTCGCATCGGCATGGGTATTGTAATGCAGCGAAACAAACAGGTCGGCTTGCTCACGCTCTGCGATTTGCACGCGATCATCGAGACTGACAAACGAGTCGTCGTCGCGGGTCATCACGACGCGAGCGCCGGTGGTGAGCAATTTGTTGTACAACGTGCGGGCCAGCGCTAGATTGAGGTCCTTTTCAAACACACCGCTCTGCCGTCCGACCGCCCCCACGTCAAACCCGCCATGTCCGGCATCGAGTACGACCGTCTTGCCGCGCAACCCGCTGTCCAACGATCCATGCACTTCCGGCACGCCGTCAAGCGAGCCTTGCACCTCGGTCAGCCAACTGGCGACCCACGCTTTTTTCTCGCTGTCGATCTGCACTTGCAACCAAGCTCCCGATTTGGCTGTCACCGCAAATTGACTGCCTGCACGACCGCTTACCAGCACTGGGAAATTGGTTCCAGGCCCGGTGCGCAGATTGACTTGTTCTTTGACGATCACTTGCGCCAATCCCGCTTCGACAGGGCGTGATTCGGCCTGTAAAATGGAATGTCCTGGCAGTCGGATGTACTCGGACGCAACATAGCCGATCCTGCCGTCATATTCGATCTCCGTCCACCCATCTTTTCGTTCTTCTTGCACGGCGACGAGCTCATTTTGCTGCAAGGTGCCGAGCACAGTGGCGCCCAGCGCAGGCTCTTGGCGCACGTTTAACTCATCCGCGATCACAGTCGCCTGCATCTGCTCCGACTTGGCTGTCGATTTGGCCTTGTTCTCCGAAGTGGTGACCAGCCAACTCGCCACCCAGCCGGTGCGTTCATCGGGCAGGCGGATCTGTATCCAATCGCCACTGCGCTGCAACAGGGGGTAGCGCGTACCTGGACGAATCGTTGTCACGATCTCATACGACGTAGACGCGCCGCCCCGCACATTGACTTGCACATCGTTTGCTTCCACAACTTCAATCGTCGGGTTCGGAGCGGCGAAACGCGTCCCCGCTTTGACCAGCGATGCGTGAATCCAACCGAAAGCATCTTTGCCGACGCGGACTTGATACCAGTCGTTCATCGTGCTGATCACTTCGAACGAGTCGCCAAAATTGGCGGTGCCGATCACCGTCGTCTCCGTATCGGGCCCGCTTCGAATGTTGACATCGTATGCAGTGACCTTCACAAAGTGGCCTTCTTCTGCAAAGGCGGCCAAGGAAAAAATCAGACTAAACAAAAGCACCAGCGCGATCAACCGATTTCGTTTTTTCACGACCTCCTTGACCCCCTTTTTCCTCCTGTTTGCTCTTTCTCTTCGTGACCATTTTTGTAAAATCCTTCCCTTCGACACCGTTAGATTCCAATCTGTCAGGGAAGACTAAAGACTGTCAAAATGCGACATTCGAGGAGGGCATCATCCATGCGTAAAACGATCCACCAGCAAGTTGCGACTTTCACGAACAAACGACTGATGAACGTCGATTTTCACGATTTTTTGCAAAAGGCGCAGTACATGGAGGATGTTGAATTGGCGAACGAATTTTCGCTCAGCTCTCGCGAAGTGCAGCAGATGCGCGCGAAGATGCAAAAATAGTGGACGCACTTAGGGAGGATGGGTACACTGGTATCTGGAGGTGACGATCTATGCTGATTTGCATCGATCTTGGCGACCTGAAGTACCAGCGAGAAACCGCACGGCTGACCCATCTGTTTTTTGAAGAAGACCCTGTCACCTTCGAAGAGCAAGAGGAGGCCGCCATCTATATAAAGCTGCGTCTGACCGAGCAGCGCGAAGATTATGTGGCAGCCCGCGCTGACCTGTATGACCGGAATCGCGGACAGCACCTGTCGAGCGTGCATGGTCGCAGCGTCACACCACCTGGGGAGGCAGCGCAGAAAAAGCGCAGCAAACAGGCGGTGCTGTGGGTGTTGCACGATGTATTGGAGCAGTTGACAGGCGAGCAGCAACCGTGGGGGATCTTGACCGGGGTCCGACCATTGAAACTCGTCCACAACATGCTGGAAGAAGGAAAGGGCACCGCCGAGATCCGCACGGTGCTCAAGTCGCAGTACCTGATTGCAGACGAGCGCATCGATCTATTGTTGGAGATCGCCGATGTGCAGTTGAAAGCGATGCCCGACCTGTATCAGATTGACAAGCAGGTCTCGCTGTATATCGGCATCCCGTTTTGTCCGACACACTGCGCCTACTGCACGTTCCCGGCCTATTCGATGGAAGACAAGGCGACCTATGCGCCCTCCTTCCTCGATGCGTTGGAGCGTGAATTCGCGCGAATCGGGGAATTTTTGGTGGAGCAATCGATTCCGGTGACCAGCGTATACTTGGGCGGAGGAACACCGACCTCCTTGCAGGCGCCGGAGTTGACCCGCGTTTTTGAAGCGCTATACCGCCACATCCCAGATGCGGACAGATGGCGTGAATTCAGCGTGGAAGCGGGCCGCCCGGACACGATTACCCCCGAGCGCGTCGAGGTGATGCGCAAATATGGTGTCAACCGCATCTCCGTCAACCCGCAAACCTTTAAAGCGGAGACGTTAAAAACGATCGGGCGCGGTCATACGCCAAACATTGTGGATAAGCGTTTCCACCTCGTCAAAGAGGCTGGATTTGAAAACATCAACATGGACATGATTCTCGGACTTCCTGGCGAGTCGGTCGAAGATGTTCGCCACACCAGAGAGCGAATCGAAGCTTTGATGCCCGATTCGGTCACCGTGCACACGATGTCCTTCAAGCGCACGTCAGACGTGACGAAAGAAAAAGACTCTTACGACATCCCGCACACGCACATCGTTCGTCAAATGATGGCGGAGACGGCAGCATGGGCGCGAGGACTGGGCTATCATCCGTACTATGTGTATCGGCAAAAAGACATCTTAGGCAACTTGGAGAATGTCGGATATGCCATGCCGGACAAAGACTCGATCTACAACATCGCGATCATGGAAGAGCGTCAAACGATCATCGGACTGGGCGGTGGCGCTTCGACCAAACTGTACAAGAAGGGCGAGTTCCTCGGTCACATCTATAATGCGAAAGAACCGAAGGCGTACGTGGATTCGGTCGATCAAACGACCGACAAAAAGTTGATCAAACTCCGCGAACTGTTTACGGAGTCCGCGATTCCCCGTTCGTAAGTGAACGGGGTTTCTTCTGTGATCGAAACTTTTGTGTTAGACTGGAAGTTAGCAAATCTTGGTGAAGTAGGGGAACGTTTTATGTCTGCAAAAAAGGGTTTGGTAGCAGGCGTTTTTTCACTGGCGGCTGCAGGTTTGATTTCCAAGATTCTCGGGGTTGTCTATATCATTCCGTTTCAAAATATGGCCAAGGATTACGCGATGGGTTTGTACCAAAATGCCTACGCGATCTATGTGGTGATGCTGACGCTAGCCACCGCAGGCATTCCGCTGGCGATCTCAAAGATCGTTTCGGAGCGCAACGCACTGCGTGACTATGCGGGAGCGGATCAGATTTACCGCGTGGGGGCGCGGTTCTTGGCGCTGGCAGGCGTAGTCATCTTCGCGGTGCTGATGCTGCTCGGCGGCTGGATCGGCATCTGGATGGGGGATTATAACTCCGCTACGGCGATCCGAGCACTAGCCTTCGCCTTACTCGTTGTGCCGCTTCTCGCCGCGATGCGCGGCTACATACAAGGGCATCAAGCGATGGCCGTCTCCGGAAATTCGCAGGTCATCGAGCAGTTGGTGCGGGTGACGGTGATCCTGATCGGTGTGTTCATCTCCGTAAGCCTCGGTGCAGAGGCGCGGATTACCGCCGCTGTGGCGACCTTCGCCTCGGTGTTTGGCGCGTTCGTCTCCCTGCTCTTTTTGGGACGTCATGTCGTCAAACAACGCCGGGAAAATCGCAAAAAATACTTACGGCCTTCCACGGAGTCGAACAAAGTGGTGCTAAGGCGCATTTTAAAAGTGTCGATTCCGATCTCGTTGTCGTCGATCGTGCTGCCCCTGTCGCAGATGATGGATTCGTTTACGATCACGAACCTGCTGATGTTCGGCTTCGACTGGACCAAGGAGATTGCGACGGCCGAATTTGGTGTGTATACGGCACGGGCGCTGCGTCTGATCGCATTGCCGCTGTCGCTCGCCGTGGCGGTCGGGTTGTCGCTGATGCCAGCGATCTCCGAAGCGATCGCGCAAAAGAACATCAAGCTGCGCAATGACCGGGTGATCACGGCGTTTCGCTTGACTTCCATTTTCGCCTTTCCGACCGCTGTCGGGCTGTACGTGCTGGCCGGACCGATCGACATCGCGTTGTTCACCGACCTGAAAGGGGCGGATACGATCGCGGCGATTTCCTGGATGGCCGTCTTCTCTTCGTATGAGCTTGTTTGCGCTTACATCTTGCAGGCGATGGGCTTTATGTACCTGCCGATTCGCAACATGTTTGCTGGACTGGGCTTGAAATTGGTGTTGATCTTCGTGCTCGTGCCGAAGTTCGGCATCCTGGGTGCCGGGCTGGCGGCGGTGGTAGGTTATGTGCTGTCTTCGGCGCTGAACTTTGCCTCGGTCAGACGTCTGGCCGAAATCGAGCTGTCTTACAATTCCCTGTTCGGCAAGCCGATACTGTCATCGCTTTTGATGGGTGTGGTCGTATGGATGCTGACGTGGATTCCGCTCGATGTGATCATTCCTTGGCCGCGCATCGAAAGCCTCGTCCTCGTCCTGCTCGGCGGCGTCGTGGGGGCTGTGGTCTTTGGCGCCTTGATGATTATCCAAAAGGGCATCACCAAAGACGAACTGCGCAGGATGCCGGGAGTGAAACGCTTTGTCCGTTAGCTATACTGGACTGCTCAAACAGCGTAACTACCGCTTGCTGTTCTCAGGGCAGGTATTGTCCCAACTGGGCGATGCGATCTATGAGGTCGGCATCGTCTGGTTGGTCTATCAGATGACCGGATCGCCCGCTGCGCTCGGCTGGCTGGTGCTGTGCCAAACGGTTCCGTTTCTTGTGCTCGGATTGATCGCCGGAGCGTATGTCGATCGCTGGGACCGCAGGCTGACGATGATCGTGACCGACGTCTTGCGCGGGGTGGCGGTGTTGTATTTGATGGTGCGCTATCTGACGGGCGGGTTGACCGTGTGGGAAGTGTGCCTCGTGGCCGCTGTGCTCACATCGGCCCGCTCGTTTTTTCATCCGTCGCTTCGGGCGATCTTGCCGCAGATGTTGCCGCGAGACCAGTTGTTGCTCGCCAACTCCTTGTCGGAAAGCGCCAAACGGATTTGCAAAGTCGGCGGGATGCTGCTCGGCGGTGCGCTGATGGCAGCAGAGCGCGCCGATCTGATGCTTGTGATCAACACGGCAAGCTTCTTTCTCTCCTTGTGGACCGTCTGGAAGATCGCGCTGCCTAGTGCCGAACTGACTTCGCCTGCCCCGGTGCGCGCCACGATTTTTCAAGACATTCGAAGCGCGGGCCTTGAGATCGGCCGGACCAAGTCGGTGCTGTTTGCCATCGTGCTTTCCTCGCTCGGCCTGATCGCATCGGCTGGATTGATCAAGATCGGCCTGCCCTTGCTGGCGGGGGAGGGCGACGTTTATGGACTGCTGATGGCCTGCTTTTCGGTCGGCATGTTTGCTAGTGCCGCCCTGATCAAACGATTGTCCAAACTGAGCATCCTCACGCTGGTCGCACTCGGCTGGCTACTCTACGGGGTGGCGTTTGGCGCGCTGGCCTTCACGCCGCCGCTTGTGTTCGCCTGTCTTTTGATAGGGCTGACCGGATTTGCTCATTTTTTGACCGACATTCCGGTGACGACGATCATTCAGCAAAAGATGCCACTACATCGGATGTCCGCCTGCCAGAGCATTTGGGCGACCGCCTCTTTCGGAGCGGAATCGCTAGGTGTTGCGGTTGCTGGGCCACTGCTTGGATTTTTCACCGTGACGTCAGGCTTTGCGCTGGCAGGCGGGATTTTAGTTGGTCTGGGCCTGTTTCCGCTGATAAAATTTCGCAGTCGAGGACAAAATAAACTTGACAGACGAAGTTTGGCTGAGTAAGATTACTCTTAATTCAATCCCTATGAGATCCGATGAACGGGCCAGTAGTCAGGAACCCGCCTAGTCAGAGAGGAGACGCCACGGCTGAAAGTGTCTCTCTAGTGCGCCTTGATGAACGACACCCTGGAGGACCCCCTGTGAAATTCTTGCCGGCAAGATCGGTAGCAGGGTGGCGTGACCGGACGTTACCCGGCGAGTGGAAGCTGTTTTGTGTGCAGCTTCAAGTAGGGTGGTACCACGGGTAGTCACAGCTCCCGTCCCTAAGCGAGTGATCGCTTAGAGACGGGAGCTTTTTATTTTGTTCAAGTATTCTGAGGAGGCCAGTCCCCTATGATGACCAACCGCCCACGGGGCACGAATGACATTCTCCAAGGCGATGTGGAGAAATGGCAATGGATCGAGAAAACGGCACGCGAAGTCTGTCGCCGCTATAACACCGCAGAAGTCCGCACGCCGCTGTTCGAACACACCGAGCTTTTTGCACGCGGCGTCGGTGAAACGACCGACATCGTGGAAAAGGAAATGTATACGTTCCAAGACCGAGGCGAACGCTCTTTGACGCTCCGTCCGGAAGGCACCGCCTCGGCCGTCCGCGCTTTTGTGGAAAGCAAGCTGTACGCACAGCCGCAGCCGACGAAAATGTTCTACATCGGTCCGATGTTCCGCTATGAGCGTCCGCAATCTGGCCGCTATCGTCAATTCCATCAGTTCGGCGTGGAAGTGATCGGCGCGAGTGATCCGAGCATCGATGCAGAAGTGATCGCGCTGGCGATGACCTTTTTCACTGAACTTGGCTTGTCAGGCATCACGCTTGAGATCAACTCGGTCGGCTCGCCAGAAAGCCGCACCAACTATCGCGACGTATTGCGCGCCCATCTGCTCCCTGTCAAAGAAGAGCTTTGCAAAGACTGCCAAAGCCGCTATGATCGCAATCCGATGCGCATCCTCGATTGCAAAGTAGACAAATGCAAGGAACTGACGCAAGGAGCGCCGGAGATGCTCGATCATCTGACCGAAGAAGACCGCGCTCACTTCCAAGCGGTCGTAAGCTACCTCGAATCGTTTGGCATCGCGTACACGATCAACCCGCGCATGGTGCGCGGCCTCGACTACTATACGCAGACCGCTTTTGAGTTTATCGAAAACGGCTCCACCCTGTCTGGAGGCGGCCGCTACAACGGTCTCGTGCAACAGCTGGGCGGGCCGGAGATGTCGGGCATCGGTTTTGCAGTCGGGATCGAACGCGTTTTGATCGCCTTGAGCAATCAACAGGTGGAATTGCCGATCGACAAGGGCATCGACGTCTTTTTCGTCGCGCTTGGCGAGGAAGCGCAAAAGCACAGCGTCAAACTGCTGCAAGAGATGCGCGCTTCTGGCATCGTCGCCGACAAAGACTATCTGGGCAAGAGCATGAAAGCGCAAATGAAAGCAGCCGATCGTCAAGGGGCAAGGCAAGTCGTGATCCTCGGTGATGACGAGCTGGCCCAAGGCGTTGCGAATCTGAAAGATATGGAAACGGGTGAGCAGATCACCGTGCCGCTCTCCGAACTGGTTCAAAAAGTACAAAGCAAGATGTAAGCATGTGCTATTACAGGGGGTACTCCAGATGAGTGAACAACAAACATTGTTTCGCACGCACAACGCAGGCGAACTTCGCAAAGAACATGTAGGGCAATCGGTCGTCCTGAACGGCTGGGTACAGCGCCGCCGCGACCTTGGCAATCTGATCTTCATCGACCTGCGCGACCGTTCCGGCTTCGCACAAGCGGTTTTCCAACCGTCCGAAGATGAACAGCATCAACTGCTGATGGCACAAGGCGACAAGCTTCGCAGTGAATTTGTCATCGCGGTAGAAGGGGTAGTTGCTGCTCGTGAAGCAGCGAATACCAAGATCCCGACCGGGGAGATCGAAGTGAAAGTCACCAAGATCGAAATTCTGAACGCTGCGAAAACCACGCCATTCTACATCCAAGACAACATCGAGGTCGATGAAAACCTGCGTCTGAAATACCGCTACCTCGACCTGCGCCGCGCCGAGATGCAAAAGATTTTCCTGCTCCGCTCGAAAGTGACCACCTACATGCGCAACTTTATGGATCAGAACTCGTTTATCGAAGTCGAAACGCCGATCCTGACCAAATCGACGCCAGAAGGTGCTCGCGACTATCTCGTGCCGTCCCGTGTGCATCCAGGTGAGTTTTACGCTCTGCCGCAGTCTCCGCAACTGTTCAAGCAGTTGCTGATGGTCTCCGGTTTCGAGCGCTACTATCAAATCGCCCGCTGCTTCCGCGACGAAGACCTGCGTGCAGACCGCCAGCCGGAATTTACCCAAATCGACATCGAGCAGTCCTTCCTGTCGATGGAACAGTTCCAAGCGATGATGGAAGAGCTGATGACCGGCGTGTTCAAAGCGACGATCGGTGTGGACATCCCGCGTCCGTTCCCGCGCATCACCTACGGAGAAGCGATGGCTCGCTACGGTTCGGACAAACCGGACATCCGCTTCGGACTGGAACTGCAAGACCTGACAGAGCAAGTGCGCGGCTCCGGCTTTAAAGTGTTCAACCTGGCGATCGAAAACGGTGGGCAAGTCAAATGCATCGTAGCCCCAGGGTGTGCGACCTACTCCCGCAAGCAGATCGACGAACTGGAAGCGTTCGTCAAGCGCTATGGGGCGAAAGGCATGGCTTGGATCGCTGTGCAGGAAGAAGGGGTAAAATCCCCGATCGCCAAGTTTTTCTCTGAGGAAGAACTGGCTGCGATCATCGAACGGGCAGGCGCGCAAAAAGGCGACTTGTTGCTCTTTGCGGCTGACAGCAAAAAGGTGGTGGCCGACTCGCTTGGCGCCCTGCGTTCCAAGCTGGGCAAAGAGCTCGGCCTGATCGACGAGAGCGAGTTCAAGTTCATCTGGGTCACCGAGTTCCCGCTGCTTGAGCATGATGAGGAAGCGAACCGCTACGTGGCCGCTCACCATCCGTTCACGATGCCGATGGAAGAAGACCTGCACCTGCTGGAAACCGATCCGGCAAACGTCCGTGCCAAGGCGTATGACCTGGCCTTGAACGGTTTTGAGCTCGGCGGAGGCTCGATGCGGATCTTCAACCGGGAGATTCAAGAGCGCATGTTCCAAGCGCTCGGCTTTTCGTTGGAAGAGGCGTGGGAACAGTTCGGCTTCCTGCTGGAAGCGTTCGAATACGGCACTCCGCCGCACGGTGGGATCGCACTCGGACTCGACCGCATGATCATGATCATGGCTGGCCGTCAGTCTCTGCGCGATACGATCGCCTTCCCGAAAACGACGTCCGCATCCGACCTGATGACAAACGCACCGTCTCCTGTCGTCATCGAGCAACTCGACTCGCTGCATATCGCGTTGGGCGGGAAAGCGACGACCAGCATCGAAAAACAAGAGGCGGAAGAAACAGAAGCAAAATAGTTCCTAGGAACTATTCGAATTTTCTTGCAACTCAATCTGGGTATATGTTAATATCAAGTCAGAAGAACTCAACTTTGTTTAATCGAAGAGCCCTCCAATGTTGGTGATTGTCTTTCGTTTTGATCCAACATTTTAACAATGGGATGCACGAGAGTCACTGATGGGTGTGCGAGCCGCTGGCCGTTTGGTCGAGGCGGATTACCAAAATCAGTACTGGCAACCCACCTGCGCGAGCGGGTTCAAAACATCGGTAACACGGCTGCGAGGGGTTCTTTGAATACATTGTTGATTTCCAATTAACGATCAGACCCGGCTCTTTTTCAGAGTCGGGTTTTTCTATGGGGTCGCATATGATATAGTAACGGGTAGCAAATCTATAGAGTGGGAAGTGTTATCAGTGATCGAATTGAAAAGCCCTTCTGAAATCCAAGTAATCCGTGAGGCGGGACGTATCATCGCCGAAATCCACCGCGAGATTGCCAAGATGATCCGCCCAGGCATCACGACGATGGAGATCAATGATTTTGCTGATTCGTACATGCGCAGCAAAAACGCGGTGCCAGCTCAAATCGGCTACCACGGTTACCAATATGCGACCTGCGCGTCGGTCAACGATGTGGTCTGCCATGGTTTCCCGTCCAACTACGTTTTGCAAGATGGCGATATCGTCACGATCGATATGGTCGCGCTGCTCGACGGACTGCATGCAGATTCGGCATGGAGCTACGCGGTCGGCAACGTTTCGGACGATGCGAGAAAACTGCTCGATGTGACGCAAGAATGCCTGTTCAAAGGCATCGACAAAGCGGTCGTCGGCAATCGTATCGGCGATATTTCCAACTCGATCCAACTTTATGCTGAATCGCTCGGCTATTCGGTCGTGCGCGAATACATCGGACACGGCATCGGGCGCAAGATGCATGAGGAGCCGCAAGTACCGCATTACGGACCAGCCGGACGCGGACAACGCCTGCGCGAAGGGATGGTCTTCACGATCGAACCGATGATCAACATCGGCAAGCACGGGGTTACGCTCGACGAAAAAGACGGCTGGACGGTCCGCACCGCCGACGGGTCGCTGACGACACAGTACGAACATACGATTGCAATCACAGCGGACGGACCGCAAATTTTGACCGTTCTTTAGTGAAAAAATGAGTGATGGTAAATCCCATCGCTCATTTTTCATTTTAGGATAGGTTTTTAACTCTTTTTCAGATATAATAGTCTTACCAATAATAGAGTAAATTTTCGGGCAAAGGAGTTTGGGAGAAGATGAGAATCGATTTGCGCAGTGATACCGTAACCAAGCCGACAGAAGCGATGCGTAAGGCGATGTACGAGGCGGAAGTGGGGGACATCAACATGTTTGAGGACCCGACCGTACTGAAGCTAGAAGAGATGGCGGCAGAACGCTTGGGCAAGGAAGCGGCGATTCTTGTCACCTCCGGCACGCAAGGAAACCAAGTGGCGATCTTGTCGCAAACAGGTCGCGGCGATGAGATCATCGTCGAGGCGTCTTCGCATATCGTGATGCTCGAAGGCGCGGCGCATGCTGTGCTCGCAGGTGTTCAACCGCGTCAGGTTCCGGGCAAGCGCGGCGTGATGAACCCAGATGATGTGCGTGCAGCCATTCGTCCGATGATCGACCCGCACTATCCAAAATCGGCGATGATCTGCGTCGAGAACACGCACAACTTTCACGGCGGTGTGATCGTCCCGAATGACAACCTCGCGCAATTGCAGGAGATCGCGCAAGAGGCGGGAATTCGGATGCACATGGACGGCGCGCGCGTCTTCAATGCTGCGGTCGCGAGCGGGTTGCCCGTCAGTGAGATCACCAAATATGTGGACACGGTGCAAGTTTGCTTCACCAAAGGCCTCGGGGCACCTGTTGGCTCGATCCTCGCAGGCGATCAAGAAACGATCAATACGGCGCGCCATTGGCGCAAGCGTCTGGGCGGTACGATGCGCCAAGCGGGTGTTGTCGCAGCTCCGATGCTGATATCGCTCACCGAGATGGTCGATCGTCTCGCCGAAGACCACGCCAATGCCAGACTGTTGGCAGAAGGGCTGGCCAACATCGAAGGCGTTGAGATCAACCTCGATGACATCGACACGAACATGATCTATTTTTCGATGAAGGAAGACGGTCCGATCACAGCACGAGATCTGTTGATCGGCTGTTACCACGAAGGTGTGATGGGCGGTATGATGACCCCAGGTCAAATCCGTTTCGTCACCCATCATGAAGTGACGACAGACGATATTCACAAAGCGCTGGAAGTGATCAACCGTGTTGCGAAAAGCAAAGTAACGGCGTAATCGCGTCCCAGCCCAGCCATCCTGGACGGGATGGCTTTTTTCGCATGTAAAAATATGTAGCTTTTTCGAGACGATGCTCTATAATGAAAACAAAGTAATCTTCTCGGAAATGGAGTGTGTCAAATGTATATAGATTTGCGGAGCGATACGGTCACCAAGCCGACCGAGGAGATGCGCAAGGCGATGTACGACGCAGAAGTCGGCGACGATGTGATGCGCGATGATGCGACTGTGATCAAATTGGAAGAAACGGCGGCGGACATGCTCGGCAAAGAAGCAGCTTTGTACGTCTCGTCAGGCACTCTCGGCAATCAGATCGCCATTCAAACGCTGACCCGTCCCGGCGATGAGATCATTTTGGAGCAGGAATCGCACATCTACTTGTATGAAGGGGCTGGTCATGCTGTCTACGCGGGGGTGAGCACCAACACCTTGCCGGGCCACCGCGGTGCGATGAACCCAGAGGATGTGCAAAAGGCGATTCGTACCGCTAACATCCACCATCCCCGCACCGGCCTGATCTGCGTCGAGAACACGCACAACAAGGCGGGGGGCACGATCTTACCGCTCGATCATCTGCACGCCGTTTCGAAGATCGCCAAGGAACATGGCGTACCGATCCATATGGATGGCGCGCGGCTGTTTAACGCGGTGGTGGCGTCTGGCCACCAAGCCACAGCATTTACGCAATATGTGGATACTGTACAGGTCTGTTTCTCCAAAGGGCTTGGCGCTCCGATCGGCTCGATTCTTGCTGGTAGCAAAGAGACGATCGAACAAGCGCGCTATATCCGCAAGCGGATGGGCGGCGGGATGCGCCAAGTTGGCGTGATCGCAGCACCCGCCTTGGTCGCCTTGACCAAGATGGTCGATCGGTTGGCGGAAGACCATGCGAACGCCAAACGGTTTGCAGCAGGCTTGGCAGAAATTGACGGACTGCAGATCGACATCAGCGCTGTGGAGACGAACATCGTGATCGTAAACGTCGCCGGAACGGGGCTGAGCGAAGAAGAGTTTGTCTCCCGTCTGCAAGAAGCAGGGGTGCTGTGCGGCGACTTCGGGCCGGAACTGGTGCGCTTTGTTACGCACAAAGACGTCACCCGAGCGCAGATTGACGAAGCGTTGCTGAAAGTACAGCGCATCGTGCGGGGAGTTGCGTAACATTGGATCTGTTTGGATTTCAGGCTCAGGAAGAGCAGAAGCAGAACGCCCCTCTCGCCGCTAGGATGCGCCCACAAAATTTGGAGGAACTGATTGGCCAAGAGGCGATCATCGGACAGGGGAAACTACTGCGCCGCGCCATCGAAACGGACAAGTTGACCTCGTTGATCTTCTTCGGTCCGCCCGGCACTGGGAAAACGACGATTGCGAAAATCATCGCCGGGCACACCAAGTCGATGTTTCGCTCGATCAATGCGGTGACAGCAGGGATTGCTGACATTCGCAAAGTGGTCGAAGAAGCGAAAAACGCGTTGTCGATGTACAGCCAGCGAACCGTGCTGTTCGTCGATGAGATCCATCGCTTTAACAAAGCGCAACAGGACGCTCTACTGCCCCATGTCGAAGAAGGGTTGGTCATCTTGATCGGGGCAACGACGGAGAATCCGTTTTTCGAAGTCAACGCCGCTCTGCTCTCGCGCTCGCAGATCTTCCGTTTGCAGTCGCACCATGAGGAAGATTTGATCCGTATGGCGGAACGCGCTTTGTCATTGCCGCAGCGCGGGCTTGGCCACCTCAACGTTCAGATGGAACAAGCGGCGCTTCAGCACATCGCCCGCTATGCGGACGGAGATGCGCGTCGCATGTACAATGCGTTGGAACTGGCTGTGCTGTCCACCCCGCCCGATGCCAATGGCGTGATCCACGTTACGCTCGATGAAGCGGCCGAATCGATTCAGCGCCGTGTTGTGCGCTATGATAAAAATGCGGATGCCCATTATGACACCGTGTCCGCTTTTATTAAATCGATTCGCGGCTCCGACCCGGACGCGGCGTTGTACTGGCTGGCCAAGATGATCGATGCCGGAGAAGACCCGAAGTTTATCGCGCGCCGCATCATCATCTCCGCATCGGAAGACATTGGCAATGCCGACCCGCGCGCACTGCAAGTCGCCGTGTCGGCCATGCAGGCGCTGGAGATGATCGGGATGCCGGAAGGGCGGATCATTTTAGCGCAAGCGGTGACCTACTTGGCGACCGCGCCGAAGTCAAATGCGGCCTACATGGGCATCAACAACGCCTTACAGATGATTCGCGACGGCAGCACGGTCGAAGTGCCTCCGCATTTACGAGATGCGCATTACAAAGGGGCAGCCAAACTGGGCCATGGTCAGGGCTACCTCTATCCGCATGATTTCCCGGGGAATTATGTCGAGCAAAGCTATCTCCCGCAAGAGCTTTTGGGGCAGACGTTCTATGCACCAACTCGCAATGGATATGAACAGATCATCTCAGACCGACTTCAGTACTGGCGAGTCAAGCGAAACGAGGGATAAGGGTGCAACTAGAGAGCAACACTAACGGGCGAATGTTGGTCGAAGCATCGTGGAAGTTTCATCTGCGCCGTATGGTCGTGCTCAACATCGGATTTTTGGTAATGTGCATCGGCTTTGTCAGCATCGTGCGTGCCGGACTGGGTGCATCGCCGTGGGATGTGTTTCACATGGGGCTGACCTTGCACACGCCGCTGACGTTCGGCACTGCTCAGCAAGTATCGGGAATTTTCTTGCTGGTGCTGGTTTGCTGGCTGGCGCGCAGTCGCCCGACAGTGGGATGTTTGCTCAACATCGCGTTGGTCGGTTTGTATTGCGATTTGATTTTTGATCTGATGCCTGCGCCGACGATCTGGTGGCAGCAGTGGCCGCAATTTTTGATCGGTTTGCTGTTTACTGGGTACGGCGTGGGTATTTATATAGCTTGTAACCTAGGGGCCGGCCCCCGCGATTGGCTGATGCTGGTGCTGCATCAGCGCACAGGCATCGCCATTCGCTGGGTACGTACGATGATCGAAGTCGGGGTTGTCGTCGTTGGGATACTGCTCGGCGGCCCGTTTGGAATCGGCACCATCATGTTCTCCCTGTTGATCGGTCATCCGACCGAATGGGGCATCAAATGGGCAGCACGGGTAGTTGGACCGTTGGTAGAGAGGAGAGAGATCAAGCATGAAATTATCCACTAAAGGACGCTATGGAATCACGTTGATGATCGATTTGGGCATGTATTTCGGGGAGGGCCCCGTGTCGTTAAAATCGGTTGCGGAGCGCCAGTCGCTGTCAGAACATTATCTGGAGCAGTTGATCGCTCCTTTGCGCAATGCAGGTTTGGTCCGTTCGATTCGTGGGGCGTATGGCGGGTATGTGCTGGCCAAGGCGCCGCAAGAGATCACCGTTGGCGACATCATCCGCGTGTTGGAGGGACCGATCACGATCGTTGATGATCCAGAGGTAGAACTGGCCGATCTGTGGGAAAAGGTGCGCAGTTCAATCAACGAAGTGCTGGACAGCACGACTTTGCAGGATTTGATCGACAAAAAGCGGTTTGGAAAAGACACGATCATGTTCTATATTTAATACGTCAAGTTTTACCTTGGGTATGTGGAAAACACATACCCTTTTGTCATCCGAGCAGTAAGGGGGATTCACAGTGATCTATCTGGACAACGCGGCGACGACGCCCGTTTCTGAAGAAGTGCTGAACGCGATGCGGCCTTATTTCAGCGAGCTGTACGGCAATCCGTCCAGCGTGCACACCGCTGGGCGGCAGACGAAAGGCGCGATTGAGCGGGCGCGGGAGCAAGTGGCGCAGGCGATCCATGCTAATCCAAACGAGGTCGTGTTCACCAGCGGAGGCACCGAAGCGGACAACGCAGCGATCGTGGGGACGGCGCTCGGCTATCGGGAACGCGGGAAGCATCTGGTCACGACGACGATTGAGCACCATGCGGTGTTGCATACGTTTGAGTTTTTACAAGAGATGGGCTATGAAGTGACCTATGTGTCGCCAAGGGCGGACGGGATTGTGCAGGCGGCCGACATCGCCGCTGCCTTACGTGCCGATACGACGCTCGTCTCGGTGATGGCCGTCAACAATGAGACGGGGGCTCGACAACCGATTGCGGAGATCGGGCGTTTGACACGAGAGCGCGGCATCCTCTTTCATACCGATGCGGTGCAGGCCGTGGGCCTGCTGGAACTCGATGTGGAAGCGCTCGGGGTCGATTTGCTGTCGATTTCAGGCCACAAACTGCACGGCCCCAAAGGGGTCGGAGCGCTGTATGTGCGCCGCGGGCTGTATTGGAAACCGACACAGCATGGCGGGGCTCAGGAATTTAAGCGTCGAGCTGGCACGGAGAACTTGCCGGGAATCATCGGACTTGGAGTGGCCGTAGAGCTGGCGACTGCGCGCGTGCAGGAAAATTATGCACAGGTCGCAGAACTGCGCGATGCGATGCTTGCCATTTTGCGGGCAGGTGTGGACGGTTTGCAGGTCAATTCTCCGGAGCAAGCGGTGCCGTCGATCTTGAATGTAACCTTTCCGGGCGCTGTGGCTGAGCGCATTCTGATGAATCTCGACATGGCGGGCATCATGGCTGCGAGCGGGTCGGCATGCACCTCGGGGTCGTTGCAGCCGTCCCATGTGTTGATGGCGATGGGGCTGGCCGAGGAGTCTGTGCGCTCAGCGGTTCGATTCTCTTTTTCGGGACAGAATACCTTAGAAGAGGTGACCCAGGCGGCACACAAAGTGGTGGAGATCGTGCAGCGTTTGCAACGGCGTTAGGCGCTTCGGGCCAAAGGAGGTTGTGTATGCGGAAAGCCAGAGACTTGGTGGGGTTGCCGGTGATCGGTCTGGAACGGGGAGAGCACATCGGAGAAGTGCGCGATGTGCTGTTCTCTGCCACAGGTATCTTTCATTCGCTCTTGCTGACCAAAGCGACGGTGCTGACGGCGGGCAAGATTTTGCCCAAAGCCAAGCTCCAAGGGATCGGGCAGGATGCGATCACGATTTCGCAAGATGGGGACATTGAAGAATTTCGCGATTCGACAGGTCTGATCCGCAGCCTTGTCCAAGGTGACGTGCAATTTGTCGGCAAAGAGGTGCTAACGCAGGACGGAACCTATTTGGGAACGGTGGAAGATGTTTACTTGGATGAAGAGTTGAACACAATAGTAGGGTACGAGGTATCGGAAGGCTTTTTGGTCGATCTGAAAGAAGGTCGGAAAGTCTTGCCTGCCCATCCGGAGATCATGGTGGGACAAGATACCTTGCTTGTGCCAGCCGATGTGGAGTTGGCCGAGGAACTTTAAGGAGGTTGTCCCCCACCCATGACCCGCTGCCCTCATTGTAATTGCCGCGACATCGGCAAAATTGGCACGTACCAGTTTTATTGCTGGGGTTGCTTTATGGAGTTTAGCGTGACCGGCGATGAAGTAAAACTGTTCCAAGTGGAGGAAGACGGCTCCCTGATCGCCTATGACGACCTGCCACTGCCGAAACTACATGTCGATCTGCCCGATCTGCAAGTGGGCATGTAAGTGTGAGTATGAGGGGCTGATGTGGAGACATCAGCTTTTTTTGTGTGTAAAAAGAGCGCCGTAGCGCTCTAGTTCTGGAGGTCTACTCCTTTTTGACTGGCAGATCGTTTTGATGGACCCAATGCACAAAATCGCGACCGCTTATGCGGGAGGAATCGTCGGTCGGGAGCACGGCGTTGTCGAGCAGGCTTTTCATGCGGTCGAGGCCAAGACCTGTCAGACCACACAGTTCGAGCGGCTCGTAGGAAGTGTTTGCGTCGATCTCTTTGATGGTCAGTTCATAGCCGAATCGGCGGGTGTTCAAAGTCTAGTACCTCCTTCGCGGAGCTTGAACGTTTTACAGTTCGTGTCTTGGCATTCATTGGCTTGGCATCCGCTCACTTCGATCACCGAGGCCGCGCAGCCTCTGCCCTCCTCCCAATAGTGGCAAGATGCGACGGTGCAGTCGATCTGCGGATTGGCCTGATGATTCGATCCGGCCATCTTGAGTAAAGCGCCTGTCCAGTTCACATTGTCGATCGAGCCGAGGTAGCTGGTGATTCCCGACGCTTCATGAAACGTTTTGCACATCGTTTGTTCGGCCAGCGCCGACATCCGACCTTCTTCCTCATGCATGATGTCGATCGCAGCCGCTCCGCAGACGTCTTCATTCAGATAATGTGTGCAGGTGTTGACAGAACAGATGACGCGTGTCATATTTCCCCTCCTCATCGAGTATAGTTTGCCTAGGAAATTGGGAAATCATAACGAGGGCAAGTGATGAAGCTTACATTTTAGCTCACAAGTTCTTGCTAAAATCGAGCCGTATGTCTACAATTATTAGGTAGCATACATATCCAGAGGAGGTAATATTATGCCGTTGGTTGGATCCGCAGCACCGAATTTTAACATGTTGTCCACTAAAAACCTGGAGACCCTCGATGTCTCGGTAACTCTTGAAGATTACCGTGGCAAATGGCTGGTTCTCTTCTTCTATCCGCTTGACTTCACCTTTGTTTGCCCGACTGAGATCACTGCTATGAGCGATCGCGCTCAAGAGTTTGCTGATCTGGACGCTGAAATCCTCGGCGTGTCGGTTGACTCCATCCACTCCCACCGTGCATGGATCAAAACTCCGCGCGAAAATAACGGCCTTGGCGAACTGAACTACCCGCTGGGCGCTGACATCACCAAAGAATGCGCTCGTGCATACGGCGTTCTGCTCGAAGAGCAAGGTATCGCCCTGCGCGGCCTGTTCATCATCGACCCGGAAGGTATCGTTCAACACGCTACCATCAACTCCCTGAACGTTGGTCGCTCGGTTGACGAGACCCTGCGCGTTCTGGAAGCGCTGCAAACTGGCGGTCTGTGCCCGGCGAACTGGAAACCGGGTCAATCGACTCTGTAAGTCGGAAAGAGGGTAGACTCCAATGCCGATGCGCTTAGGCTCTGAACGTCCAGAGCTGACCGGAGCCACCCAGTGGTTCCACGAGGATCAGCTTCCGGCCGACCTGTCTGACAAATATGTGCTGGTCCACTTTTGGGCTGTATCGTGCCACATTTGTCACGAGACGATGAATGACCTGATCAAGTACCGTGACCAGTATAAAGAGCACGGTTTGCAATTGGTCGGCGTTCATTTCCCGCGCTATGAAGCGGACACCAACATCGATAAAGTGCAGGAGGACATCGCGAAGTATGGGATCACCCATCCGGTTGCGATCGACAACCTGCACAAGATGGCCGAATCATTCCAGAACGAATACGTTCCGGCATTTTTCCTGTTCGATAAAGAAGGCAAGCTGTTTTTCCGTACGGCGGGCGACCGCGGTTTTGAGAAATTGCAGCCGAAGATCGAACAAGTTCTCGGCCTGACGCAAGCCTGATAAAAAGCTCTGTCTCTCCTTGGGGAGACAGAGCTTTTTTATTTTCACCGCGGATCAGGCTCGAAACGAGTCTCATACATCTCGTACAGGTACTGCCAAGCGTCAGGAAAATAGGCACCGACTTCCCACAGGGCGATGCCTTGGAGTTTCATATGCTCCAACATTTCCAATTTGCCCACAAAGCTTTTGACATCATCGAACCACACAGAATGTCCTCCTTCTCGGTTGGGACAGCGAAACCAAGCCAGATCGGTCGCCGAATCTCGCATCAAGGGCGAGCCGTGCTCGTAGGCGAGCTGCATCGCCGTATGCGGTGCGAGCTTTACCACCGCGCGTCCTTGAGAGGCATAGACGGCAGCAGGGCGCAGCACGAGCCATATTTTTTCGGGTGGGAGGCATTCGACAGCCTTCTGCATGGCTTGGCGCGTCTCCTCGATCCCGACAAGCGGCGAGAGAAGAGATCGTTTTTTGCGATCACTGGTGATCGGCTCAAAAAACAGGTGGTCAAGCTGACGGCAGACATCGGCAAGCAAGGAGGTTCGTTTGCAGAGCGGAGAGGAGGCGTTCAGGTAAAGCCCGACCACATAGCCCATCGGGCGCAATCTGCGTCCGGCTTCTTTCACCAATTGCAGGTAGGCGACTTCATTTTCACGACGCATCGCCGGCCAGTCGAAGATGATGCCATCTCCGCCCGCCGGGCCCAATCGCATCGCCAGTTGATCGAGGATGCGGAGTTTGGCCTCTTCGCTCTTTACGATCGCTTTGGCCACATCGGGCAAAATCTGCGGGGCGCCGTCCAGCGTGCACAAGAAGAGCTGACGTGCCGTTTGTTCCCTTGCTGTTGCCAGCGGCGGCAGATGTAGATTGCCTGCCGCGTCGATACGCAAATCGTGCGTGCCTTGATAGGTCAGTGGACAATGCGCACCAGTTGGCAAGGGGAGCGGTGTCATGCTGAACAGTCCAAGCTGCTTTTTGGGCTGAGTGCTGCGGGGTTGCAGGTCGGGAATCTGCAAAATGTCGCCTGTGCTGACGAGCTCGTCACCAAGCCCATTGCTCAGTGAGATCAGTGTCAGCGGCACCCCGGTGCGCTCGCTGATCGAGCGCAAGGTGTCGCCTTCCTGCACGCGGTAGGTCTGATAGCCAGCTTTGTCAGTCAACGTGAGCTGTGACGGGATGAGAAGCGTATGCCCTGGCAGCAGGAAGGGTGAAGGTGGAAGACCGTTGCAGATCCGCAGCACATCGGGTGTCACGCGGTGGCGGATGGCGATCCCTTCCAGCGTGTCGCCCGCTTTTGTGTGATAGAGATGCACCGTGGTTGCTCCTTCCTTCGACATGTACACTCTCCACACGATATGCCTACTGGGCGCACTTGGTTCCTCCGATGTAATAACTTGCCATCGCTTCGGGCATGATAGTGGCAAGGAAATGTGTGGCAGGAGGGATAAGGAATGGCAAACGTCGAAACGACGACGGCAGAAGCGGAAGAAACGAAAGTGGTACCCCGCAAGCTCGGGGATACATGGGATGGCTGGAGCGGTCAAGTGGAGGAAAACAACGGGAATCTGGAGACCACGCCTTGGGTGTTTCTCGGGTTCACCTCGATCACACTGACACTGCTCAACAGCGGCGCGTGGCTCATGCTCTTTCTGGTGCAGCCGCGTTTGATGGAGTTGCCGGAGTGGGTGATGCGCACGATCATCATGGGGCTGGTCGGTGTGCTTGGCGCTTTGGATCTGGTCTTCTTGCTGGTCGGGGCAACCGTGCTGACGGGCAAGAACTTCGTTCCGTTTTTTAAAGGGCGTCATGTTGCGCTATCGAACATCATTCCGTGGACAGTGAAGATCTCCAGCGTTTTTGGAATCTCCAAAGATCGCATGTCCAACTCGATCTTGCAAGTGGGCAACCGTCTGACGGCGGTCAATCAAGAGAACATCGAGCGCGACGAACTGCTGATCTTGTTGCCGCGCTGTTTGGACAAAGAGACGCGCGATGACATCAAAGCGGTAACGGCGAAATACGATGTTGATTTCCACATCTGCGCGGGCGGTCAGATGGCTCGCCAACTGCTGACCGAAAAACGTCCCAAAGGCGTGATTGCGGTGGCTTGTGAGCGTGATCTGATGGCAGGGGTACAAGATGTTGGAGCGGCCGTTCCGGTGATCGCCATCGCCAACAAACGTCCGGAAGGTCCGTGCCGCAACACCAACATCAACTTGACGGAGATGGAAAATGCGATCCGCATGTATTTGGGCAAAGAGTTGATCAAAGAAACGGAAATTGAACGGGTCAAATTGTAAGCGCTCGAAATAAAGCAACAAAATCGTTTGATCACAGTCACATACTCGTGAAGTCGATAAATGGGTTGACAACCCCCTTTTTGATCGCTGTAATAGAGAAGTATGCTATGTGATCAATTAGGGGGATTTATTATGTCTAAGATTCGTCTCTTTCTGGAGATGATCAAATTTGAACATACGATCTTTGCCTTGCCGTATGCCTATATCGGCATGGTGATGGCTTCGTATTACACGTCCCAGTCTTGGCCGAGCCTGATGACATTCGTCTGGGTGACGCTGGCGATGGTCGGAGCTAGAAGCGCTGCGATGGGGCTGAATCGCGTGATCGACGCGGCGATTGACGCGAGAAACCCGCGGACGGCTGGTCGCGAAATTCCGAGCGGCAAGATCAAAAGTTTGGAAGCGTGGCTGTTTATCATCGGCTCGCTCGTACTGCTCGGCGTCTCCGCTTACATGCTCAACCCGCTTTGCTTCGCACTGTTGCCGCTGGCGGTGGCTGTGCTGGTGCTCTACCCGTACTGTAAGCGCTTTACTTGGGCCTGCCATCTTGTGCTCGGTCTGGCCGATTCCTTTGCGCCGCTGGGCGGCTGGATTGCGGTGACCGGTTCGTTCGACATGCCGGCGCTTTTGTTGGCTGGCGCCGTGGCCGTGTGGATCGCGGCGTTCGATATCATTTATGCTTGCCAAGATGTCGAGTTTGACAAACGGCACGGTCTGCACTCAATCCCGGTGCGGTTTGGCATCGCGGGCGGACTGCGCCTGTCGCGCCTGATGCACATTTTGACGATCGTGCTGTTTGCGCTGGTGCCAATCTACGTCGATCTTGGCATCGTCTACTGGATCGGCGTTGCTGCGGTCGCAGGGTTGCTGTGGTACGAACACCGCATCATCTCGCCGCATGATATGAGCCGCATCGACCTCGCCTTTTTCAAGGTCAACTCGTATGTGGCGTCTGTCGCCTTCGTCTTCACCCTCGGTGACATCGCGATCTCGCTTTGGTAAGTCGGAAAGAGCAGGAAGGCTCTCCAATTGGAGGGCTTTTTGCTTTTTTGGGGCAAACTACAAAGGTCAGAGCTGGCAGGAGGTGGACACATCATGAAATTGTGGCGGCAGAGCCGCACGCTGTACCCGCTTTTGGTCGTGCTGGTGTTGCTTTCGTGTTTGTATCTGCTCTGGGAATTGCGCGATGTGCTGCGCTCGATCTGGGCGGTCATCAGCGCTGTTCTCACGCCGTTTCTGATCTCGGTGATCATCGCCTATCTGCTCAATCCGTTAGTCGCGCGCCTGCATGCGCGGGGAGTGCCGCGAGGGGCGAGCATTCTGATCATCTACATCGTGTTCTTCGTGGTGATCACCGTGCTGCTGGTCAACGCCATACCGATGTTCATCGATCAATTGCGGGAGCTGAGTGAGCGCCTGCCGCAATTGATCCAAGGCGTTGACTGGTGGATGGACATGTTTAACGAAGACAAAAAAAGGCTGCCTGACGCGGTGCGTAAAGCGGTCGATTCCAACCTGAGCACGCTCGAGGCGAAGGTGACTGCGCTGATCACCAAGACGTTAGAGTCGGCAGGAAATACGATCGAAAGCGCGGTCGGCTGGTTCGTCGTGCCGTTTCTCGTCTTTTACATGCTCAAAGATCTAAAAGTGATGGAAAAAACGGTGATCACCTTCTTCCCACGCCAGAAGCGTCAAGAGATCATCCGCTTGCTCCGCTCGATCGATGAAGCGCTCGGCAATTACATCCGCGGTCAACTGCTGGTTGCCGTAGCGGTCGGGAGTTTGGCTTATATCGGCTATCTGATCATCGGAATGCCATATGGGATCATTTTGGCGCTGATCGTGGCGGTGACCAACATCATCCCCTATGTCGGGCCGTTTTTCGGGGCTGCTCCAGCGCTGTTGCTCGCCTTTACCGTGTCTCCGCTCATGGCGCTAAAAGTGCTGATCGTAAACTTAGTCATCCAGCAGTTGGAAGGCAATCTGATCGGGCCCTATCTGATCGGACGCACGTTGAAGCTCCATCCGATGCTGATCATCTTCGCACTGCTGCTCGGCGGGGAGATGTTTGGCATCATCGGATTGATCATGGCGATCCCGGTGGTGGCGGTCGGCAAGGTGATCTTACAGCATGTGGTGTTGCACTACATGAAGCATTGACGTATAATTGTCCCGATTCCTGATTCGCGGAAAAAGTTGCCTGAAGAGGTATATCATGATGTCGTAATGAGGTGTTGCAAATGTCGTTTGACCATACGATCAAATTCAGCGGACGCGTGGAAGACAGTGAATCAAGACGAGCGCTGTTGATCGCGTTTGAAGCGTTACGGGTCAAAGGGTACAACCCGATCAACCAGATCTCCGGCTATCTGATCTCTGGTGACCCCGCCTACATCACCAATCACAACAACGCGCGTAACATCATTCGCAGCTTGGAGCGAGACGAGTTGATCGAGGAACTGGTCCGGGCCTATATGAGGGATCAAGGATGAATGTGAGCAGAACGCTTGGGATCGACTATGGCGATGTGCGTATCGGCATTGCTGTCAGTGACTTGATGGGCTGGACGGCGCAAGGTGTGGAGACGATCACCCGCAAAAGTGAAGAGGCCGATCTGGCGCGCATCGGCGAGTTGATCACACAGTATGAGGTGGACACGATCGTGCTGGGCTACCCTAAGAACATGAACGGGACGATCGGGCCGCGTGGTGAATTAAGCGAGCAGTTTGCCGAAATACTAAAAGCAAAATTCAATTTGCCAGTCGTATTGTGGGACGAGCGGTTATCAACGATGGCGGCCGAGCGTATGCTGATATCAGCAGATGTAAGCCGTAAGAAACGCAAAGGAGTCGTCGATAAAATGGCGGCGGCAATCTTCCTACAAAGTTATTTAGATAGACAACAAAACGGAAAGTAGGTGCCAGAATGAGCGAAGTAGAAACCACCCAAAAGATCACTCTGACTGACGAAGATGGCGCGGAGCATGAGTTTGATGTGCTCGAAATGCTGGAAGTTGATCAAAAGATGTACGCAATCCTCCAACCGACCGATGCACAGGATGAAGAAGCTGTGATCCTGCGCGTAGAGAAAGACGAGGAAGGCAACGATGTGTTGGCCTACATCGAAGATGATGCGGAGTGGGACAAGGTCGCAGAAGAGTATGATACCTTGCTGTTCGAAGAGCAAGGCGGCAGCGACGAAGATCTTCAATAGCAGTCAAGCGCAGGCGCACCTTTGGGGCGCCTGTTTTTCTTTGCCAGTCTGATCGAGCGCACCTGCGGGCAACCTAGTTAGCAGGGAGGTGGCTTCGATGTACTCAAACTACGACATTCCCGATGCGTACCATCCGAACAAAGTTGATTTGCATCTCGAAGAGGTGCAGCAGCAGGTGCTAGAGCAGTTTGGGCTGAGCGAGCAGGTTGAACAGCAGGGCATGGAGTCATTGAGCGCAGAGCAGGCCGCAGCGGTGGGTCTTGCCATGTCCAAAGGGTTCGAATCGCTCGCTTCCCCTGCCGATCAATTGCCAAAATAACCAAAAGTTGGCCCGCATCTACAGGTGCGGGCTTTTCCGCTTTTGTCGAATTCAGTATAATAGTGGGGAATGAGTGGAGGTGCAGGTTTTTCATGACCAACAAACAATCCCCGAAACTGCCGGAGCGGGCTCCGTCGCGCTGGAACAAGTGGTGGTATGTCTTCGCCGCTTGCATCCTGCTGATCGGGGGAGGACTTTTCTATGTGCAGGAACAGTTCCAACCGCCGCAGGAAGGCGGGCCGGCTGTCGCAGTGGAAATCCCGATGGGCGCCTCGCCACATGAGATTGGCGAGTTGCTCGTAGACCAAAAACTGATCAAAAATGCAAACTTTTTTAAATGGTATCTCGCGTATCATGGCAATTCGAGTCAATTAAAAGCGGGCAAATACTATCTGAAGCCAGGTTTATCGATGGAAGAGATCGCCCGCGTGCTGATCGAGGGTGATGCCACGTACGGCACGACCCATTTCACCGTGCCGGAGGGCCTGACCATCGAGCAGATCGCCGACAGCTTGGCCGAGCAGAAGATTGTGGACAAGCAGGCCTTTTTAGACGAAGTGCAAAACGGAACGTTCGACTACGCATTTTTACATGACATCCCGCAAGTCGAGGGAATGAAACATCGTCTCGAGGGCTATCTGTTCCCCGATACGTATGAAATTTTTCAAAATGCGACCCCGCATCAGGTGATCGACCTAATGCTGAAGCAGACGGAACAAGTGCTCACCCCCGAGTGGCGCGAACAGATGAAAAAGCAAAAGCTCACCTTGCACGAAACGCTGACGCTGGCCTCCTTGATCGAGCGAGAAGCGCGCGTGGCCAAAGAGCGTCCGATGATCTCCGGCGTCATCCAAAACCGCATCAACGAACAGCCGCCGATGAAATTGCAGATCGACGCGACCGTCCAATATGCGCTGGGCAAGACGAAAGAGACCCTGTTGTTCGATGATTTGAAGATCGAGTCACCGTACAACACCTACCAGATCGACGGTCTGCCGCCAGGGCCGATTTCGACAGCGGGTCGTGATGCGATTCGGTCTGCGCTCTATCCGGACGTGCATGATTTCTATTTTTACGTGACGAAAAATGACGGCACAGGTGAGCACTATTTTGCTACTACCTATGCCGAGCATCAGCAAAATATTGCCAAAAGCCAGTAGCTCCGATCAAAGGAAGCGTCGCGATAGGTAAAATAATCTGCAGTGGCTACGCAAAAACTAACCGTATCAAAGGAGGGAACAACCGATGAACAATCACGACAACCGCGAGACTGTTCAAGTGACCCCCGAAGAGATGGTGAACGATTATTTGATCGGCGAGCATGAGCTGGAAAAGTTAAAACACGGATTTCAGGCGCCGCTGGCGGACGGACAGCCTTGTGCACCTGTTGACAGCCACGCAGACGCCACTTAACTCGAAAAGCGAAACCCATTGTCCTATACAGGAGAATGGGTTTTGTGATAACATGAATCTGTTTGTGTCCTGAGAAGGAGTTTTGTACACATGATCGATCCAACTCTCGTTTCGTATTTGCGCGGCTTGGTGCCGCAGCGCGACCCGCTTTTGCAACAGATGGAGCAACGAGCGGAAGCAGGATTTATCCCGATTTTGGATCTGGAGACGGTAAGTTTTATGCAAGTCTTGCTCAAGATTGCAAGACCGCGCCGGATCTTAGAAGTTGGAACTGCGATCGGCTATTCGGCACTCGTGATGGCAGGCGCATGCGAGGCGCAGATCACGACGCTGGAGCGAGATGCTGAGCGTGCGGCCGAGGCTCGGGTGAATTTTGACAAAGCGGGGCTGAACGGCCGGATCGAGCTTCTGGAAGGGGACGCATTGGATCTGATCGAGGGACTTGGGCAGTATGATTTTATCTTCCTCGATGCGGCAAAAGGGCAATACCCTCGCTTTCTGCAACTGCTCGACCCACACTTGGAGCAGGGTGGTATCCTGCTGTCTGATAATATTTTGTTCCAAGGGATGGTCAGCGGTCAGGAAGAAGTCAAGCATAAGCTTCGCACAATGATCGGCCGCCTGCGCGAATACAACGAACTGCTCGCGCATCATCCAGGATATGAGACGACGTTTCTGCCGCTTGGGGACGGGGTGTCCCTCTCAGTTAAAAAGTGACAGGTAGTTTGGAAAGGGGAAGGAACAGATGCACAGACCGGTGCTGATAGGGATCGCGGGGGGAACAGGATCTGGGAAGACATCGGTCGCCCGCGAGATCACGCGCAACATCGATCCGGAAAACATCGTTCTGATCGAGCAGGACAACTATTACAAAGACCAGACTCATTTGACGATGGCGGAGCGCGTGCTGACGAACTACGACCATCCACATGCGTTTGACAACGATCTGCTGTTGGAGCATCTGCACATGTTGCTGAATAACCAAGCAATCCAAAAGCCGATCTACAACTTTGCGGAGCACACGCGGGACGATTTCACGGAGCAAGTAGAGCCGAAACAGGTCGTGATCCTGGAAGGGATCATGGCGCTGGAAGACGAACGGCTGCGCGATTTGATGGACATCAAAATTTTTGTGGACACCGACGCGGACGTGCGGATCATCCGCCGCATCCTTCGCGACATCAAAGAGCGCGGCCGCTCGATCGAATCGGTCGTTGAGCAGTATATGGGCATCGTTCGGCCGATGCATATGCAATTTATCGAACCGACGAAAAAATATGCGGACCTGATCATCCCAGAAGGTGGGCAGAACCGCGTGGCGATCGACATTCTCGTCGCCAAGGTCAACGATATCGTCAAAGGAGTCCTCTCCACCTCCGGAGCAACCCGTTAATCGGGTTGCTCCTTTTTTTGTGCGGCTTGCTCTTTCATTCGCATTGTTTAGACGTTTTCAAGAGCGGTCACACTGAGCAGTGGAAGGAGTGTGACTCGTATGGAAAGGAAGAATCGCAACATTCAACGCCGCACCGCCGTTGTGCTTACCGTGTGTACGCTGAGCATGTTGGCGCTTTGTGGACGACTGGCCTATATTCAATTTTCGGCACACGACATGCAAGGACATGATCTCGTCGCGTCTGCCGTCGAGCAGCGGCGTGAAAAATTTGAACTCGACCCTGGACGCGGCGACATTCTCGATCGCAATGGCGTCTCGCTCACCGGCAGCAAAATCAACGGCATCGTCGTCCTGCCCGTCTGGCAGGAAAACCTCGAACGTCCAAAAATCAACGAGTTGGCGCTGCTCCTCGGCACCAGCACCGAACATCTGCTCAGCGGCCTCCAAGAAAAAACAGAACCGTTCTTACTCCGACTGCCCGACATGAGTGGCAACAAAAGAGTCGTCAACCTGACCCCCGAACAGGCGGCGAACGTTCGCAAGCTTGAACTGACCGGGATCTACGCCAAAGAGGTCAAAGTCCGCTTTGACGACCTTTCACTTGCTCGTCACATGGTCGGCTTTTTAGGCGAAGATCCCAATCTTGTAGCAAACACGTGGGGTGGGAAATATCCGCTCGATGAGAAGATCGGCAAGCTGGGGCTCGAATTCCAATTCCAAGAGGAGTTGCGCGGGTTAGGCATCTCCCGCACGATCGCCTACTACTCCGACAACTACAATCGCCCGATCAACGGCCTTGGCATCCGAGAGTCGAACGAGGAAAATCATGCGCTGTCCGTGAAGACGACCCTCGACCATGACATCCAACGATCGGTGGAGGAGGCGATGGATCGCTACGGCCTGCGCAAAGGGGCTGTCGTCGTCCTCGACGCGGAGACGGAAGACGTGCTGGCGATGGCCTCCCGTCCCAATTACGACCAGACCCAACCGATCACAGAAGGCCAATATCCGGTCAATCGCGCGTTGACGGCCTACTTCCCAGGCTCGATTTTCAAAGCGGTCATCGCCCAAGCGGCGCTGGAGACGGGCATAGTCTCCCAGACCGATACGTTTGAGTGCCCTGGCTACATCGACATTGGCGATGGGAGGCTGAACTGTTGGAAAAAACATGGCACGTTAAGCGCCGAAGCGGCGTTTGCCGAGTCTTGTAACGTCGCCTTTGCTCAGCTGGCGATGAAGCTCGGGCGGGGCGAGATCGAGCGTTATGCGCAGAAATTGGGCCTTGGCGCTGCGATCGGTAGGAAAAATGGCGACCAGTCACAGTTTTATGGAGAAGACCCGGGCAGTATTTTTATCAAAGAAGGGGCTGCCGCTCGCTTGCTGGCCAACACGGGGATCGGGCAGGAAGATGTGCGCACCACCCCGCTGCAGGCGGCACACCTGATGGCGGTTTTCGCGAACGGGGGCATGGCCCGCGAACCTCGCCTCGTCCAATCGCTCCATACGCCTGATGGGTTGCTTTACAAAGATTTTGAGATATCGGAGCGCAAACAGGTCATCGACCGCCAAGCCGCTTTTCAAGTCAAACGCTGGATGAGTCAAGTCGTGGCCTCCGAATCGGGCACCGCACACCTGCTCGCCCAAGCGCAATTTGCGGTGGCAGGCAAAACCGGCACGGCGCAGACCGGTGACCCGAGCGCCAATCACCAGTGGTTCGCCGGATTTGGTCCTGTTGACAAACCGAAATATATCGTCACCGTACTGGCCGAGTCGGCAACAGGCCCGCGGAGCACGGAGCAGATCGCCTTGCAGATTTTTAATGCGCTACCTACGCCTTAAAAAGCGGTGGGAGCAATGGTAGTGGTAGTAATCTTGTTTGGTGCACATCGTACAGGCACAGTGAACAAGCACCCTCACATATATTGAAACACACTAGCCCAATCGGATAGCGCTTTGGGCCAATCGAAGTGGGAGGTGACAGACTGGTGCCTGGGTTTTTGACTGCGGTTGCATTGCTGCTTAAAGAGATTACGCTGTTTGTTTCTTACATTAAAAACAATGCATTTCCGCAACCCCTCTCCGAAGAGGATGAGCGTAAGAATCTTCTGCTGATGGCAGAGGGAGACGAGAATGCGCGCAACGTGCTCGTCGAACACAATTTGCGTCTAGTCGCCCATATTGTAAAAAAGTTTGAAAATACGGGGGAAGACAGCGAAGATTTGATCTCGATCGGCACGATCGGGTTGATCAAAGCGATTGAAAGCTATTCGGTGAACAAAGGGACAAAACTTGCGACCTACGCGGCACGCTGTATCGAGAATGAAATCTTAATGCATTTAAGATCTTTAAAGAAAACGCGCAAAGACGTCTCGCTCCACGACCCGATCGGAACTGATAAGGAAGGTAATGAAATCACTTTGATTGATGTGCTTGGGACCGACACCGACGATGTGATCGACGAAGTGCAGTTGAAGCTGGAGAAGATGAAGATCTACTCGCGGATGAATCTGCTCGACGAGCGGGAACAAGAGGTGATCCGGGGGCGTTTCGGACTGCCGGACGGGGAAGAGAAAACACAGCGCGAGATCGCGGAGGAACTGGGGATTTCCCGGTCGTATGTGTCGCGGATCGAAAAGCGGGCGTTGACGAAATTGCTGCATGAGTTGCGACCCAAGCGTGAAGAATGATAAGTTCCACAAGGCGCTGTGCAGGCGATGGACCACTCGAAGATGAGCGGTCCATCGCTTTTTTATGTGTGTAGGTGAGGTCTTTTGCATGGACAGAACGCAGGGAGCAAATGGCGACAAGAAGTTGAACACTAGCGCAAGTGCGCTTGGCACGGGGATCGACGAACCACTGAGTCTGAGCGGGGCTTCGCGCAAGACTCGAAAGGTAGTAGGAGAGAGAAAGTAAATGATTTCCAGAGATTGCGTGTGCTAAAAAGAAAATATGTGCAATTGGCTGGTCGAAAATTCGTTCTTAAACCAGTATAGTATTGTCTTATATCAAGAATGATGATTGGAGGTGGTTCCATGCAGCTGTTCATTCAGAAGGCTTCAACTACATTTCTCACCATCCTCGTCACAGGGTTGGTTTTCATGCTTTCTCTCGATCTGACAGGCTCACCATTAAACGTTGAGGACATGAGGTGGCAGTATCTGCTGATCGGCATCGCATATGGGGCTCCGTTTGTCATATTCATAGGGTTGCCGCTTTCCATTTTTGTAGATCAGCTACTGAAGGTTCATCCTGTGCTTTCGTATCTGATCTACGTCGGAACGGGGGGCGCGGTCGGCGCTGCCATTCTTACGGACGGTTTCCAATTTACTTCTGGTTTTTCACTATGGAATGTGATCATGCTCAGTTCAATGCTTAGTGCTACTAGTTTTTATCTCATTGATCGCTTGATGTGCCGTGTACTGAATCGTCGCTCTGGGGATCGAATCTGACAACCCGCATCGTGCTGTTGATTTGCGATTGTGAGATGCGACTGGAAGTTTCCCACTGTTTCCTGTCGCGAATTGAACTGGGTCTGTTGGCTAAGCGCTCCATAAACGAAAGCCAAGGCGAGAAGATGTAGTTAATTATCCTAATGAAAAAGCAATCGCCCGCTCAAAAAGAGCGGTCGGTTGCTTTTTTATTGGATTCAACCATAAAATATAACTAATCCATTGCAGTTATGAAAAGTATGAGTTGAGAGGACGGATCATAAATGGCAGTTTTGTATGCGTTTCCCGTTTCGTTTTCGCAGCAGAGGCTTTGGTTAGCCGACGGGGTGCTTCCGGGGAGCCCGGCGTATCATATGCCGGCGGTGCTTCAGATAGATGGAGAGTTGGACACCAGGGCCCTCGAGCGCGCTCTGACGGAGATCGTATCCCGTCATGAGGCGCTGCGCACGACGTTTGGCATGCTCGACGGGCAGCTGATGCAAAAGGTGCATGTCGAGCGCGATCAGGAACTGGTGATGATCAATTTGCAAGATGTGCCCGATGGAGAGCGGAGGCAGCGAGCGGAGCGATTGATGGCCGAAGAGTTCGAACGCCCCTTCGATCTAGGCGCAGGTTCCTTGGTGCGCACCACACTTTTGAAACTGGCCGCCGAGGAACACGTGCTGGTGATCGTGATGCACCATATCATTTCGGACGGCTGGTCCACCGGAATTTTGATCAACGAATTATCGGTGCTCTACACGGCGTTTGTGGCAGGAGAGGAATCGCCGTTGGAGCCGCTTTCGATTCAATATGCAGACTATTCACAATGGCAACGCGATGACCTGGAAGATGGTGTGATGGAGCAGCAGTTGGGCTATTGGCGCGAGAAGCTGGGCGGAGAACTTCCCGTGCTCCAACTGCCGACAGACAGACCGCGCCCGACAACGCGCACCGACCGTGGGGATGAGGTGCAGGCCAAGCTCTCCATCGAACTCACCGAGACGTTAAAAGAGGTGGGGCGCAAAGAGAAGGCAACGCTGTTCATGACGCTCTTGGCGGCTTATCAGGTGCTGTTGCATCGCTATTCGGGACAGGAGGACGTGCTGGTCGGGTCGCCGATCGCGGGGCGAAATCAGGCGGACGTCAAAGATCTGATCGGGTTTTTCGTGAACAATTTGGTGCTGCGAGCAGATTTTTCAGGACAACCGACCTTTGTGGAACTGCTCGCTCAAGTGCGCAAGACGGCGCTGGAGGCGTATCAGCATTCAGAATTGCCGTTTGATATGCTGATTCAAGAACTGCAGCCGGAGCGCAATGTCAGTGTGTCGCCGCTGTTCCAAACGATGTTCGTGCTGAATGAACCGTTGGCGCCGATCGAACTGCCAGGACTTGCGATGTCCTATGTGAACTTGGACATCCCTTCGGTAAAGTATGACCTCTCTTTGGAGATGATCGATGAGGAAGACGGGCTGATCTGCATCTGGCGCTATAAGACCGATCTGTTTGACAAAGCGACCATTGAGCGGCTGAGTGCAAATTTTGTGGTGTTGTTGGATGGGATTGCGCATCAGCCGGAACGGCAGGTGGGACATTTGCCACTCTTGACCGAAGCGGAGCGCAAACAGGTCGTCGAGAGTTGGAATGACGGGGCGCAAACGCTGTACCCAGACAAAACGTTGCATGAATTTTTTGAAATCCAAGCGGAACAGACGCCCGACCGCATCGCGGTTGTGTTTGAAGGGGAAGCGGTCACCTACCGTGAGTTCAATGAGCGGGCCAACCGTTTGGCCTCGCGCTTGCTCAAACTGGGCGTTCGCGACAATGCGTTTGTCGGGGTCAGCATGGAGCGTTCGATCGAGATGCTGGTCGCCGTGTACGGGGTGGTCAAAGCGGGCGGGGCGTACGTGCCGATCGATCCGACCAATCCGCCGGAACGGGTGGCCTACATCTTGGAGGATGCGCAGGTCAATGTGCTGTTGACCCAGGAGTATTTGTTGGAGCGTTTGCCTGTGCCGAAAGCGGCGCAGGTGATCTGTGTGGATCGTGAGGATTTTACAGACGAGAGCCCAGACAATCCGCAGGTGGGGGTCACGACCGATCAACTCGCCTACATGATCTACACGTCAGGCTCGACCGGAAAGCCGAAAGGAGCCAAGCTTCCACATCGCGCAATTGTCAATCAAATTCTGTGGCGACAAGAGATGTACAAACTGACCGAATCGGATCGGATTTTGCATAAAACGCCTGTATCGTTTGACGCGTCGGTCTGGGAGCTGTTCTGGGCGCTGATGGTGGGAGCGCGAATCGTGATCGCGCGATCCGAAGGGCACAAGGACAGCGCGTACCTGCGCGATTTGATCAACGAGCAAAGCGTCACCACCTTGCATTTTGTGCCCTCGATGTTGCAGATCTTCGCTGAGGAAAAAGGGATTGAGACGTGCACATCTCTGCGGCGGATCTTGTGCGGCGGAGAGGCGCTACCAGCCGATCTACAGGCGCGGATCTTCTCCCGACTTCCAGAAGTGGAACTGCACAATCTGTACGGCCCGACCGAAGCGGCTGTCGATGTGACCTTTTGGGTCTGTGAACGGGACAGCGACCGCTTGACCGTGCCGATCGGACGCCATATTGCCAATACGAAGCTCTACGTGTTGGATAAGCAGTTGCAACCCGTTCCGCTCGGGGCTTCGGGGGAACTGCATATCGGCGGCGTGCAGTTGGCCGAGGGCTATCACAACCGCCCAGAACTGACGGCAGAGAAGTTTATCCCCAACCCGTTTGGCGAGGGGAAGTTGTACAAATCGGGCGACTCGGTGCGGCTGTTCCCGGATGGTGTGTTCGAGTATTTGGGACGTCTGGACCATCAGGTGAAAATTCGCGGGTTCCGCGTGGAGCTGGGCGAGATCGAAGCACTGCTCACACAGCATCCGAACATTTTGGAAGCGGTGGTGATGCCCAAAGGGGATGCGCTCGCCGCTTACGTGGTCGCGGAAGGAACGATCAGCGCGCAAGATCTGCGGCTGTATTTGCTCGAGACGTTGCCTAATTATATGGTGCCGGGTTCCTACGCGTTTTTGACCAAGCTGCCATTGACGCCAAACGGGAAAGCAGATCGGTCGGCCCTGTTGAAACTGGAGACGGTGAGCACCGTGTCGGAGCAAGCATACGTGCCACCGCAAAGCGAGTTGGAGCAAGGGATTGCGGCCATTTGGCAAGAAGTGCTCGAGATCGAACAGGTCGGGCTGTACGATAACTTCTTTGAGCTGGGCGGGCATTCGCTCGCGATCATGCGCGTTCATCGCCGCTTGCAGGAAAAGTATGATTTTGAGGTCAGCGTCGTGCAGTTGTTCCAATATCCGACGGTGAGTGAACTGGCCAACCACTTCCATTCGCAATCTTCTGTCGGGAGCGAAACAAAGAACGATGCCAGTAAACCAGAGCGAGTCGTGCCGAACAAAGATGCACAGGAGATTGCGGTCATCGGCATGGCGGGACGTTTCCCTGGTGCGGATGACATCGATCAATTTTGGCGCAATTTGCAGGCTGGGGTGGAGTCGATTCGCCACTTCACCGATGAGGAGTTGCTGGCCGACGGGCATGATCCTGAACCGCTCACATCGCCCAACTATGTAAAAGCGCAAGGGTATTTGGATGGGATCGAATGGTTCGATGCCGACTTTTTCGGGATCAATCCACGTGAAGCGGAAGTGATGGACCCGCAGCATCGCATCTTTTTAGAAACCTGTTGGCAGGCGCTGGAGCGGGCAGGCTATGATTCGGAAAAATATGACGGGGAAATATCGGTCTTCGGCGGAGCGGGGCTGAGTCGCTATTTATTGGTAAATCTCGTCCCGAACCGCCACCTCGCCGCTTCGATCGGGGAGCATACGGTGCTGATTGGCAACGGCTCCGATCATATGGTAGCTCGGGTTGCCTATAAGCTCAATCTAAAAGGGATGAGCCATGCGGTCTCGGCCACCTGTTCAACCGGAATGGTGGCGATCCACCAAGCGGCGCAGAGTTTGCGAAACGGTGACTGCGACATGGCGCTGGCTGGCGGTGTGGGGATCGCCGTGCCGCAGAAGAACGGCTACTACCACGTGGAAGGCGGCATTGTGTCGCCGGACGGTCACTGCCGTACGTTTGATGCTGAGGCGCAAGGGACGGTCCCAGGCAGTGGGGCCGGGGTTGTCGTGTTGAAGCGACTGGATGACGCCCTTCGCGATGGCGATCAGATCATGGCCGTGTTGAAAGGTTCGGCGGTCAACAATGATGGATCGCGCAAAGTGGGCTATACCGCTCCGAGCGTGGATGGGCAGAAAGCGGTAATTTTGAAGGCGCTGGAGAAGGCGAATGTGGAAGCGGAATCGGTGTCGTACATCGAAGCGCACGGGACGGCGACACCGCTTGGTGACCCGATCGAATTGACGGCGCTCACGCAAGCGTATCGTGCGCGCACAGAAGCGAAAAACTTTTGCGCGATCGGCTCGGTGAAAAGCAACATCGGCCATCTGGATGCGGCGGCAGGTGCGGCTGGTTTTATCAAAACGGTTCTCGCCCTGCACCATGAGCAACTGCCTCCCACCCTTCATGTGCAAACGCCAAATCCAAAGCTCGACTGGCAACGCTCCCCCTTCTTCGTCAACACGGAACTGCGAGACTGGGGCAGGGGCGATGCGCCGCGCCGAGCGGGTGTATCGTCGTTTGGGCTAGGCGGGATCAACGCCCATGCGATTTTGGAAGAGGGTCCGCACCTGGAAAGCATTCCTTCCCGCCGTCCTGCACAGCTGTTGGTGCTGTCAGCGAAAACGGAAGGCGCGCTCGAAGCGGCCGTGACGAATCTGAAAGAACATCTGGTGGCGCATCCTGAGCAACAGCTGGACGATGTCGCCTACACCTTGCAGGTCGGTCGTCGCGCGTTTGCGCATCGTCTTGCGCTCGTCGTGACGGAGCAGTCCGACGCGGTCGAAGTGCTCGCCGCGCACAACCCGCGCCGCCTGTTGCAGGGGCATTACGACCTGAGCGCACACCCGCGTCCTGTCGCGTTCTTGTTTGCAGGGACGGGAGACCATTATGTGGACATGGCGGCCGAATTGTACAAAACGGAACCGACCTTCCAAATGACCGTTGATCGCTGTTGCGAAATTTTACAGTCGCATTTAGGAATCGATTTGCGAGAGATTCTTTATCCGGAGCATGATCTGGAAAGCGCTCCGAAATCTCGCGACCAAGGTGGGCAAGAATCCTCCGCACCTGCCTTCGATCTGCGCAAAATGTTGCGTCGTGACGGTGATAGCCAATCGAGCGGTGACCAGCTCAGCCGCACCGAATACGCGCACCCCGCGCTGTTCGTCATCGAGTACGCTTTGACACAGCTGTTGGCAGAATGGGGCATTCGTCCGCAATCGTTGATCGGCTACTCGTTTGGCGAATATGTGGCCGCTTGTGTGGCCGGTGTGTTCTCGCTAGAAGATGCGTTGGCGTTGGTAGCGAAGCGCGCACAACTGATTCAACAACTTCCGCCGGGCGCGATGCTCGCGGTGCCGCTGAGCGAAGCAGAGATTCGTCCCTATCTGAACGACCGGGTTGCGCTGGCCACCGTCAACACCGCGAACCATTGTGTGGTGGCGGGCACGCCTGAAGCGGTCGCCGATCTGGAAAAAACGCTGCTCGATAAGCAGATCGCCTGCTTGCCCGTCAATTCGTCACATGCGTTCCACTCGCAGATGATGGAGGGGATCGCAGAGCCGTTCACCGAGTTGGTGCGCAGTTTCAAACCGCAAGCGCCGCACACGCCATTTGTCTCCAACGTCACGGGCACTTGGATCACCGACGAAGAAGCTGTCGATCCGGCTTATTGGGCTCGTCACTTGTGCCAAACGGTCCAGTTTGCCTCTGGTGTGCGTGAACTCTGCCAAGACCCCAACCTGCTGTTGCTGGAGATCGGGCCGGGGCAGACGTTGACCAGTTTTGCGTTGCAGCAGCAGTCAAAAGACATCATCGCACTGCCGACCTTGCGCCCAGCTTATGAACAGCGTAGCGATACGAGCTTCCTCTTCAGCACGATTGGACAACTCTGGCTTGCGGGCGGCACGGTTCAGTGGTCGGGCATGTATCAACACGAACGACGTTTGCGCGTGCCGCTTCCGACCTATCCGTTCGAGCGGAAGCGCTTTTGGATCGATGCGAACCAACAGTCGAGGCCATCGCTCGCAATGGGTCGCATGCCCGCGTTGGTGGAAGGTCAGGAGCAGACGAGTGAGCAACTCCAAGCCGGACATTCCCGCCCGCGCTTATCGACTGCATTTGTTGAGCCGACCAACCGCCAAGAGCAGGCGATCACGAACATTTTCCAAGATCTGCTCGGCATCGAACGCGTGGGGATTCACGATAACTTTTTCCAACTGGGCGGCAACTCGTTGCTTGGCACGCAGTTGATCTCCCGACTGCGCAGCACGTTTGGCGTTGATCTCCCCCTGCACACCTTGTTCGAGCGGGAGACGGCGGCTGAACTGGCCGCTGTGGTCACCGAGCAGCAGGGCACCACGAGCACCAAAACCGCCTCACGACAGGAAACGGGGATACCTCGCCGTCAGGAGGCTGACAGTCCGTTGTCCTATTCGCAAGAGCGCATTTGGATCATGGAGCAGTTAGCACCCGATCAGGCGGTCTACAACATCCCGTCCGCGGTGCAGATGACCGGGCCGCTCGACCTCAACGTCCTTGAGCGAAGCATCAATGAGGTCGTCGCCCGACACGAAACGTTGCGCAGCACGATCCAACCGAGCAACGGTCAACCGACCGTCGTGCATCAAGTGGACATTTCGCTCAGCGTCGATCTGCTGGATCTGCGCCATCTCGTCAGCGCAGAAGAGCGCGACGAGGAGGCGATGCGCATCGCCGAGAGCATTGCTCGTCGCCCGTTTGATCTGCAACGAGGCCCGCTTCTGCGCGCCACTGCGATTCGCACCGCAGAAGAGGAGCATCTGCTCGTGCTGGTCATTCATCACATCATCGCCGATGGCTGGTCGCTTGGCGTGCTGATCTCGGAAATCGCCGCTTTGTATGGCGCTTATGCACAAGGGCAACCTTCACCGTTGCACGAGCTTCCCATTCAATATGGCGACTTCGCGCAGTGGCAAAAAACGCCAGCGCAACAAGCGGAACTGGATGGCCAATTGGCGTACTGGAAGCAACAGCTTGGCGGCGCAACTGAACCGCTCGCCCTGCCGACCGATCGACCGCGTCCTGCCGTTCAGAGCTACAAGGGGGCCAGAAAAGGCTTCACGCTAAGCAAACAACTTTCCGCTGCACTGCAACAGCTGAGCGAAAACGAGGGCACGACGCTCTATATGACGCTGTTAGCCGCTTTCCAAACGCTGCTCGCTCGCTACTCCGGGCAGACGGACATCTTCGTCGGTTCGCCGATCGCGGGACGAAGCCGCCGCGAGACGGAGGAATTGATCGGCGTCTTCGTCAACACGCTGGTATTGCGCGGCAGTTTGCAAAGCGAGCTGACCTTCCGCCAGTTCTTGCAACAGGTGCGTCAGACATCACTCGATGCGTTTGCTCATCAAGACCTGCCGTTTGAAAAGTTGGTCGCCGATCTGCAGCCTGAACGCAACATGGGCACTTCGCCGCTGTTCCAAGTGATGTTTAACATGCTCAACCAGCCGCTATCGCTTACCATGCCTGGTGGTTTGAGCTTGCAGACCAAAGAGCTCAATTCGGGCACGGCCAAATTTGACATCACCTTGGCGATGAGCGGGCGAGAAGACGCCCTGATCGGAGAGTGGGAGTACAACATCGATCTCTTTGATGAGGCCACGATCACTCGCATGATCGGCCACTTCCAGACGTTGCTCGAAAGCATCGTGGAGCAGCCGAACCAACTTTGGCATCAGATCCCGTTGCTCTCAGAAGCGGAGCGGCAGATGGTGCTTGGCGATTGGAATGACACCAGCATGGCTTATCGCGAAGACGTCTGCATGCATCACCTTTTTGCAGAGCAGGCGGAGCGGACCCCAGATGCGACCGCACTCGTTTTTGAAGAGAAGGAGCTGACCTTCCGCGAGTTGAACGCCCGCGCCAACACCCTTGCCGCCCACCTGCAAGCACAAGGCGTCGGTCCCGATGATCTTGTCGGCATCTATATGGAGCGCTCGTTGGAATTGGTTATCGCCCTTCTCGCCACGCACAAGGCGGGTGGTGGCTATCTTCCGCTCGACCCGAACTATCCACAGGATCGCTTGGCCTATGTGATGCAAGATGCCAAGCCGAAAGTGATCCTGACCCAGCCGACGCTTGCCGACCGATTGCCTGTTGGAGAAGCCAGCGTACTGCTCGTGACCGAAGAGGAGTTGGCGGAAAGCGAGATCGAGCTGTCCGATCAAGTACAGCCGGAACATCTCGCCTACATCATCTATACCTCTGGCTCGACGGGACAGCCAAAAGGGGTCATGGTCACCCATCGCAGCGTCGTCAACCACTTCAGTGGCATGGATCGCGCGGTCGGCTGTACCGAATCGGACGTGATGCTCGCCGTGACTTCGATCGGGTTTGACATCTCCGTCCCCGAATTGTTCTGGACGCTGTCACGCGGTGCCAAAGTCGTACTGCTCTCCGACCGGGAAATCATCGAAGCGGGAGTCAGCACCACGCCGTACTCGTTGCGTGCCCAACTGCAACAACACCGCGTCACGATGCTGCAAGGCACCCCGTCGCTGATCGGGATGATTACCGCGAGCCGTGCAGGGCTGGATGCGCTTCATGCGGTGCAGAAAATTCTGCTTGGCGGTGAAGCGTTGCCGCCTGCCTTGGCCGACCTGTTGAAACAGCACACGTCAGCCCGCCTGTTCAACCTGTATGGGCCGACCGAAGCGACCGTCTACGCCACCGCCTATGAGGTTACCGACAACAACTTGGGCGTCATTCCGCTTGGACGTCCGCTCGCCAACTGTGAGCTCTACATTCTCGATGCGCATCTACAACCTGTCCCAGTCGGAGCGCTGGGCGAACTGCACATCGGCGGCGTTGGCGTCACCCGCGGGTATCTGGGACGCAGCGAGTTGACAGAGGCGCGCTTTATCCCCAATCCGTTCGGTGCAGGCAAGCTGTACAAGACGGGCGACCTCGCCAGCTTCCGAGCGGACGGGACGGTCTGCTATCATGGTCGCCTCGACCAGCAGGTGAAAGTGCGCGGCTACCGCATCGAACCGGGCGAAATCGAAGCGGCGCTGATGAAGTATGACCAAATCCGCGAGGCGGTGGTCATCGCGCGGGACAACACGTTGATCGCCTATCTGGTCAGCGCAGGTGAGAGCTTGCCGGAAGTGGCCGCTCTGCATGATGAGCTTCGCGCCACGTTGCCAGCCTACATGGTGCCAGGACATTTTGTTCCACTTGAGCAACTCCCGCTCACACCGAACGGCAAGATCGACCGTCGGGCCTTGCCCGCTCCACAATCGGAACTGCGGGCAGTGGAGCACGTCGCTCCGCGCACACCGACCGAAGCGCGTCTGGCTGACCTGTGGTCCGAACTGTTGGGGATCGAAAACATCTCGATCCACGATAACTTCTTCCACATCGGAGGTCACTCGCTCTTGGCGACGCAATTGATCGCTCGCGTGCAGCTCGATTTTGGGATCGAACTGCCGTTGCGCGACATGTTTGAAAAAACGACGATCGCCGAACTGGCACAGTCGGTCGATTCTGCAGACGCTATTTTGGAACCGCAGATCTACCGCCGCGACCGAGTTCGATCTTCCAAAAAAAGTTAAGGAAAAGGCAACCCACGCGCGGTGCGGTGTGGTTGCCTTTTTTTGTGGAGCAAGGGGTTAAAAGAATTTATTTTCGATTGTCGGATTCGGAGTAAAATTATAAAATTGTATCATATGTTTTGAACTTGATAGAGGAAGCGGTTTTTACAAGACTGCGTTTAAACCTATTGTGAGAGAGGGCGAAGGCGAGATGACAGATTTTTACGTTTTTCCTGTTTCGTTTTCACAGCAGCGCTTGTGGTTCATGGACCAGCTATTGCCAGGCAGTCCGGCTTATAACATATCGGCTGCGCATTTGCTGGAAGGAGAACTAAAGGCGGATGCTTTGGCGCGTGCGTTGGAGGAGATTGTCAACCGCCATGAGTCGTTGCGCACCGTGTTTGGATTGGAAGACGGGCAGCCTGTGCAAAAGATTTTTGCAGAGCGAGCGCAAGAACTGTCGATCGTCGATTTGCAGGCGATGCCTGAAGCGAAGCGTCGCGCCGAAGCGGAACGCTTGATGTCCGAGGAAGCGTTGCGTCCGTTCGATTTGCAAACAGGCCCTTTGTTGCGCACCACGCTGATAAAACTGGCCGAACAAGAGCATCTGTTGTTATTGACGATGCACCACATCATCTCAGATGGCTGGTCGATCGCAATTTTAGTCGGAGAGTTATCACAGCTCTACCGTGCATTTGCAAATGGAGAGGCGTCACCGCTTCCCGAGTTGGAATTTCAATATGCGGATTTCTCCGACTGGCAGTTGGAGGCGATGCAAGGCGAGTTTTTGGAAAAAGAACTAGCGTACTGGCGGGAAAAACTGGCTGGGAATCTGCCCGTGTTGCAATTGCCGACCGACCGTCCACGCCCATTACAGCCGACCGACCGCGGCGTCGCTTATAAAAAGCGCTTGTCTAAAAGTCTGACCGAGCAGATCAAGGAGTTCGGACGCAGCGAGCGAACTACGCTGTTCATCACGCTTTTGACCGCCTATCAGGTCATGCTCCATCGCTACACGGGGCAGGAGGATGTATTGGTCGGCTCGCCGATCGCTGGACGCTACTTGCAAGAAGTGGAAGGGCTGATCGGCTTTTTCGTCAACAATTTGGTGCTGCGTGCCGATCTGAGTGGCAATCCTTCGTTTTCTGCGTTTTTAGAGCAGGTGCGCAATACGGCGCTCGAAGCGTTTACACATGACAAAGTGCCGTTTGAAATGCTCGTCAAAGCGTTACAGCCGGAGCGCAACATGAGCGTGACGCCGCTATTTCAGACGATGTTTGTCCTCAATTCGCCGCTGGGCAAAACGGAACTGCCTGGCTTGTCGATGACTCGCTTAGAGCAAGCGAGAGGCGGCGCTAAATTTGACGTGCTCTTGGAAATTGTCGAAGAGGAGGATGGGCTGGTCTGCATCTGGGAGTACAAGTCCGACCTGTTTGATGGGCCGACCATCGAGCGGATGGCCGATAACTTTGCCGTGCTGTTGGCAGGCATCGTGGCCGACCCCGCGACCAAGATTGCCGATCTGCCACTGCTGACCGAGCAAGAGCAACAGCTGGTGATCGAGGGCTTTAACGAGACGGAGCGGGCGTATCCGCAGGCGAACCTGCTGTTGCACGAACTGTTCGAGCGACAAGCAGCTCAAACGCCCGATCGAGTGGCCTTGGTGTTCGAAGGGGCGGAGCTGACCTATCGCGAGCTGAATGAGCGTGCGAACGCATTGGCGTCGCGCCTGCTCAAGCTTGACGTGCAGCCGGACTCCTTTGTCGGCGTCTGCATGGAGCGTTCCTTTGACATGGTGGTCGCGCTGTACGGGGTGTTGAAAGCGGGCGCCGCCTATGTGCCGATCGACCCGACCCTGCCTGCGGACCGCGTGGCATATCTGCTGGAGGACTCACAGGTTCGCGTGCTGCTGACCCAAGAAAAGCTGGTCGGAGCGTTACCTGCGCCAGACGGTGCGCGTTTGATCGCTGTGGATGCGGAAGATTGGTCTGCCGAAAGCACGTCCAATCCGGAAGTGGCGATCACGCCAGATCATTTGGCATATATGATCTACACGTCCGGTTCGACCGGCAAGCCGAAGGGCGCGATGATTCCACATCGAGGCATTGTCAATCGCCTGCTGTGGATGCAGGAAGAGTATGGATTGACTGCGACCGATCACATTTTGCAAAAAACGCCGATGTCGTTCGACGTCTCAGTTTGGGAGTTCTTCTGGCCGTTGCTGTTTGGGGCACGGTTGGTTGTCGCGCGTCCGGAAGGGCACAAAGACAGTGCCTATCTGCGCGATCTGATCAAGGAGCAAGCGATCACCACCTTGCATTTTGTCCCGTCGATGTTCCAAGTGTTTATTGAAGAAAAAGGATTGGAAAGCTGCTCGTCGCTGCGACGCATTTTTTGCAGTGGAGAAGCACTGCCCTTGGAGCTGCAGAAGCGTTCGTTTACGCGGTTGCCTCATGTCGAACTGCACAATCTGTATGGGCCGACCGAAGCGGCGATCGACGTGTCGTACTGGGCTTGCGAAGTGGACAGCAACCGCCTGACCGTGCCGATTGGTCGTCCTGTTGCGAATACGAAGCTGTACGTGCTCGATGCACAACTGCGTCCCGTGCCGATCGGTGTGGCAGGAGAACTGCACATCGGTGGGGTGCAGGTGGCGCGTGGCTATCACAACCGACCGGAATTGAGCGCAGAAAAGTTTATCGCCAACCCGTATGGCGCAGGCACGCTGTACAAAACGGGCGATCTTGTTCGCTTTCTGGCGGACGGCGTGATCGAATATCTGGGCCGTTTGGATCATCAGGTGAAAATTCGCGGTTTCCGCATCGAACTTGGTGAAATTGAAGCGTTGCTCGCGATGCATGACAGCGTGCGAGAAGCGGTGGTCCTGCCGAAAGGGGACGCGCTCGCCGCTTTTGTGGTCGGGGAAGAAACGGTCACCGCCCAAGCGTTACGCCACTTCTTGCAAGACCAGTTGCCGGGGTATATGGTGCCGAACACCTTTACGTTCCTGCCAGAACTGCCGATCACGCCGAACGGGAAAGCGGACCGCAAAGCGTTGCTCGAGCTCGGTCAGAGCAGCAAGGCGCAACAACAGGAGTACGTCCAGCCGCAAAGCGAGTTGGAGCGCGGCATCGCTGCGATCTGGCAGGAAGTGCTTGGCGTAGAGCGGGTCGGGTTGTATGACAACTTCTTTGATCTGGGCGGACATTCGCTGTTGATCATGCAGGTGCACCGCCAACTGCAAGCGCAGTATGACGTGGACATCACGGTGGTGCAGATGTTCCAATACCCGACGGTGAGTCTGTTGGCCGATTATCTCAGCCAACAGAACAAAGCGGACGAGGTGGACGCACCGACCCGTGCCGACTTGCGCAAAGCAACGCGTAGCGTCGGGCGCAACGACATTGCGGTCATCGGGATCGCGGGACGCTTTCCAGGTGCCAACGATGTGGCGGAGTTCTGGGAAAATCTGCGCGACGGCGTGGAATCGATCACGCACTTTACCGACGAGGAGTTGCTGGCAGAAGGACATGATCCACAGATGCTGCAAGCGCCGAACTTTGTCAAAGCGGCTGGGGTGCTCGATGACGTTGAGCTGTTCGATGCTGACTTCTTTGGCATCAACCCGCGCGAGGCGGAAATCATGGACCCTCAGCATCGCATCTTCTTGGAGACGGCATGGCAGGCGCTGGAGATGGCCGGTTATGATTCGGAAGCGTATGAGGGCGCGATCTCCGTTTACGCAGGCACGGGGATCAGCCAATATTTGCTGTTCAATCTGATGTCCAACCGCGAACTGCTCGCCACGATGGGACAATTGCCCGTGCTGATCGGCAACGGCACCGATCATCTGGCGGCGCGCGTCGCTTACAAGCTCAATCTGAAAGGGGCGAGCATGGGCGTTTCGACCGCATGTTCGACCGCGTTGGTGTCCATTCACCTTGCCTCCCAGAGCCTGTTGAACGGCGAAAGCGACATGGCGCTCGCAGGCGGCATTTCCGTCGGAGTGCCGCAAAAGAACGGCTATTTCCATGTTGAAGGCGGTATCACCTCGCCGGATGGCCATTGCCGCAGCTTTGACGCGAACGCGCAGGGAACGGTACCGAGCAGCGGTGTGGGCGTTGTCGTCTTGAAGCGCCTCGATGATGCGCTTCGTGATGGGGACCACATCATGGCTGTGGTAAAAGGTACTGCGGTCAACAACGACGGTTCGCAAAAAGTCGGCTACACAGCGCCGAGCGTCGAGGGTCAGGCGGCTGTGATCGCCGAGGCGCTGGCGATGGCAGATGTTCATCCAGAGACGGTGTCCTACATCGAAGCGCACGGTACGGCAACACCGCTTGGCGACCCGATCGAAATGACGGCGCTGATGCAGGCTTACCAGAAGCAAACGACGGCGACCAATTATTGCGCGGTCGGTTCGGTCAAAAGCAACATCGGCCATCTCGATGCGGGGGCAGGTGCGGCAGGCTTTATCAAAACGGTCCTGTCGCTTTACAATGAGCAACTGCCGCCAAGTCTGCATTTTGAAGCGCCAAATCCCAAGATCGACTGGGAGCGCTCGCCGTTCTTCGTCAATGCTGAACTCCGTGACTGGAGCCGTGGTGATGAACCGCGCCGCGCTGGGGTGTCCTCTTTTGGTCTGGGCGGCAACAACGCCCATGCCGTCTTGGAAGAGGCACCACTTCAGGTGAGTGACCCGTCGGGTCGAGCGGCGCACTTGTTGGTTTTGTCCGCCAAAACGGAATCGGCGTTGGAAGCGGCAACGGCCAATCTGAAAGGGTATTTGCAACAACACCCAGAGCATGATTTTGCAGACATCATCTACACCTTGCAAGCGGGACGACGCGCTTTTGAACACCGCCGTGCCATCGTGGTCTCCAATCGTGAGGATGCTGTGGAAGCGCTCGACACGCTTCACCCGCGCCGACTGCTCGGCGGTTTCCGCCACCCGATGGCTCCGGCACGTCCCGTCGCTTTCCTCTTTGCTGGCACGGGCGACCACTATGTCAACATGTCCTCTGAGCTGTATCGAACGGAATCGACATTCAAGCACTGGGTGGATACCTGCTGTGAACTGCTAGAGCCTCATCTTGGTGCCGACTTGCGCGACATCTTGTTTGCCGCCGCATCCGCGACGGAAGAGGTCGGTTCGGCCGCACAGGCTTTCGACTTGCGCAAAATGCTACGCCGTGACAGCGAGACCAACCCACAGGCAGACAAGCTCAACCGCACCGAATATGCCCACCCGGCACTGTTCGTGATCGAGTATGCGCTCACCCAACTGCTGCTCGAATGGGGCATCCGCCCGCAGTCGCTGATCGGGTACTCGTTGGGCGAATATGTGGCAGCTTGCGTCGCGGGAGTCTTCTCGCTGGAAGATGCGCTGGCGCTTGTGGCCAAGCGCGCTCAACTGATCCAAGGGCTCCCCGGCGGTTCGATGCTCGCCATTCCGCTCGCTCCGGCCGACATCGCACCGTTGCTCGACGCTCGCTTGTCGCTTGCTGTGATCAACACGCCAAACCACTGTGTTGTCTCCGGCACAACCGAAGCGATCGCTGAGTTGGAAGCCAATTTGCTCGCCCAAAATATCGCTTGCCTGCGCGTTCAATCGTCCCATGCGTTCCACTCGCACATGCTGGAGCCGATCGCCGAGCAGTTCACCGAACTGGTGCAAAGCTTCAACCTGCAAGCGCCGCACACCCCGTTCGTCTCCAACGTCACGGGGACGTGGATCAGCGCGGAGGAAGCGACCGATCCGTCCTACTGGGCGCGCCACATGTGCCAAACGGTGCGCTTTGCAGATGGACTTGGCGAACTTTGCGCAGACCCGAACTTGCTGTTGTTGGAAGTCGGGCCAGGCCAGACGTTGACCAGCTTTGCCTTGCAGCAACAGGCGGATCGCATCGTGCTCCCGACGCTGCGGCCATCCTACGAAAAGCGCAATGACGCACAGTTCTTGTTCAGCACGGCAGGCCAGCTCTGGCTGGCAGGTGTTGCGCTTGACTGGCAGGGGCTGTACCGACATGAACGTCGTCTGCGCGTGCCGTTGCCGACCTATCCGTTTGAGCGCAAACGCTACTGGATCGACGCCAAACAACAGGCAGTAGGCGCTCCATCGGCACTGCAGCCAGAATTGCCAGCGGAGAGTAGCAACGATGTTACGAACAGCCAAGCGCAGCACGCGCGGCCGCAGTTGGCCACTGCCTTTGTCGAGGCGACCAATGACTACGAACGAGCGATCATCATGATCTACCAACATCTGCTCGGCATTGAAGGGGTCGGCATCCACGACAGCTTCTTCCAACTGGGCGGCAACTCCCTGCTCGGCACACAGCTCGTATCGCGCCTGCGCAGTGAATTTGGCGTCGATCTGCCGCTCGGCACGCTGTTTGAATCGGAAACGGCGGCCGAACTGGCCGTGGCCGTTCAGGAAAAGGGCGGCGTCGTGCAAAGCGGTGCCGTTCGCACCGAACTGCAGATTCCGCGCCGTCCGGATGGTCCAATTTCGCTGACGTTTGCCCAAGAGCGCATCTGGGTGATGGAACAGCTCGATCCGGGCAGTGCCGCTTACAACATCCCCTACGCTGTGGAGATGAAGGGCCAGCTCGACTTGGCGGCACTCAACCGAAGCATCAACGAAGTGATCGCCCGTCACGAAACACTGCGCACAACGTTCAAAACGGTTGGTGGCAAACCGATCGTCGAATTCAGCACCGACCTGAAGATTTCGCTCGAAGTACACGATCTGAGGCAACGAGATGCGTCCGAGCGTAGCGTAGAGGCGAACGCGATCGCATTTGATCTGGCCCGCCAGCCATTCGACCTGCAACACGGACCGCTGCTGCGCGCCACCGCGATTCGCACGGCAGACGAGGAGCATACCTTCGTGCTGATCATCCATCACATCATCGCCGATGGCTGGTCGCTCGGGGTGATGATTCGCGAAATCGCCGCGCTTTACGCTGGATTTACAGCAGGTCAGCCTGCATCGCTTGCGGAGCTTCCAATTCAATACAGCGACTTCGCACATTGGCAGAAGCTCCCTGAGCAACAAGCGGCGCTCGACGAGCACCTGACCTATTGGAAGGAGCAACTCAGCGGATCGATCGAACCGTTGGCTTTGCCGACCGACCGCCAGCGTCCGGTCAATCAGACATTCATCGGTGCGACACTGCCATTTTGGATTCCGAAACGGCTGACGACAGCCCTGCAAGAGCTGAGCGCGCAAGAAGGCAGCACACTCTTTATGACACTGCTTGCCGCCTACAAAGCGTTGCTTGCTCGCTACACGGGCCAAACGGACATCCTGATCGGCTCGCCCATCGCCAATCGGAATCGCCCCGAAGTGGAAGCGCTGATCGGCGTCTTCATCAACACACTCGTTTTGCGCAGTCAGGTCACCGCTGAAAACAGCTTCCGCGACCTGTTGCAAAGCGTGCGCCAGACGACGCTCGATGCGTTGTCACACGGCGAACTGCCGTTTGAAAAATTGGTTGAAGAGTTGCAACCGGAACGCAATACGGCCTACTCGCCGCTCTTCCAAGCGATGTTCAACATGTTGAACGCGAAGCTCTCGCTATCGATGCCGGGCCTGTCTCTCGAATCGAAAGAATTGAACGCAGGCACGGCCAAATTTGACATCACTTTGACGGTGCGTGAGACGGAAGTGGGTCTGTATGGAGAATGGGAGTACAACACCGACCTGTTCGACTCCGTGACGATCGAACGCATGATCGGTCATTTCCAGACCTTGCTGGCCGGCATCGTGGAATATCCAGAACAGCCGCTGTACGCACTTCCTCTGCTCAGCGAACAGGAGCGGCAGACGATGCTTCACGACTGGAACGTCCAAGATATTGAAACGGAAGCACAGCCTGATCCTGCCAATCACGAGTCCTGCATCCATCAGCTCTTCGAAGCGCAAGTGGAGCGGACGCCTGATGCGATCGCACTCGTGTTCGAAGAGCGAGAATTCACCTTCCGCGAACTGAACAACCGAGCCAATCATGTCGCCGTTCGCTTGCGGACGCTCGGTGTTGGCCCAGATGATCTTGTCGGCATCTATCTGGAGCGGACCCCGGAGATGATGGTTGCGCTGTTGGCCGCACACAAAGCGGGTGCTGGATATCTCCCACTCGACCCGAGTTACCCGCAGGACCGCTTGGCCTTTATGTTGGAAGACGCGCAGCCGAAAGTGATCCTGACCCAGCCGTCTTTTGCCGAACAGATGCCGCCACATGTTGCTCAAGTGTTGCTGGTCACGGGAGCAGAGCCAGACACGCCGCTTGCCAATCTACCCCACACCGTCAAGCCGGAACATCTCGCCTACATCATCTACACCTCCGGTTCGACAGGGAAGCCCAAAGGTGTCATGGTCGAGCACCGCAACGCGATTGCCTTCTTCCTTGGCATGGACCGTTCGATCGGTTGTGGAGCGGATGATGCGATGCTTGCGGTCACGTCGATCGGCTTTGACATCTCGGTGCTCGAACTGTTCTGGACGCTGACCCGCGGAACGAAAGTCGTTCTGCTCTCCGAACAGGAAGTGATCGAAGCGGGTGTCTCCTTCGATGAGTTTTCGCTGCGCAACCAACTGGTGCGCCACAACGCGACGATGCTGCAATGCACGCCGTCACTGATGGGCATGATCATCGCCACCCCTGAGGGACTGGCGGCGCTCGATGGCTTGCAAAAAATTCTGCTCGGTGGCGAAGCGATGCCGCTCGCCTTGGCGCGACAGTTGAAGCAACATACGAATGCCCGCCTGTTCAACATGTACGGACCGACCGAAGCGACCGTCTGGGCTACCACCTATGAGGTGACCGATCCCGATGCGATCTCGACGATCCCGCTTGGCCGTCCGATCACAGGCTACACGCTTTACGTTCTTGATGCACACCTTCAGCCCGTGCCGATCGGCGTTGGCGGCGAACTGCATATCGGCGGTGCAGGCGTGACCAGAGGTTACCTCGGGCGTCCCGACCTGACCGCAGAGCGTTTCATTCCCAATCCTTTCGGGGCTGGGGTGCTCTACAAAACGGGCGATCTGACCAGCTACCTCGCGGATGGGACGGTCAAATTCCTTGGCCGTCTCGACCACCAAGTCAAAGTGCGCGGGTACCGCATCGAACTCGGGGAGATCGAAACTCGCTTGGCTGAGCATGACAGCGTCCGTGAAGCGGTCGTCATCGCCCGCGACAACACGCTCGTCGCTTACGTGGTGGGCGAAGGGGAGGTCGCACCAGATGCTGGTGCACTGCGCGATTTCTTGCGAGAACAGCTGCCCGACTATATGGTGCCTGCGGTGATCGTGCACCTGCAAGCAATGCCGCTCACGCCGAACGGCAAAGTGGACCGCAAAGCGCTACCGGCGCCAGAAGGGATTGGCCTTGCCGCCCAACAAAGCTATGTCGCGCCGTCCACACCGCTGGAATTTGCGTTGACCACGATCTGGAGCGAAATTCTGCGCACCGAAAAAGTTGGCGTGCAAGATGATTTCTTTGCTCGTGGCGGCCATTCGCTGTTGGCGACTCAGGTCGTCTCGCGCGTCGTAACCGACTTAGGCTTGCCGATGACCCTTCGAGATGTGTTCAATCAACCGACGATCCGCGGCATGGCGCGCCTGTTGCAAAACCAATCGGGGGAGAACACGGCCGACCTGATGCCGGTACTACCGGGCTCGCGAGAACGGGAACGCGAGGCGTCCTACTCGCAGAAGCGCCTGTGGTTCCTTGAACAGTTGGAGCCGGATAACGCAGCTCACAACGTGCCGGAGATCATGCGGATCAGAGGCGACCTCGATCTCGTGGCGGTCGAAAAGAGCCTGAACGAATTGTTCCGCCGCCACGACAGCCTGCGCACCAACTTTGTCGGTCGGGACGGTCAAGCGGTGCAGATCATCACGCCAGCAGAAGCGTTCCACTATCACGTTGAGGTCATCGACCTCTCCGACTTGCCTGATGCAGAGCGAGAGGCGGAGGCGGCGAGGATCGCCGAAGAGGTCACGAATACGCCGTTTGACCTGAGCCAAGATCTTTTGCTGAAGCTCAAGTTGCTGAAAATCAGCGAAACTGAGTATGTGGCGACACCTGTTTTCCATCACATCATCACCGATGCTTGGTCGATGGGTGTCTTCTTCCAAGAGTTGCAAAGGCATTACGAAGCGTTTAGCAACGGGGAGACGTTGTCCCTTCCAGAGCCTGTTCTACAATATTCCGACTACGCCGTCTGGCACCGCGAATGGCTGGAAGGGGAGGACATCGCCGCGCAAATGGCATTCTGGCAAGAACAGCTCGCCGGAGAACTGCCCGTCCTGCAACTGCCAACCGACCGTCCGCGCCAAAAAGAGCGGAGTCGTGAGGGGAACCGCGTTTCCCTGCATGTGTCGATGGGGTTGACAGAAAAACTGCACGCTCTCTGTAAACAAGAGGGCACGACGATGTACATGACCATGCTTGCTGCGTACAAAACGCTACTTCATCTGTACTCTGGCCAAACGGACATTCTCGTCGGCACGCCGATTGCCAACCGACAGAAGAAAGAGCTGGAAGAGTTGATCGGCTTCTTCGTCAACACGCTGGTCATGCGCACGGAGATCACATCGGAACTCAGTTTCCACGAACTGTTGCAGCGCGTCAAACAGATGGCGCTCGACGCTTATGCCAACCAAGACGTGCCATTTGAGAAACTGGTCGAGAAATTGGCGCCAAAACGCAGTCTCAGCCACACGCCGATCTTCCAAACCATGTTTACTTTGCAAAATCCGAATCGTGGCGGCAAGCAGAGCCTCCAGATGCCAGGCATGACGGCGGAAGCGGCGGGCATGCACTTAACCCGACTTGGCGTGCAGAAAAAATCGGCCCAGTTCGACCTGCAATTGCTCATGGCGGACGGCGAAGACGGCCTGCGTGCCGAGTTCGAGTACAGTAGCGACCTGTTCGACGAAGCGACGATCATCCGCATGGTGGAACATTTCGAGCTTCTGCTGGAAAAAATCGTCGAATCGCCGCACGCCAAACTGGCGCATCTCCATCCGTTCACCGGAAACGAGGCGGACCGTCTGTTTGCTAAGCGGCAGATCGATCTGCCCGAGGCAGAACTGCGTCCGATTACGGCCAGACCGGCTTTCCTCGCGCCGCGGACACCACTCGAAGCGGACTTGGCCGAGATTTTCAAAACGGTCTTCGGATTTGAACGCATCGGCGTCCATGATGACTTCTTCGAGCTGGGCGGTCACTCGCTCTTGGCGACTCGCGCCATCGCGCGGATCAACCAGCAGTTTGCTGTACGCCTGCCGCTTCGGGCATTGTTCGAAGCGACGACCATCGCCGAGCTTGCCGAAATGATTGAAGCGGGCGGAGCGGAAGGACTAGAACCTGAAAAGGCACCAATCACAGCGCAGTCTCGTACGGCACGCCAGCCGAAGCGCGTCTTGCTTGCAGCGGAAGGACAAACGAATGAACAGGCACCGATCGCACGAGTGTCTCGTGACGAACCCTTGCCGCTATCCTTTGCTCAGGAACGCTTATGGTTCCTCGACCAACTGCAGCCAGACACTGCGTCCTACAACATTCCAGCGGCGTTGCGTCTGCGCGGACCGCTCGATGAACACGCGCTTGTACAAAGCTTCCAAGCGCTCGTCACCCGTCAGGAATCGCTGCGCACCACGTTCCAAAGTGTGGAGGGGCAACCCAAGCAGATCATCGCCGCAGCGCTGGATTTCGACTTACCGATCATCGCTGTGCAAAACGTTGAGCAAGCTCGGGAGTTGGCGCATCAAGAAGCCACTGCGCCGTTCGATCTGCTTACTGGCCCGCTGTTGCGTGTCAAACTGTTGCACATCGCAGCCGAAGACCATCTGCTAGTGATGACGATGCATCACATCATCACCGACGAATGGTCGATGGGAATCTTGATCGACGAAATGGTCACGTTCTACCGCGAGTATGCGGCCGGCAAATCCCCGTTCCCACTCGAATTGCCGATCCAGTATGCCGACTATGCCGCGTGGCAACGCGCTCACTTGCAAGGCGAAACGATGCAAAAAGAGTTGGGGTACTGGAAACAGCAGTTGGGTGGAGAGCGCTCCGTTTTGCAACTGCCGACCGATTACCAGCGTCCGGCAGTGCTGAACGATCAGGGGGCGAGCTTCAACTTTATGCTGAGCCAACCGCTCACCCAAAAGCTGAACGTGCTGAGCAGACGATCAGGCGCGACGTTGTACATGACGCTGTTGGCGGCGTTCAACACATTGCTCCATCGCTACTCCGGTCAAGAAGATATTTTCGTCGGCTCCCCGATTTCGGTGCGGAGCAGAGAAGAAGTGGAAGGATTGATCGGCTTCTTCGTCAACACCTTGGTGTTGCGCACCGATCTGAGCGGCCAGCCGAGCTTCCGCACTTTGCTTGCCCGCGTTCGTCAAACGGCGTTTGACGCGTACGAACACCAAGAGGTGCCGTTTGAAAAGCTGGTCGAGGAACTGCAACCGGAGCGCAACATGAACTACTCGCCGCTGTTCCAAGTCATGTTCACGTTGCAAAATACGCCGCGTGGCACCTTGGATGCGCAAGGGCTGCTCTTGACGCCGGAACTGCTGGACAGCGGCACGGCCAAATATGAATTGAGCTTGACCGTGGTCGAGACGGAAGCGGGCTTGACCGCTGTGCTCGAATACAACACCGAGTTGTTCGCAGCAGATACTATCGAGCGGATGGCAGGCCACTTTATGACCTTGCTCGAAGACATCGTCGAGCGCCCAGATGCCTCGCTGTCCGACTTGCAGATGATCACAGCGGCAGAAGAGACGCAGCTACTTCGCGAATGGACCGAAATCCAAGCTGCGCCTGCCGAAGCGAAATGCTTCCATCAACTGTTCGAAGCGCAGGCCGCTCGCACGCCGAATGCGGAGGCGGTGGTCGCAGGCAATGAGCGATTGACCTATCGTGAACTGGATGAGCGCGCCAACCAATTGGCGCATTACCTGCAAAAGCAAGGAGTCGTACCGGAATCGCTCGTCGCGCTGTGCGTGGAGCGGACTTCTTGGATGGTCGTCGCCGTGCTCGGCGTGTTGAAAGCTGGTGGTGCTTACGTGCCGATCGACCCGACCTATCCGCCAGATCGGATCGCGACGATGCTTGGCGTCTGCAACCCGCCGCTTCTGCTGACCGACCAACAGACAGCGTGGCAGACCGACGCTCGCGTCTTGCAGATCGACGATGTGCAAAGCGAGATGGCTGACGAACCGATCATGCCGCCGTCAAGCTCCGTGTTGCCGCACAACCTGGCCTATATCATCTTCACCTCGGGTACGACTGGCGTACCAAAAGGTGTGATGATTCAACATGACACCTTGCAGACGGTCAGTGAAAGTTGGCTCCACAAGTTTGGCATGGAGGCATATCGCCCGCGCAATCTGCAAGTGGCGTCGATGTCCTTTGACGTCTTTGTCTGTGACATGATACTTTCGCTGCTCTCAGGCGGCGCTCTGGTGATCTGCTCCAATGAAACGCGGATGGATCTGGCGGGCATGTACCGCATGATCCAAGACGAGCAGATCGATCTGCTCAACGCTACGCCAGGCGTGGTCGTGCCGCTGATGGACTACATTTGGCAGAACCATCTACCGCTTGGCGAACTCAAACTGGTGCTGGTCGGCTCCGATGCTTTTGCATCATCCGACTACGTGACCTTGCTGGATCGTTTTGGCGATCAAGTGCGCATTGCGAACTGCTATGGCATCACCGAGACGACGATCGACTCCAGCAATTTCGAAGTGAAAAAAGGGGAGTACGATCCGCGGTGGGCAGGCATTGTGCCGATTGGCCGTCCGATCGCCAACACGCGGATGTACATTTTGGACAGCAAGATGAACCCGCAGCCGATCGGCATCACAGGTGAGTTGTACATCGGCGGCACGGGCGTTGGACGCGGCTACTACAATCGTCCAGATGCGACGGAAGAACGCTTCCTGCCGAATCCGTTCGTGCCGGGAGAACGCCTCTATCGAACGGGCGACCTTGCGCGCTGGCTGCCCGACCGCATCGTGCAATATCTCGGCCGCATCGACCATCAAGTCAAACTGCGCGGCTACCGCATCGAGCTGAGTGAAATCGAAGCGGTCTGCAACGAGCATCCGCTGGTGGCTCAATCGGTGGTACAAGTCTTTGAGAACGAACTGGCCGCATATTATACGGGTGATGAAGTGTCGGTAGCCGAACTGCGCGCTTTCCTCAAAGAGCGCTTGCCCGCCTTCATGGTGCCAGGGTATTTCATGCATCTCGACCAACTGCCGCTCTCTGTGAACGGCAAGATCGAGCGCAAAGCTTTGCCGATACCGGAGCGGGGCGATCGAGAAGTGGAATACGTGGCACCGCGCACTCCGACCGAAGAGCGCATCGCGGCGATCTGGTCAGAGCTGTTACAGCTGGAGCAAATTTCGGTCCACGACAACTTCTTCCACATCGGGGGTCATTCGTTGCTCGCCACCCAGCTCGTCTCTGCGTTGCAAAGTCAGTTGCTTGTCAATCTGAACCTGCGCGACCTGTTTGACAAAACGACGATCGCAGAACTTGCGCTTCTGGTCGATACAGCAGACAAGATCGAGGTCGAAGAAACGGTGATCAAACGCCGTGAACGGGTCTCCACTCCGAAAAAGAAATAAATTTGCGACAAATTAGAAAACCCAGTATATCCTACTGGGTTTTCTTGTTCTAAAATAGAGCTATCGAAAGGGGGAACCGCAATGACAACCAACAGTTTTATGACTCATCTAGAATGCTCAAAATGCGGCGTCATCCACGATGCGGATCACCTGCAGCAACTATGCAAAGAATGTGCAGCTCCGCTGCTGGTCCGCTATGATCTGCAAGCGGCAGCATCCAACTTGAAAAAAGAAGACTTGCTACGCCGCCCGGCCAACCTCTGGCGCTACAAAGAGCTGCTCCCGGTGCGCGATGAGCAGAACATCGTTTCGTTTGGTGAAGGCATGACACCGATCTTCACGGCGCCGCGCGCAGGTGAGAAAGCGGGCGTGCCGCATTTGTATATCAAAGACGAGGGCATTCTGCCGACCGGCACGTTCAAAGCGCGCGGTGCGGCGGTTGGCGTTTCCAAAGCCAAAGAGCTCGGCGTGCAGGCGCTCGCGATGCCGACCAACGGCAACGCTGGCGGTGCTTGGGCTCTGTATTCGGCCCGCGCGGGCATCGAAGCATACATCGTGATGCCCCAAGACGCACCGACGATCACCCGCAACGAAACGGCGATCTCCGGGGCGCACCTCTATCTCGTCAATGGCGTCATTTCTGACGCTGGAAAAATTGTCGGCAAAGCGGTCCCCGAGCGCGGTTGGTTTGACGCTTCGACACTCAAGGAGCCGTACCGCATCGAAGGTAAAAAGACGATGGGCTATGAGATCGCTGAGCAGTTCGACTGGGAAGTCCCAGACGTGATTTTATACCCGACTGGCGGTGGCGTCGGCCTGATCGCCATTTACAAAGCGCTAAAAGAATTGCAAGCGATGGGCTGGATTGGCGAGAAGATGCCGCGTCTCGTCTCTGTACAAGCCAGCGGTTGCGCACCGATCGTCAAAGCGTGGCAAGAGGGCAAGCAGGAATCGGAATTCTGGAAAGACTCAGCGACTGTCGCTTTTGGCGTCAATGTGCCCAAAGCGCTCGGTGACTTCCTCGTCCTCGAAGCGGTTTACAACACGGACGGCTGTGCGATCGCGATCGACGATGCTGACACGTTGCGCGCACAGCAGATCTTAGCTGAGCTGGACGGCGCGTTCATCTGTCCTGAAGGCGCTGCGCTCTATGCGGCGGTCGAACAGTTGAAAGCGCAAGGCTGGCTGAGCGGGGAAGAAAAAGTGCTCCTGCTCAACACCGGAGCGGGGCTCAAATATCCCAACACCGTGCAGGTCAACCCGCCGCTGCTTCAACCGGGCGATGAGTTGCCGCACAACTAGCAAGCATGACTAGCAAGCACAACTAGCAAGCACAACTAGCAAGCACAACTGGCAAGCACAACTAGCAAGCACAACTAGCAAGCACAACTAGCAAGCACAACTAGCAAGCACAACTAGCAAGCACAACTAGCAAGCATGACTAGCAAGCATGACTAGCAAGCATGACTAGCAAGCATGACTAGCAAGCATGACTAGCAAGCATGACTAGCAAGCATGACTAGCAAGCATGACTAGCAAGCATGACTAGCAAGCATGACTAGCAAGCATGACTAGCAAGAGATAAAAAGCCTGCCGCTATCATCAGCGGCAGGCTTTTTATCTCTTGCTAGATTCGAATGTCGATCATTTGCCCGCGGGTCGGGTCGAGTGAAGCCAATTGATTGACGATCTGCAACTGCGCTGGGGCGCCCGCTTGCGACAGACCCATCGACATCGCTTGCTTCAAAGCCCACAGGTTGACCGCCTGTGCCACGCTGGAAACTTCCATTGCAAACACCTCCATCACTTCCAGTATACCCCATTCTATCTCTACGCTCTAGCAGACTTTGCTAGGCAGGAAGTAGTTGGACGAGCGCAGAACAAAAGAAGTAAGAAGGGCAGAACGAGAGGAGTGACTTACATGCTGACAGCACTTGCACCGGACTTGCAACGCCTGATCGAAGCGGGGCGCGGCACGTATGGCGTGTCGATCTATCATCTCGAATCGCAAAGCGAATTTTCCTATCAGCAGGACGAATCGTTTTACGCGGCGAGCATCATCAAGGTGCCGATCATGGCAGCTGTGTTCGATCAAGCGAGCAAAGGCAATTTGAGTTTTTCAGAAAAAATCACTTTGCGTGCAGAAGATAAGGTGACCGGATCGGGACTTTTACAAAATCTCAGCCCCGGTTTGGAGTTGTCGATCTACGACTACACCGTGCTGATGATTATCGACAGCGACAATACGGCGACCAACATTCTGATCGACCGCATCGGAACGCAGGCCATCCAAGCAGCGATGCAGGAATGGGGTCTTGAGGGCAGCGGTTTTTATAACAAAATATCGGTGATCCCAGCGAAGATCGAGAACTTCAACCAAATCACACCGCGCGACATGACACACCTGTTAAAACAAATCGCAGACGGCAAAGTGGTGTCCTGGCGCGCCTGCGCCGAGATGGTTCAGATCATGAAACAGCAAAAATACAACGAAGGGCTGCCCAGTCTGCTCCCGAAACAGGATGGCCCGGTAGGTGTTTTGCCATTGTGGGAATGTGCCCACAAGACCGGATGGATCAATGGCACCGATCACGACATGGGGCTGCTTTATTTCCCGCGCAATACGTTCGCCGTCTCCGTGTTTGGCAAAAACATCACCGACCGCAAAGACGCACACAGCTTGATGGGACAGATCGGCCAGCTTCTTTACGAGCGGAGCGCACTGAGCCAGGCTTGATCGCTATACTTTCCGAGGAGCCGCAAATTGCGATAGCTCGTCCTCAGCGTCATGGGTCGGCGTGTAAGTCGTGTAAGACCATTCGTCAGGAGCACGACTAGCAAGTTCTGATTATAGGAACAGCAGATTTCGAAGCGGGATCGACCGATTCCTTCAACAAATGCAAACGAGAGCGTCATGGACCGACAAGCGGTCAGGCGCTCTTTTCATTTTGAGGTGTTTACAGAAAGCGAGACGTCGGCAGTGCTTGTCATCGCGGAGTGCATCAAGTTCGCTCCTGTACAGGAATTGGTGGGCGAGACTCTGACTGCATTTCATTTCGCTTTCTTCGCTTGACAGTCTTGACAGTCTTGACAGTCTTGACAGTCTTGACAGTCTTGACAGTCTTGACAGTCTTGACAGTCTTGACAGTCTTGACAGTCTTGACAGTCTTGACAGTCCGTCAAGAGAGTGACCGTGCCGGAGTGATCGCGACGCTCCACCCAATTTTCGGAGCCAGTTCATTCTCGCTTTGCAGGATGGGTGCTTCCTTATGATTAATGATTGCATGTGCGCTTTGGGACTCAGACCATCCCGGCGGTTACTCAATTAAACGTCCAGACATGAAACTTTGTACGATTCAATGTTGCTTGTGAAGTTATTTAAGTCTAGTGATTTGATTGAAATCTGACAATTTGTATGCTAGACTTTCTTTGTTGAGAATTGGCCGAATCTGATATGTTTCAGTACGGGGGAGATTTTTGCTTTTTGGGGTGAACCGCCTTAGGGCGGAGGGTTGCTCTCGACCCGAACCCGTCAACTAACCTCGGAGGCCCTACGGGAGGTTACATATTCTTATGAAGCGTTTTGTACATACTCTGCTTTTGGCAGCACTCGTCACTGTATCACCACTTGCGGTCACAGATGCATTCGCAGCGCAGGCACCGTATGGAAATTCGATGTTGCAGGTCGGTTCGAACGGTGCGGAGGTGACCAAGCTCCAGCAAGATCTGCGCTTGCTCGGGTTTTTCAACTATCCGGAAAACACAGGCTACTACGGTGAGGTCACAGCAACGGCGGTCAAAAAGTTTCAAGCTGCAAACGAATTGGAGCAAAACGGAAAAGTTGGCGCGACGACAGGCCCGTTGATCGAAGCCCAAGCGTTAAAACTGCGTCCGGCCACTCCAAAAGCGGTGGACACCGCGATGAAATATGTGGGCGTTCCTTATCTTTGGGCGGGCAACACCCCGAGCGGTTTTGACTGCTCCGGATTTGTCTCCTATGTGATGGGGCAGTCCGGTTTGCACTTGCCGCGCATTGCGGCCGACATGTATGCGGGCGGCACGCCGAGCGCAACGCCACAGTCTGGCGATCTGGTCTTCTTCTCCACCTATGGGCCAGGTGCCACACACGTTGGCATCTATCTCGGCAACGGCCAGTTCATCTCTGCCACTTCTTCGCATGGGGTCAAAGTAGATTCGCTGCACGGCGGTTACTGGGGCGATCGCTATATCGGAGCGCGTTCCTATCTCAAGTAACAGATCATTGTTGTAGGTGATCATTAAGCAAGATTTACCAAAGATGTTGAAAAAGGATTTGTTGTTCTTTTGTCTAATACAATGAGTACAACAGTATAGAAACATACGAAAAAACCTCTGTCCTTCCCTCGAGCCGGGAGCAGAGGTTTTTTCATCGAAATCTCGGTTTATTGGCAGAATCTTCTCTTCTGTGATATTCTCTACAGGTGGATGGAATGCTACTACAACGGGATTCCCTTTTGAGGTGAAAACAAGAATGTTAAAACAACTGATTCCCGATCTCTATGTAGAGTCGGTTTTTCACATTGATCTTGACGAGCTGGCAGCGCGCGGCGTGAAAGGCATCATCACCGATCTTGACAACACGCTGGTGGGCTGGGATCAGCCAGACGCCACGCCCAAGTTGATCGAGTGGTTGGACCATGTTCGCGACACGTACGGCATCAAAGTCTGCGTGGTGTCGAACAACAAGAACCATCGCGTCGAGCAGTTCTCCAAACCGCTGAACATCCCCTTTATCGGACGAGCTCGAAAGCCCAAGCGGGCTCCTTTTCTGCGCGCGCTTGACGTGCTGAACACAAAGCGTGAAGAGACGGTCGTCATCGGGGATCAATTATTTACCGACGTGCTCGGAGGCAATCGGATGAACATGTACACGATTCTCGTCGTGCCGGTTGCAGAAAAAGAATGGGTCGGCACCAAAGTGCTGCGCATGATGGAACGCGTGGCGCTTTCGATTTTGCGCCGCCGCGGAATGATTCCTTGGGAGTGAAAAAGAAATGTCAGAATTTGATCTGATTTGTACCGGTTGCGGCATCAGCATTCAAACAGAGGAAAAAGACAAGCCGGGCTATGCACCGCTCAACTCGGTGATCGAACGTGAATATCCGGTCTGTCAGCGCTGTTATCGTATCAAGCACTATAGCGATGTAGCACCTGTCACCCTCGACAATGAAGGGTTTCAAAAGATTCTCCGCGACATTGGCAAGCGTCCGGCGCTCGTCGTCAAGGTGGTCGATCTGTTCGATTTCGCCGGTTCCTGGGTGAAAGAGATCAACAAATACGTCGGGAAAAACCCGATCATTCTCGTCGCCAACAAAGCAGACTTGCTTCCGAAAGTGACCAATTTTGAACGCGTGGAGTTCTGGCTGAAAAAAGAGGTCGAGAAACAGGGTGTCAAAGTTGCAGATATCATCTTGATCTCGGCGAAAAAGCGCATCAACATCGAATTTGTCAAAGAAGCGATCGACCAGCGCGTCGGCAATAAGGACGTCTATGTCGTCGGCACGGCCAACGTTGGCAAATCGACGTTGATCAACGGCCTGCTCAAACTGTACGGGCAAGAGGAAGGTGCAGAGATCACGACGTCCCGCTATCCGGGCACGACGCTTTCGACGATCCGCCTTGATTTGCCGATTCACAGCGGGGATCTGATCGACACGCCGGGGATCATGACGACACACCGTCTGACCGACCTTGTCTGCTCCAAATCGCTGCGCGACATCACGCCAGATGGGTACATCGATCCAAAGACGTACCAGCTCAATGATCAGCAGACGCTGTTCCTCGGCGGCTTGGCGCGCTTTGATTATGTGGAGGGGCCGAAACAGGGCTTTACGATCTACGCGGCTAATCAGCTTAACGTCCATCGCACTAAGCTGGAGCGGGCGGATGAGCTGTATGCCAACCATCTCGGTACCCTGTTGACGCCGCCCTGCGAGCACTGCCCGGATGTTTTGCGCAGCCTCGTGCCGCACAGAATCAAGCTGAAGTCGGGTCACCCGCAAGACATCGTGATCTCCGGCCTCGGCTGGATCACGGTGCGTGGGATGCATTACACCGATGTGGTCGTCCATGCGCCAAAAGGTGTCGAGGTCCACACCCGACGCGCTTTGATCTAATCGACTGCCAGACGATGTTCTAGAGTCATATTTCAACATAAGTCCCCATACACCTTAGATACACACCATTTAAGGGTGGAGGGGATCTATTTGGAAACGATGACACAGGAGCGCCGTCGATTGATTAAACGCTTTGTCGTACATGAGTCTGGTCGTGCAGAATTGCGACTTGAGCAATTGATGAACAACCTGCGCCAACAGGTGCAGGCGGTGCGTGAAGAGCAACCGGAACTATGCGACTATCAACTGTACGATCTGACCTTTTCCTTTCATGAGAACGGTATGATGGTGCAGATGGAATTTCGACGCTAATCCAAAGACCCGCGGTTGCGGGTCTTTTTTCTTTGCTTTACACTGGGAGAAAAGGGGGGATGGACATGCTTACCAGTTCAACGCGATTGGTCGGATTGTTCGGCCATCCGGTCGCACATTCCAAGTCCCCGCAGATGCACAATGCGGCATTTGCTGAACTGAAACTCGACTACGCCTATCTGGCGTTTGCTGTAGAACCACCGCGATTGTCGGCGGCCGTCGAAGCGATTCGCGCGCTGCACCTGCGCGGTGTCAACGTGACGATCCCTCATAAAGTGGCCGTGTTGCCGCTGCTCGATGAGATCAGTAAAGAGGCGGAACTGATCGGCGCTGTCAACACGATCGTCAATGAGGATGGAAAATTGATCGGATACAACACAGACGGGATCGGTTACCTTTCTGCACTGGAAGAGGAGACGGGCATCGACATCTCCGGGAAAAGGGTGTTGCTGCTCGGTGCAGGCGGCGCATGTCGCGCAGTCGCAGCACAGATGGCCCTGCACGGAGCAGAGCACATCGCGATCGCAGCCCGAGCGCAGGAACGAGCCGAATCGTTAGCTGCGCGCCTGCGCGTGCATGCGACGGCAGATGGTCTTTCGCTGGAGGCGGCCGCCGTACAGCTCGATGCTTACGATGTCATCGTCAACACGACTCCGGTCGGCATGCACCCTGCGGAGGACGCGGTGCCGATCGGAACGGACGGACTGCGGGCGGGGCAGTTGGTGAGCGATCTGATCTACAACCCGCGAAAGACCCGCTTTTTGCACGAGGCTGAAGCGCGCGGCTGTGTGGTATCCGGTGGGCTTGGGATGTTCGTGCACCAAGGCGCACACGCTTTTCGATTGTGGACAGGCGTCGCGGCACCGATCGATGTGATGCGGCAAACGGTGGAATCCTGCCTCTAGACGTGCTATACTCAATCTTTGACACAATGCGACAGTACAAAGGAGTATGAAACAATATGCTGACTGGAAAACAAAAGCGGCACCTGCGCTCGCTGGCTCACCACGTAACTCCGGTGACACAAGTGGGCAAAGGCGGCGTTTCTGACAACATGATTGTACAGATCAACATGGCGCTGGAAACCAAAGAACTGATCAAGATCTCGATTCTGCAAAACTGCGAAGAAGATAAAAACGTCGTGGCCAAAGATCTGGCGGAGCGTTCCGGCGCCGAGCTGGTGCAACTGATCGGCAAGACGGTCGTGCTGTACAAAGAATCGACCGAAAACAAACAGATCGAACTCCCGCGCTAATTTGCACAGGTAGAAAAGGAGGTGCTGACCAGTGCGTCTTGGCATCTTTGGCGGCACCTTCGACCCGGTGCATATCGGACACCTTGTTGCGGCCCAGGTGGCGCTTGAGCAAGCTGGCTTGGATCGGGTGGTATTTGTTCCAGCCGGAGTCAATCCGCTGAAAGTTGGGAAAGTGATCAGCGCAGGCGAACACCGTCTGCACATGGTTGAACTCGCCGTGCATGACACGCCACAATTTGCGGTCAGCGATTGGGAGATCAAACGTCCTGGGCCGTCTTTTACGGTCGATACGCTGGAGCATTTTCACGAGGAGCATCCAGCAGCAGAACTTTTTTTTATCATCGGAGCGGACAACCTGCACATCCTGCCCAAATGGCGTTCAGTCGATCGCATTTTAGAACTTGCGACCGTGCTTGCTGTCACACGTCCCGGTTTTGACTTGAAGACGAGCACAGGCACGGCGCTCGCGCTCTATCCGGAGGTGGCAAAGCGTGTCCACTATGTGGAGATTCCAGGGCTGGACATCTCTTCGACATGGATTCGTGAGCGTCTTGCAAAGAATCTTTCGGTTGAGCATCTCGTTCCCCAAAAGGTCATAGGGTATAGTGAGGAGAACAAGTTGTATGAACGAATTGGAGATTAAAGAGATCATTCGTCAAACGTTAAGTCCGCGCCGCTTTCAGCATGTCAGCGGCGTTGTCGATGCGGCCGATACTTTGGCCCACCGCTACGGCGTGGATGTGGAGAAAGCGCGTCTTGCTGCGTGGATTCACGACTATGCACGTGAATGGCCGGTCGATAAGTGGTACGAAACGGCCAAGCAGCGCGGGATCGATCCGACCTATTTAGAAGTGGCAGAGATGCTGCATGGACCGATCGCCGCCTCGATGATGCCCGAAGTGTTTGGGATTGAGGACGAGGAGATTGCAGACGCTGTGCGCTATCACACCAGTGGGCGGGTCGGGATGACACCGCTTGAAAAAGTGGTCTGTTTAGCAGACTACATCGAGGCTGGTCGGGAATATCCGGCTGTCCACGAACTGCGCAAACAAGCGGAAGTGGACCTTGATCTGGCCCTCGCTTCCGCTTTCGATAACACGATTCGGTTTTTGCTCGACAAAAAACAGCCCATTTTTCCAGTTACGATCTTGGCGCGGAATGAATTGTGGCGTGCGCTGAAGGACAGGCGGACACTTTAACGCGCGGCATCGAATATACTGTATTACCTGTAGTCCCAATCTTATTTAGGAGGCATGTAAATGAGCGATCGAGTCTTGGAATGGGCGCGTTATGCGGCTGACGCTGTCGCAGATAAGAAAGCGAACGATGTGGTGGTTCTTGACATACAAGGGCTGTCGGTGATCGCTGATTATTTTGTAATCTGCAGCGGGAATTCCAACACTCAAGTGCAAGCAATCGCAAAGGGCGTGCGCGAGAAACTTGCCAAACGAGGCATTTTCATCAAAGCGATCGAAGGGTATGATGAAGCTCGTTGGGTTTTGCTTGACTTTGGTGATGTCGTGGTTCACGTGTTCCGCCAAGAGGAACGCGAGTTTTACAACCTGGAGCGCGTCTGGGGGGACGCGAAACAGTTGAGCAATGTGTAAGGAAGGTACGGATCGGTGAGTGAACAAGAACACTTCAGCTACGGGGACTTCGCGCAGTATTATGATCGGCTGATGCAGGATGCCCCATATGATTCGTGGTTGACCTTCTTCGAACAGGCACTGGCGCGGTATGATCTCATGCCGCGCCATATCGCCGATTTGGGCTGTGGCACGGGCACGATTTCGCTCGCACTTTATGAGCAAGGCTACAAAGTGACAGGTGTGGACCTCTCGGAGGACATGCTGGCCCAAGCGGGAGCGAAGCTTACCTCCCACTCTCCACGGCTTCGCTTCCTGTGTCAAGACTTGCGCGAGTTGCATCTGCCAGAAGCGTGCGATCTGGCCGTTTCTTTTTGCGACTCGCTGAATTACATAACGGATGAAGCCGATCTCGGCCAGATCTTTGCGCGCGTGAAGCAACAGCTACGCCCAAACGGCGTGTTTCTGTTCGACATGCACAGCCTCTACAAGCTGCGTGAAAAACTTGGGCAAAATGTGTTTTACGAGGTTGGCGAGGAAGTGACCTACCTTTGGCAAAGCCGATTCGACGAAGCGTCGTCCACTGTGGAATATGACATCACGTTTTTTGCCTTAGAGGATGATGCGGAGCAGTTGTATCGGAGGTTTCATGAATACCACGTACAGCGCGCCTATGAGCTCGACACGGTAAAAAGGTTGCTCAAAGACGCAGGATTTCAAACAGTAGAAGTATATGCGGACTTTTGTTGGGACGTGCCAACAGATTTGACAGAACGCTACTTTTTTGTCGCGAGATAGTGAAAGCGCCCAGTTGTTGTCGGGGCGCTTTTCTGCGTGGTTCGTCCTTCACCCTTTATTCACTGGGCGAATACCCTAGGGGTACGTTAACGGAGAGAGGGTGAACGCCTGGCATGTTTGTACATCTTGTCAAAAAAGGGGAAACGATCTCAGGGATTGGCCGCTCCTATGGGGTGAGCGGTGAGGCCATCGAAAAAGTGAACGGATTGGTCGATGACGCTTTGGTGCCGGGCTGCTCGCTTCTCGTGCCGTCGCCCGTATCCACCACGATGCACACCTATCGGGTGCGCGAAGGGGATACGATCAAAAAGATCGCCAACTCGTTTCGTATGCCGGAGCGCATGGTGCTGGCAGCCAACTTGGTCAGCCTTGAAACGATAAAGCCAGGCCAAATCCTGACGTTGCCTTTGCCAATACTTGAGAAAAAGGAAATCGAGGTCAACATGCGCTGGGAGGTGCAAGAGGAGGACCTTGACCTGTTGACGATCGAGGAGGCGAAAGACAGCGTGTCCACCGTTTCGGTCGCCTATGCGTTGGCCGAAAGCGACGGGAGACTGCGCATGCCTCCGTTGCTCTCTAGACGCTTGCTGGCCGAGACGAGGCGGGTTCAAGCACAGCCGTTGCTATTGACCACGCTGGCCGACGAAGAGAGTGCATCCCGACTGTTTACGCATTTGCCGAGCCGACGCGCCTTTTTCTCCGCCTTGCGCACAGCTATGGAGGAGTACCAGTTTGCGGGCGTCCATTTGGAAATGCCGCAGATGAGTCCGACACTGCGCCCCCTGTTCAATGGATTTATCCGCGAGTTAGGGCTGCGGGTGCGACGCGCAGGAGGCAAACTCTATCTAGGCATTCCAGCACATGGGGCAGATGACCCGGAGCATCCTCGCTATGGCGTGTTCGATGTGCAGTTTTTGAGCCATCATGTCGATCGCGTGGTCTGGAATGCGGATGAGGAGTACGGTCGGCTGGATGGCCCACCGATGTCGTTGGCTCCACTGCATCTGATCAAGCGCACACTGCTGCACGCGCTGACGATGGTGCCGTGCAGGAAGTTGCTGCTCGGACTTCCCTTCTTCGGCTATGACTGGCCGACTCCGTTCCAGCCTGAACAGCTGCCTACGCTGATCCTGCATGGTCTTTATGATGAAGAGGTCCTGCCGCCCAAACAGATCTACTGGGATGAGAAAGCGATGGCACCGATGTTCACCTACAAGAATGAAGCTGGCCAAAATAGGGAAGTCTGGTATGAGGACGTGCGCAGCGTGGCGGCCAAACTGCATGTAGTAACGGAGCTGGGTCTGGCCGGGATCTCCTGCCTGGTACATGGCAGCACGCTGGAAAGCAAATGGAGACTGTTGCAAAATACGTTCACCGTCGCGCGGTATACAGTGTGAAGGGACGGATGTCTCCTGAGAAAGTACAAAAACTAGTTTTGTTTTCGTTGACAAAACGTTTTACGAATGCGTATACTACTAACAACAAGTGACACATTTTGTCGAAAGCAATGGCCAAGATGAGGAATAGTAGTTCGACAAGCTTTTCAGAGAGCCGACGGGTGGTGCGAGTCGGTAAGTTTTGGATCGAATGAACTCGCCTCGGAGCTGCAGCAGGGAATCGCATGATGCGAAGTATTTGTTGCCGTTTCGTCCGCGTTACAGGACGTTAATGAGAGTGCCCTACACGTTGTTACGGCGAGGGTGCTGAATTAGGGTGGTACCACGGGAATGTTAATCCTAACCTCTCGTCCCTAGCGATCAAGCGCTGGGGGTGGGAGGTTTTATTTGTTTTTCCGCTCCTTTTGCGTTCTGAAATCTTAGAAGGAGGGTTCCTCATGAGCGAACGACGCTACGCACCTGCAGAAATCGAACAAAAATGGCAATCTCACTGGGAAGAGACGAATGCTTTCGCAACGGAAAGCGACCCGAACAAACCGTACTACTACGCGCTGGAGCAATTCCCGTACCCGTCGGGCCGCCTGCACATGGGCCATGTCCGCGTGTACACGATCGGCGACGTGGTCGCACGATTTAAGAAGCAGCAAGGCTTCAATGTGCTTCATCCGATGGGGTGGGACGCATTCGGGATGCCTGCGGAAAACTTTGCGATCAAACATGGTGTACATCCAAACGTTTCCACCTATGAGAACATCGAGTTCATGACAAAGCAGCAAAAAGAATTGGGCATTTCCTACGACTGGTCGCGGGAATTGGCGACCTGTTCGCCAGACTACTACAAGTGGACGCAGTGGCTGTTCCAACTGTTCTACGAGCGCGATCTGGCCTATAAAAAGAAAGCGGCGGTCAATTGGTGCCCAGAGTGTTCGACAGTTCTCGCCAACGAACAGGTTGAAGATGGCGGATGCTGGCGTTGCGGCACGGAAGTGGTCAAAAAGGATCTGGAACAGTGGTTCTTCCGGATCACCGAATATGCAGACCGTCTGCGCGGTGACCTCGACAACCTGCCGGGCTGGCCGGATAAAGTCAAGACGATGCAGCGCAACTGGATCGGCAAGAGCACCGGGGCGGATATCACCTTCAAGATCGACGGCAGCGACGAGGCGGTCACCGTATTTACGACGCGCCCGGACACGCTGTTTGGCGTTTCCTACCTGGTGCTGGCACCGGAGCATGAGTTGGTGCAGAAATTGATCGCAGGCCAGCCGCGTGAAGCTGAAATCAAGGCATTTATCGACGAGGTGCGCAAAACATCGGAGATCGAACGCACTTCGACCGACGCGGAAAAGAAAGGCATTCACATCGACGCTTCGGCGCTTCATCCGCTGACGGGTGAGAAATTGCCGATCCTGATCGCCAACTATGTACTGCCCGACTATGGTACCGGCGCGGTGATGGGCGTTCCGGCTCACGATGAGCGCGACTTCGAATTTGCCAGCAAATATGAACTGCCGATCCAAGTCGTCATCGAGCCGGAAAGCGGTGTCCCGAGCGAGTTGAACGCAGCGATCACCGACGATGGGATCATGATCAACTCCGGTGATTTTAACGGACTGCACAACCGCGAGGCGCTGGTGAAGATCGTCGAGCAACTGGAAAGCATGGGCGTGGGCAAGATGACCACCTCCTTCCGCCTGCGCGACTGGCTGATCTCGCGTCAACGCTACTGGGGTGCACCGATCCCGATGATCACGTGCGAAGCTTGCGGAACGGTCCCCGTGCCGAAAGATCAACTGCCTGTACTGCTGCCAGAACAAGTTGACTTTGGCGTGAAAGGCAAATCGCCGCTGGCGACCAATGATGAATTTGTGAATACGACTTGCCCGTCCTGCGGCGGTCCTGCCAAACGGGAAACGGACACGATGGATACGTTTATCGACTCCTCGTGGTACTACCTGCGCTATATCTCCGCACAGGATGATACGGTCGTATTTGACACCGAAGCGGTCAACAAGTGGCTTCCGGTCGATAAATATATCGGCGGCATCGAACATGCTGTCCTGCATCTGCTCTACTCCCGCTTCTTCACCAAGGTGCTGTACGATGCTGGGCTGGTCAACTTTGAAGAGCCGTTCGAAAGCTTGCTGACCCAAGGCATGGTCGTGCTGAACGGTGCGAAGATGTCGAAGTCCAAAGGCAACGTCGTCTCGCCAGAAGAGATCATCGAGAAGTACGGCGCAGACACCGCTCGTGTGTTCATGCTGTTTGCAGCACCGCCCGATCGCGACCTGGAGTGGAGCGATCAAGGGATCGAAGGTGCACACCGCTTCCTCGGCCGCGTATGGCGGATGGTCGAGAGTCATCTCGACATCATTCAGGCGGGCGGCACACCGAACATCGCAGGTGAAGCGGAGAAGAAAATGCGGATGGCGATGCACGCGGCGATCAAAAAGGTCACCGAGGACATTGGCGAACGCTACCAGTTCAATACGGCGATCTCGGCGATCATGGAGTTGGTCAACGCGATCTACGCGTATCCGGAGACGGCCGATGCGGCACTGAAAGCGGAAGCGATCGAGATTGCGGTTCGTCTGCTCTACCCAGCCGCACCGCACATCACGTCTGAGCTGTGGGCTGTGATGGGCAAGCAAGAGTCGCTGATCAAAGTGGAATGGCCGGCGTTTGACGAATCGGCGCTGGTATTGGATGAAATCGAATATGTGGTGCAAATCAACGGGAAAGTCCGTGATAAGCTCGTCTTCCCAGCAGCGGCAACTCGCGAAGAGGTTGAAGCGGCGGTGCTGAACTCGGAAAAAGTTCATGCGCTGGTCGAGGGCAAGACGATCAAGAAAGTCATTGTGGTACCGAACAAACTGGTGAATCTGGTCATCGCATAGTTTGGGAGAAGCCCCTGCAGAGCGGATCTGCAAGGGCTTTTCTTTTCGCGCGGTGGAATTTACCTGAAGGAATTTATACCTGAATGCAGAATAAGTCACGCTATGGAATTCGTTAATCCGGGAGGAATACGCAGAGATGAGTGAATCGAATACATACTACATCAAACAAGTCTGGCGTCAGAAGGGGGACGTTTTGTTCGACCGTATTTCGTTTAAGGAACAGAACAAAGCACAGGAACTCAGCCAGACGACTCGTCCTGTTCTGTTACTGGAACAAAAGGCCAACAGCGGCTCGAACGCCGTGTTTGCGATTGGCCATGTGTCTGAGCCGGTTGTCATTGAAGAAGAGATGACGTTCCCGGGACAGACGGGTGAGTTTTTGTATCATGTCCCGTTTACTTATGACTTTGTACTGGAACACAAACAGAACGGGATCACCCGCGATGAGTTGCAAGAATTGACCGGGCAAAAATTCACCCCGCAGGTGAAAGGCGGCTTGTACGAGATTTCGGCTGACGCGCACGAACAGCTCACCACACTCTTGAAGGCGCGCGCAGGGCAGGCGCCGATCGTGGCGGAGAAAGCTCCGAAAGCAACTGCGAAAGCGACGGCTACATCGACAGCGACTGCGAAGAAGGCGGACAAAGCTTCCACTGTTGTTGCCGACGCTGGTTTGGCTGACCAACTGGGTCAGGCGGTTGCACAATTGCAAGCGCGCAGTGACCTGCGCTTGGTCGTGGAAGCGGGCCAAGTGAGCGCCTTCCCAGCCGCTCTGTTGGCGCTGGAAGATCTGTCTGCCCTGCAGGCGGAGATTCGCAACTATGTGAGCGCAGGCGGTCATGCGGAGCTTGATGTAGCGGCGGCCGAAACGGCAGCAGCAGGCGCTGCACAGTCGCGCTACGCAAACGTCATCAAACTGGTCGAATCGATGGTGCGCGAAGGTAAATATGCGTCGGTGCAGATTCCGACCGTGCAACAGGTCTTCATTGAAGATGCGAAACTTCCGCATCCGTACCAAGCGATCGAGTTGCAAGGCGCACGTGGTCACCACATTTTAGGCACGGACGGCACCTTGTACACGACAGAAGGCAAAGTGGTCCAACATTTCTTAGGTCTTTAATTTACGTGTCAATGAAAAAGCCGCTCCCTCGACTGAGGGGGCGGCTTCTTTCTTATCGTTCACGATTCTTATCTTCATGGCGGTCGATCGCCAGTGTGATCAATTTTTCCAACAGATGGTTATACTGCAATCCGGTGACTTCCCAAAGTTTTGGGTACATCGAGTAGATCGTGAAGCCGGGGAACGTGTTGATCTCATTGATCAAAAACTGCCCCGTCTTGCGGCACAAGAAAAAGTCAACTCGGGAGAGTCCCGAACCGTCGATCGCTTGAAACGCCTTGATAGCGAGGGCGCGAACTTCCTCCGACTGCTCGGGCGTCAGTTCTGCCGGAATGATCATGACCGAGTCGCCATCCACATACTTCGCTTGGTAATCGTAAAATTCGTCACCCGAAGAGACGATCTCACCTGCCACCGAAGCGGCTGGGTCCTCATTGCCGAGCACGGCCACTTCGATCTCGCGGCCATCCACCGCCTCTTCGATGACCAACTTACGGTCATATTTGGCAGCCAACCGCAGCGATGCATAAAGCTCGTCGCGGTTCTTCGCCTTGGAGATACCGACCGAAGAACCGAGGTTGGCCGGTTTGATGAAACACGGATAGCCAAGCGACGCTTCGATCTGCTCCACGACGACACCGGGCTCGCGTTCGAAGGCAGAGCGCAATACCACTTCATAGCGCGCCTGTTTCAGCCCTTCTATTGCGAACACTTTTTTCATCATTGCCTTGTCCATCCCCACCGATGAAGCGAGCACACCAGCGCCGACATACGGCAGATTGAGCAGTTCAAACAAACCTTGTACCGTCCCGTCTTCGCCAAACGGTCCGTGCAAAATCGGAAGCACCACATCTATGTCACCGACCGACTGCATCGGCATGACTGCGCCTTGGGCGACGGGTAGCAATTCGGCCGCCTGCTCCACTTTGACTCCTTCGGTGAGCAAGTGCGTTGGGATCGCTGTTCCAAGCGCATTGAACGCGCCCAGACCTACGTGCCAAGTGCCTTGCTTGTCGATGCCGATCGGGAGGATCTCAAATTTTGTCTGGTCCAGATTCTCGATGACTGATCGAGCAGATTGGATGGATACTTCGTGTTCGCCCGACTGTCCGCCAAAGACGACACCTACTCTGATTTTCCTGTTCATCCGCTCACTCCTTTCTGATAACCATTTTATTATGCTAAACGTGTAGGCGTGTGTCCAGACGAAAAAAAACCCCGGTCAGCGCCAGGGTTAGTTCTTATCACCGTTTACCTCTTTCAGATCGTCCAATTCGTTGCGAAAGTCATAATATTCGTCGAGGCATTCCTGGTTCTGGTGGAAAAAGAGCACGAGGCTGTTCAACGCATCCATCGTCGAAGGGGACACATGATGCTCGATGCCTTCGACATCGTTTTGAATGGTCTCCTCGGCAACGCCCAAAATGCGCAAAAATTCTTCGAGCCTCTTATGTCGCTGTTTCATCAGTTTGCCCAGTTGCTCACCGCGGGCGGTGAGGACGATGCCACGATATTTTTCATAGGTGACGAGCTTTTTCTCGTCGAGCTTCTGAATCATTTTCGTGACTGAGGACGGCTGCACAGACAGCGAGGAGGCGATGTCTGAGACGCGGGCGTACCCTTTCTCTTTCATCAGCTCATAAATTTTTTCCAAATAATCCTCCATGCTTGAAGTGAGCATTTGCAGTCCTCTCTTTCTGTATCAAAATGCACGTACAATTGTACCCTATTCAGTCAGGACTTACAAGTGATCATCCCACGGCATGTACCCTTTTTGCTTGAGGTAGTTGTAGATCTTGCGTTCAAAAAAGCGGTTTACCTTCGTCGGCCAACCTTCTGTTTCCGAAATCGGATCGACCCAGATCGTGAAAAATCCAAATCGGTTGCCACCGACAATATCGGTCAGCAGTTGGTCACCGATCACCACCGTATCGCGGGAGGTGGTATGCAGAAGTTTGAGCGCGCGCTCGAAGGGGTGTCCCCACGGTTTACGGGCTGCGTAAACAAACGGAATGCCCAGCGGTCGAGCGAACGAGGCGACGCGCAGTTCTTTGTTGTTCGAGACGATCACCACTTTCATGCCGTGTTCGCGGATGTTGCTAAGCCAAGCGATCAACTTGTCGGTCGCATTCAGGCTATCTTGCTCAACAAGCGTGTTGTCGAGGTTGGTGATGATGCCTTTGATCCCTTTGTCGCGCAGTTTATCTACCTCGATGTCATAGATCGTATGCAGATGAAGGCTTGGAATGAATTTTTCCAGCATCATGACGAAACGACCCCCTTTAGGCAGAATGAGTACCTATAGGGTTGGCGGGAAAGGGGCAGAGGATGCGGATCATATTTTGTCAGACGATGACTACCTTTGCCAGCTAGCAGGAAAACATTTCTTGTGAGGCGAAACTATGCGTTGAACTCAGTGGAAAGGAGGAGCTAAGTTGCAGATCCAAAAGAAAGAACGCACGCTTTTGCTGGTGTTATTGATCGGCATTCTGCTGGCGGGAAGTGTCTATCTGTATGGAGACAGTTCCAAACTTCAGGCGGACGGCATTGTGCTTGAGCAGGCGTCGGCACAGCCAAGCGTCGCTGCTGAGAAGATCAAAGTGCATGTGAAAGGGGAGGTGAACAGTCCAGGTGTCTATCAACTGCCACCCGACTCGCGGGTGATCGACGCGATCGAAGCGGCAGGCGGCTCGAAGGCCGAAGCACATCTGGATGGTATCAATCTGGCTCAAGCGCTCGCAGATGGGGGGCAAGTGATGGTGCCGCCACAGCCTACTTTGCAAGATACGGCGCAGACATCCCCCACACAAGGCCAGCCACACGCAGGAAAAATCAACCTCAACACCGCCACGCTCGAACAGCTCGTCACCCTCCCAGGCATTGGCTCGGTCCGCGCTCAAGCGATCCTCGATCACCGCCAGAACCACGGCCGCTTTTTCCAAGCAGAAGATCTAAAGAAAATTTCAGGTATCAGCGTCAAACTGTTCGACCAACTGCGCGACAAAGTCTATGTGGAGTGACCGCCATGTGGCGACAGTTGTACAGGCCTTGTCAGCGTCTGACGGCAGACAGCTCCAGGAAGCTCCTGCTGTGGTATCGAACGCTAACCAGACGGAGCAAACACGTTCCAGATGGAGGTGGCAACGTATCCAACGTCCGACACTGGCCAAATGAAACGCTTGCCAGACTGCGCACATTCGTTACAGGCAATGATGGCAACCCTCGCCTGCCATTGTATAGGACCCTGTTGTGGCTCGGCTTGTTTTTTGCTGCGGGCATTGGGGTGGCGCGCCTTCCGTGGTATTGGATGCTCATTGCAGCGGCATGGTGCAGGAAGCCGCTCTTGGTGGCGGCATTTGCTGCCGGACTTTTCTATGCGACGAGCTACGAGTGGGGATATCGTCCGACACTGGAGGCATTCGCTGGGCAGGAAGTTGTCGTGCAGGGGAAAGTGACTGCGGAGCCAGTTTGGAAAAATGGCGCGTGGCGCTTTCGACTGGACAGCACTGGCGGAGAAAGCATGATGGTCAAAGTGAAGCAAAGCCGCGAGGAGGCGTTCTACTACGGCGATTTGCTAGAAGTGTCGGCCGTGCTGGAGAAACCGTCACCGCCGCGCAACCCAGGCGCGTTCGATGCGAAAGCGTTCTATGAGCGGCAGGGGATTCACTACGCACTGACCGCCAAGAGCGTTCGCAAGCTCGGACGAGATGATCGTGGACTGCATGGACGGTTGTTCGTTCCGATCCGAAAACGATTGCTGGAGGTGGTAGATCAACAGTTTCCCGGCGAGCAAGGCGCTGTGATCGCTGGACTCTTGCTTGGCATCACCGCAGAGATCGAAGAAGAGACGATGGAGTCGTTTCGCGTGATGGGCGTCGTGCACATTCTGGCGGTGTCAGGCGCGAATGTGGCGATGATCCTGCTACCCTTTTTGGCGTTGCTCAATCGCTTGCGAATCGCGGAACGCAGACGCTACCTGCTCGGCATTTTCGTCGTGTTGCTCTATGGCGGACTCACTGGCGGAGGCCCTTCTGTCGTGCGTGCCTGCACGATGGCGGTCGTGTGGTGTATCTCGCGAATCGTTTCCCGCGAGTCAGACCTGTTGACCTCTTGGGCGTTGGCCGGTTGGATCGCGTTGTTGTTAAATCCGCTGACCCTGTATGACCCTGGCTTTCAACTGACGATGCTGATCACGATGGGCCTTTTGTTGCTCCCAGAGCGGTTGCGTTTTTTGTTCAAAATGATGCCGGACAAACTGGCGACCTTGCTCGCTGTCACCTTGACGGCAGAGCTGTTGTCCGTCCCGATCGTCCTCACCTTGAACCCCGCCTTCACCCCGCTATCCCTGCTCGCCAATCTCCTGATCGTCCCTCTGCTCACCCTATTAGTTCCGCTTTCTGTCTGCACGATTTTGCTCGGTCTGATTCATGCTGGTGCCGCCGCTTTGCCTGCCTGTGTGGCCAGGTTGTTGCTCGATGCGTTAATCCTGCCGCTCCAATACACCGGACAGGCGAGATGGCTTGTCCGTCACTATCAGGCACCGCCGATCTGGTGGCTGTTCGGCTACTACGCTTGGTGGTGGGTGTATTCGGTTCGCCCGGTCAAATGGCGGCAGATCGCGCTCACGTTCTTCGCAAGTTTCCTACTCGTCGGCCTGATCAGGTGGGAACAGCCACTGCGCATCACCTTTCTCGATGTTGGACAGGGCGATTCGGCCTTGATTCAGACTCCAAATGGGAAGGTCTGGCTCATCGACAGTGGCGGCATCCCCGGCTTCCTAAACAGCACTTTCGATATAGGGAAACGCATTGTCGTTCCTGCCCTAGCTTCGTATGGCATCGACCACATCGATGTGCTTGTCCTCACCCACGCTGACGAAGATCACATCCGAGGCACCACTGCCGTTATGGAACACTTCACCATCGGTCAAGTCCTCGTCGCCAACGCAGCAGACCCCAGCCCCTTTTTCCAAAGCCTCCTACAAGAGATACACAGACGACACATCCCCCTGCTTGAACCTCGTGCCGGACAAACGGTTGCTCTGGACGACAACCTGAAGATCGTATTCTGGAATCCACCACCAAAGACCAGTCGGGCCAACCAGCACAGCGACCTCACAGACACGAACGCAGGCTCGATCGTCTTCTCCCTGCACGCGGGGCACCACACCTTCCTTTTCACGGGTGATGCTGAGCAAGTCACGACCACGCTTTCGCATGTCGATGTGCTCAAAGTCGCTCATCATGGCAGCAAAAACGAAACAGTGCTCCCTTTTACGCTCGACCACGCGCTGCTCTCTGTTGGTGCCAAAAACCGCTACGGTCATCCAGCTCTGTCCACCGTGGAACAACTGCACCAAAAACAGGCCACGATCTGGCGTACCGATCGGCACGGAGCGGTAGAAGCGGTGTTGGACGGTGACATCTTACGCATCAAAACATGGCTTCCCGCACAGGATACGAAGTAGGGAGGTGACGGTCTGATGAGCAATCGTCGAACGGTACTGAAACCTAGCGCGCAAGAGGCGCTTGAACACCTGAAATACGAGGTGGCTCAAGAGCTTGGACTTGACGATGACATTCAGCAAAAAGGCTGGGGTGAGATGACCACCCGTGAAGTCGGCAAGATCGGCGGGGGCATGGTACGCAAGATGATTCGCTTCGCAGAAGCCGAAATGGCCGCCAGAGACGGTCAGATCGACATGTCACAACCTGATCAAGGCGGCGCTTCGTAGCGCCGTCTTTTTCTAATGCAGGAAATATTCGAGGATTGATTCGAGCGGTGATCTCGTCGTACCGTAATAGGTAAGAATAACGGGAGAAGGTACCGCGATGACACAAAGTCTAGAACGAAAAATTGCGCAGCTGTGTGAACTATCCAATCAGATCACCGAGCAGCACAATGATATTCTGAAACTTGACACAAGCAAGTTCATTCGCTCATTTGTGGATTTGACGACCGCCATCGAGCAGTTGGACGGGACCAGGGAAATGATGCGTGGACGAGCGGATCATTTGTTGAATCACCCGAAACTGACCGAGCATAAACTTCGCAAGGCTCATCTCAAACTGGTGCACAACAAAAAATAAAGCCAGCAGAAAGACATGTCCTTTTCCTTGCATAGAGGATGCGGTCAGGAAAGATACTTACCCTGTACCCATCTTGGACCGAAAGGGAGGGGTCTTGCTCATATGTACGAAACGTGGATCAAGAGCTTGATTGATATTCTCGACGAACTTGCCCCTGTCACGATCGTCCGCTCTCGATTGGAGATGCCGCTCGGTTCGGTGACGGGCGAGTTGAGCACCTTCATCCGTTCCCGTCTCGACCTGCTCGATGAGAACAGCCCGTGGTGTGACCTCGACTGCGAAGCGGCAGGCGACGAAGTGCATATCGCCTTCATGATTCATGTGCCAAGCCTCAACAAGCGCACCGATGAAGAGATCGTAGCAAGCGTCATATCGATCGCAGGCAACCCAACGATCTCCTTGCTCACGCCGATCGGCCAGATTGGTCAGGAAACGTATGTGATCAAAGGTGGCATCCAAGTACCGCTCCACCATCCGACCGACAACCCGAACTCGGCCACGCACGACATGGCGGAGATGCTGGTCTCGCTGATGAAAGTCGGCGGTTTTGATCATCAGGATGCGAGCGACAAAGAGGCGGATGACCTCGTCGCGTGGAGTGAGGAATGAGCGAGCAGCCACAAATGAAAGGCCGCAACGGCAACTTGGACGCAGTGGCCCTCCATCAGCTTTTTCACTTGCAGCCGAACAACAATCTGACCCACAATCAGATGGTGCGACGCGACCTTTTTCCGCGTTGGGAAGTGATCCGTCCTGCCGACTTCAACCCGGTGGACGCTGAAACCCGTCGCCTTCAAGCGTTGCTCGCCGAATCTGAAAAACATCTGCACTAACGCTCAACCCTCCGAGTACAACTCCGGAGGGTTTTGTGATGTTACAGCGTAGTTTTAATTTCATCATCGATGATTCGTGTATTTGTGATTTATTATTTATGAATTAAAAAGGTGGACGATTCTGAAATAGAAAATGGCGATTGGGGCAAGTACCGTAGTTCTGACGGTTGCAGTGCTGATTCCGCTAAGCGTTGCTTCCTCCGAAGCTGAAGTCTGTACGGTCTGCACGAACAGATAAAGCATAGCTGTTTGCGAACAGGGGTGGCATGCTGTTATTTTCAAGAAAATTGTTACACCTATTATTTTCAGAAAAGTCCATTTATTATGAAGTCGGCTTTGTTGTGGGTATAGGACTTATTTTGCGATTCTCTAGCCTGTTTATGACCCGAGAGCTGCGGTGGCCACCTCGATTTTAGTTGCAGGAGAACGAATTTTTGTGCGGAATTGTTACTTACCATGAAACTTTTAAGGCGATCTCAACATCGTATTACATAAGGAGGAAGGACGTATGCAAGATAAGGTGATCGTGGCAGACGCACTGAGCAGTCCGGATGCGTTGTCCCGATTTTTGCGTACGGTCGAACCGTTTATTTACCAAACGGCGTACTACCTGACCGGCAAAAAGGCGGATGCAGAAGACATCACGCAAGAGAGCCTTTGGAAAGTCTGCCGATCGCTTGGGCAGTACCAAGGGCAGGGCTCCCTTCGCGGCTGGATTCACCGCGTCGTGGTCAATACCTTCCGCGAACAGCTCCGCAAGAAGCGGCTGACGGTCGTCGAACTTGACGAAGGACTGCAATCAAGCGAGTCGTCGGTCGAACAGCAAGTCGAGATGAAACTGACAGAAGAGCGGCTGCACACAGCGATCGCAGCGCTCCCCGCAAACTACCGCGAAGTGATCGTGCTTCGCCATATTCATGAGATGTCCTATCAGGAGATCGGAGAAGTGCTGGAACTGACCGATGCGCAAGTGAAGACTCGGCTGTTCCGTGGACGTGAGAAATTAAAATCGCTGTTCTATGGAGGTGATCAAGCATGACACATGACGAGTATCGCGAACTGATTCAACGCGAACTAGACGGGGATGTGACCACCGAGGAACGGCAGCTGTTACAGGTGCACATCGCATCATGTGACGATTGCCACCGGGAATGGGATGACTATAAAAAGCTCGCAGCCGCCTTTGGCAAACTGCCCAAGGTGATGCCCGATAAGAGCTTCGTTACGCTGATGGAACCGGAGCTGCCAAAAGTTCTGAAGAAAAAACGCCGTCTGCCTGCCGCGTTCTGGCCGGGTCTGACTGCAGCGGCAGCGCTCGTGCTCACGATCGGTCTTACCGATGCGTTCGGTTTCCTCGCACCAAGCCCAAGTATCTCACCAGAGCAACAGCCCGAGCAGGTCGTTCAGAGGTTGGCAATCGATGACATCCCGGCTTCGACCGGGCCAGCCGATGTGAAACATCCTGAACCACAGCTGATCTTGCAAGAAAAGGTGAAGGAGAAGCCAACCGTGCAGGTCGTGGCCGTCTCGAATTACGATCTGGCCAAAGTGCAGGATCAAACGGGTGTCGTCGTCGAGCAGCAGAAGGTCGATGCGGTTACGGCAAACCCCAACCCAAGAGGCAACGGTGTTGTCGTCGTGACGGTCGATGCCAAGCCGACCGGTGTCAAAGTGGACGGTGACAAGGTGACGGTCATCGTCACACAAGATGACAAGTCGAGTGATGATGACGGTAGCAATGTCAGCGTTTGGGGCATCGCTGGGATTACAGAAGGAGATAGCGACGAGAAGACGATCACCTTTACCGACGAATTCGGCAGGGTGATCGACCAGACACGCGTGTTTCTGCGTCCTGTTGCTGGCCTATTGGCAGCCGATAGTGCTCTCAACCGCTCGATCGCCAACGCTTACAATGCCGATCCCAAGCTCAATGATTGGGCGCAGGACCCGTATCAGGTGGTCTATCGTCACCTGCGAGATCTCGGCTTTTCTGACAAGGCCACCGTTTCGCAGTCCAACGACACGAGGCTTATCAAGGTGATACAGGACGATGTGACCTACCAGATTCGGATGGGCAAGACCAATCAAGGCTATTGGCAACCTGTACAGATTTCTCGCATGATCAACCCGTTTGACAAAGATCCGCTCGGATCGAAGGTGATCGCATATTTTGCCGGGATGAAGGCGCGCGGGACTATCCATGGATTTGGTGAAATCTACCTGATGGAACGCACCGATCAGACGGTGAAAGTCTCCGTGTTTTTGGAGCGCCAAGATTCAAGCGGAGTGGTCGTCGTAACGGAAAGCTACTATGATTTCCAAGTGTTGAAGAATGCATCTGGAGAGATACGCCTCGGCGACCAAGTGCGGGTGACGACGATCGACTAGTGTCATGGCCAAGGATTCTGGTGTTTTTTGTAAAGGATTGGGGCATGCTAGGTGGACAGAAAGCTATGGAGGAAACCACCGATGAAAAAATTTCTGCTCCAACTGACAGCCATCGCCCTGCTCCTGTCGCTCGCCACTCCCGCCTTGGCGTCAGAGACCTCATCCAACGAGGATCAGACCACAGGGAAGCAACACAATTTTGAACAATGGCAGACGATCAAACGTTTGCAAGCTCATCACTAATCCGATCGCGTTTATCAAGAGATCGCTGCCTGCGTGGCAGCGATCTCTTTTTGTCAGGCTAATATTCTTTTTCAGCCACACCTGCATAGGTATGTACAAAAAGAGGGGGCTGGACAATGCGTAAAGCGGTATTAATGCTGGCAATAACGGCGATGCTGCTCGTCGGGTGCGCACCAAAGGCGGACCAACAGAAGCCGAGCGGGCAGACAGCGCCGCCGCAGTCGAACAACGGCGGTACCGGAAGCGACACGCCCAAGCCAAGCGACGGAACGAAACTCCCAACACCAACAGCGGAGAAGACAGACGAGCAGATCAAAACGGAAATTCGCGCGAAGCTGCAACGTTTGACCACCGCACAGAGCGGGTACAGCTTGCCTGTAAACGATAAACAGGTGGTGCAACAGGTCAGCTCACTGCAAGACGTCACCGAATCGCTCCGCAAAAAAGGTTACTCCCAGCCGTTGGCGAAGACGCTGACCGAGGAATTCTATCAAGAGCGGATAACTGGCGGTACAGCGCAGATCATCTTGCTCGCCCGCGGCGGTCATATGGGCCGGTTCTCCACGGATGCGGAAGCCACGTTTACCAAGAAGAGCAAATGGGTATGGCTGATCGAACAGGAGCATCCTGACGACAATCTGCATGGTCCACACACTTCCACCTATGAAGTGGAAGTGCTAAAAGACGGCACTTATCGCTTGAACTCGTGGACAAATCGCAAGCTGTAAAGAATTTCTCGATGAAAATGATTCTCAATCTCTGTGATTTGTGTTATACTACAAGTAACACATTCCGATACGGGCAAAAATTGCTGAAAATAGCAGATATCATGACCTACTACTATGTAGGTTATACTCCTCCCCATTTGTGACACAATAGGAAAGGGGATTTCTGTGTTTGTACGCATTGCACAACGTACAAATTTGGTTTATAATCGACCACAGAAGATAAAAAGGAGTGTGTAATGTCATGGCTAAAACTTTTGTTGATTTCGATACCTGCATCGCTTGCGGTGCTTGCTACAGCACTGCACCGGATGTATATGAGTCTGATGATGACGGCTACGCATTCGTAAAGCTCGAAGGCGGACGTGACGGCTTCGTTGAAGTTCCGGAAGAGTTCCTGTCTGACGCTCTCGACGCTAAAGACGGTTGCCCGACTGAATCCGTCAAGTGGGAAGACTAATCAATCCATAACCGACAAATCGCTGACCCTTCTAGGGTCAGCGATTTTTTTTTTGTAGTCAATTTTCTGGGAAAAGGTAGCGATGACAGGCCTGTGGCGACCGTGAAATGCGACAGCCTTTTTTGATGCACTGTGTTACAATAAAGCCAATACTTTCACGTAAAGGAGACAGAATAGGACATGAGTTTGCGCATGGAAGAGCATTTGCGTGGATTTGAAGCGAGAATTGAGGAAGAGATTGCGAAGCGAGAAGCTTTCATCCGCGATCAGGTGATCGGTACGGGAGGTTCAGGTGTCGTGCTCGGTCTCTCTGGCGGCATCGACTCGGCGGTGACTGCAGCGCTTGCGACACGGGCGCTCGGCGCTGAACAGGTCGTGGGATTGTGGATGGGGGCGGATTCCAGCTCTGTGCATCACCGCGATGCGAAGCTGGTCGCCGATACATACGGATGTCGTTTTCTCGAAGTAGATTTCAGCGTGATCGTCAACCAATTCCACGACGTGATGAACGCGAGCGCAGAAGCGTTGCCAAGCGAAGCGCGCATTGGGCAAGACAACCCGCTTGTCAAAGGCAACCTCAAGCCGCGTTTTCGGAAGAACGCCGAGTATTGGATGGCCGCGTTGCTCGGGTACCGCGTCGCAAACACCTGCAACTGGTCGGAAACAGCAATCGGCTATGAGACAAAATATGGCGATGCGGCTGGCGATTTCTCTGTGCTCGGCGACCTGGTCAAAGCGGAAATTTACATTCTCGCGAAACACCTCGGCATGCCAGAGCCGTTGTTGACCAAAGCCCCGAGCGCCGACCTTTGGGAAGGCCACACCGATGAAGAGGAGCTAGGATTGTCCTATCAGGATCTCGACACCTATCTTTGCACGGGAGAAGGAGACCAGGCCACGATCGGCAGGATCGACCGCATGTTCAAGCTCAGCGCTCATAAGCGCAACCCGATGCCGATGGTAAGCATCCCGAAGTATCCAGGCGAGGGAGGCAGTAACTGATGCGACCGACACTAGGCTGGATCGGCCTTGGTAACATGGGCCGACCGATGGTTACCAACCTGCTTGCGGCAGGCTACGAGGTCACGGTCTACAATCGCACCGAAGCGACGGCAGCTCCGTTTGTCGAACGAGGGGCCAAGCTAGCCGCCTCGCCCAAAGAATTGGCAGAACAGGTCGATGTGGTGATCACGATGGTCTCCGATTCTACCGCCTTCCATGCGGTATTTGAAGGCGAGGACGGGCTGTTGGCAGGCGTGCGAGCCGGACAGACGGTGATCGACATGAGCACCATCGCGCCGGAAACGTCCCGCGATGCGGCGGCCAAACTGCGTGAAAAAGGGGGCCATTTCCTCGACGCTCCCGTTTCTGGCTCGGTCAAACCAGCGACCGACGGCACGTTGGTCATCCTTGTCGGCGGAGAGCGAGATGTGTATGAGCAGCACGTGCCGATCTTTGACGTACTCGGCAAAAAGTCGTTCTACTTTGGCGACAATGGGCAAGGGGCCAACGCCAAACTGGTGATCAACATGCTGCTTGGCATCACGATGCAAGGGCTCTCCGAAGCGCTGGTGCTTGGTGCGAAAACGGGGCTCGACCGCGCCACCTTGCTTGAGATGGTCAGCGTTACCGCCTGTGCCTCGCCGATCATCGCCATGAAAACGCCGAGCATCTTGGAGGAGAACTTCACAGCAGCATTTGCGCTCAAGCACATGGAGAAAGACTTCGGTTTAGCGCTCGAAGCGGCCAAGCAGGCGGAAGCGGCACTGCCTGCAACGTCTGCAGCACACCAGAGCTTTATCGCAGCGAAAGCGAACGGACATGGCGACGATGACATCGCTGCGATCCTCGTACAACTGGAAAAAATGAGCGGTCTTCGTTAACTTCTTGGCAAGTGGAAGTATAGGGTGGCTGAACGGCCACCCTTTTTTTTGCGATTTGATTACAAAGTTTAACATGTAGATAACAAATTGGAAAAACAGTGGCAGAATATTCTATAAATTTTATATAATCCAAACAGGAAAGTAATAATCATTTTGGGGGGTTCTGTCAAATGACAAAGAAAAGTACAGAAGTTGCACAGAAGATCCGTGCCGAGGTTGGCAAAGTGATCGTTGGACAAGAAGAAACGCTCGACCTGTTGCTCGTAGGTCTCTTCTCAGGTGGCCACATGCTGCTTGAAGACGTGCCGGGCGTAGGGAAAACGGTGCTGGCGAAAGCGTTGGCCGCCAGCATCGGATCGAAATTTACCCGCATTCAGTGCACGCCAGACCTCTTGCCGTCCGATGTGGTTGGGACGACCGTGTTCAACCAAAAGAGCGGCGAGTTCGAGTTCCGCGAAGGGCCGTTGTTCTCGCAGTTGGTGCTGGCCGATGAGATCAATCGCGCGATCCCGCGCACCCAGTCGGCCTTGCTGGAAGCGATGGCAGAAGGCCAGATCACGTCGGACGGTGTATCGCGCAGACTGGACCGCCCATTTTTTGTGATCGCCACGCAAAATCCGATCGAATCGCATGGCACGTTCCCACTGCCGGAAGCACAGCTTGACCGCTTCCTGATGCGCATTTCGCTTGGCTACCCGACGCACGAAGAAGAGCGCACCATCTTCCGCCTGTCCCGTCAAGAAGCGTCCCGCACCGCGATGGAAGCGGTGGTGACGCCAGAAGATGTGATCGAAGTGCAAGACGAAGTGCGCCTCGTCCACATGAATCAAGAGGTGGAAGACTATCTGATTCAGCTGATTCGCAAAACGCGCAACTGGGAAGGCGTCGCCTTAGGCGTTTCGCCGCGCGGTCTGATCGCACTTGGGGCAGCTGCGCAAGCGCTCGCTGTGATTCGCGGCCGCGACTACGTATTGCCCGATGATATTAAATACCTTGCACCAAAAGTCCTCGCCCATCGCCTCGTCTTGGATTCGTCGATGCGGATGAAGCAAAAGACTGCCCACGATGTGCTGGAGGAAATTTTGAACGACGCCTCGGTGCCGGTCGAAGATGATGCGGCACAGGCTGCGGCAAGATGAGCGCCCTGCTTTGGGTCGTGGCACTGGTCGCTGTCATCTACGGCTACTCCAAACTGTGGGAGCGCTACACGGCAGGCAAGATCAAGCTCACGATCCGAATTGACGAAGAGATCATCTATGACGGAGAAGAGGTCGAAGTCTGGACGGTGCTGGAAAATGAGTCTTGGCTACCGATCCCTTGGCTCGAACTGCTGATGGGACTGCCCTCTTCCTTGCGGGTCATCGAAGGGGCAGAGGAAAAAGAAGAGATCGCCTATCGCACGTTTCTCCTGCCGAGACAGCGGGTGCAACGGATGCACAAAGTACGCGTCAAACGCGGCACGCACCGCTTGGTCAACGCGGAAATTCAATATGGTGATGGCATCGGCTTGAAAGGGATGTTCGAACAACTTCATCTGTTTGGCCGCATCCAGGTCCGCCCTCGCGTCGCTGAAGAATTTGACATCGATCTGCGCTTGCAGGAGTTGGTCGGGGAAAAATCGGTCGTGCGCTGGTACCAAGAGGACAGTTCGCGGCTGATCGGCATCCGCTCCTATATGCAGGGCGACCCGTACAAAGCGATCCATTGGCGCGCGACCGCGCGGACGGGGGAGTTGATGGTCAAGCAATTCGACACCACGTCAGAGACCGATTTTTACGTCGTGATGAACGTGCAGTTTTTCGCTACCTATTGGTGGGGCACGATCAAAGAGGTGGTCGAGCAACAGTGCCGCATTGCCGCGAAACTTTTCCAGCGTGCGGAAGAGCAGGCGTTTCCTTTCGGCCTCTATACCAACGCTTCTTGGTCGGGAGCAGGCTCCTTGCATATTCCGTTGCAAAGCCTCCCCGGACAGATGGATGCGGTGTTGGCCGCACTGGGCGACTTGTCATACAAACCGAATTCGCCTTTTGAAGACATCTTGCGCAACTTGCGCGGGCGCTTGCACAATCGCTCGACGCTGGTTGTGATCACCCCGTACTGGGATGACCGCATCGCGAGGGAGGTCGAGATGTTGCGCTCGGAGGGCCATCAACTGCTGCTGATCGCGAGTGATCACATCGCCGATCAACTGCCCGGCCTGTCGCCATCGATCCCGGTCGTGCCCCTGCATGTTGAAAACGCCGAAGTGGAGCAACTGGAAGGGCAAGGCGGAAGCGAGGAGGTGCCAGCATGAACAAAGCGATTCGCAAGGTGATCTTGTTCGGTCTGGCCAGCCAAGCGTTTGCCGTGACGACGATGTTCACCATCTTGAGTGGTCTGCTCGAACACGGTACGCGCTACATTCCAGCCTTTGCCGGGACGGCGGTCGCGCTGATTCTCGTCGCTATGCTCGTCTATCGTCGCAACAACCTCACGGAGCGTCGGACCTTTCTGATTGCAGGCATGGTGACGATGGGGCTTGGTGTGGCTGGGATGGCCTGGATCGACTCCGCCCAGCTGCTCTTCCCGTTGCTGATCTTTGGCGGCCTGGGCGCGTTCATGCTCCTGCGGATGAGCCAAACGATCGACGACATGCGCTACATCCGGCAGTCCCTGCTCGACCAATACAAGCTCGATCTCCAGTTGATCTTCGCCTTTATCGTCTTCACGATCTTTTTCCAAGATGACTCCACTTGGCAGACGAAAATGGTGCCCTTTTTTGTCATCTTCCTGTTCCTGCGAATGACGGCGCTTTCGATGGCCTCTCGCCTGCAACGTGGCGTCAAAGGAAACACGACGCGGCTGGAAACCCTGCAAAACAATCTGCCCGCCCTCTTTGTCGGTGTCATCCTGATCGCCGCGTGGGTACTGAACACGATCGGCGTTCCCGTTTTCAGATGGTTCGTCGGCATCGCCATGACTGTGTTAGGACCGATCTTTTATGCGGTTGGCCATATCGTCGAATACTTGGCCAACTGGCTGAGCGGTCATAAAAATCCCGACGGCCAGAAAGTGATCGACGATCTCATAGAAGGCATTGGCGTACCGCCAGACGAGGATTTTTACTTTGATAGCGACGCGTGGAACCCCTTCAACGAAACGACCCTGTTCGTGCTGGCGGCGATTGGGCTGGCGATCCTGATTCTGTATTTCTTCCGGCGGATGAAGCGGGCACAGCAGTTGCAGGCGGCGATCGGCATCGTCGAGATGCGCGAATTTATCCACAGCGACAAGCCGCAAAAAGGTAACGTGCAGGCTGCACCCGCATCCGGTAGGCTGACGGAGATGCGCAAGATCTATCGCCGTTTCCTGCACGCGATGAAACAGACTGGGCACAAGCGGAACAAAGGTGAGACTGCGCTCGAATACATTCAAAAAATCTCGAGCCAACAGCCCGACTTACAGTCCTCAATGCAGGAGTTGACCGACTATTATATGCAGGAGCGTTACGGAGATCGCTCGGTGCAAGACCAACTTCCGCGTGCCGACTCGCTCAGCCGCGAATTGTCTGGCCCTGACAAGAAATAAATAACAAACGGTAGGAACCTGCAAGGGCTCGACATCGTTCGGGCCCTTTCACATTGTTTCTGTCCGCGCTTCTGTCCGCACCTAGTACAAGGAGGTACACGCGATGCAATACCGACTGATCACCGCTCTCGACCAACTCACCCAAACCGCCCTCACCGAACTTTCTACTCTGATTAAAGAAGCGTGGCGTAAAGTCTACATCAACCTCGGAGTCTACAGCGATGCCTACGAACGCGATGAATCATTCTGGGGCTGCTCGATGATCGAGAAAGAGCTGAAAGCTGGCCACCGCTGGCTTATCGCTTATGAAAACGATCGGTGCATCGCCGCTGTGCTGCTTGAACAAACAGAGCCAGCCCTGATGCTCCGCCTGTTGGGCGTGCATCCCGATCACCAAGGACGAAGCCTCGGCGCCGCTTTGATCGGCCAAGCGGAGCAGATCGCTCGGTCGGAAGGCAGCCCGAGCCTGACCCTGTTCACGTCAAGCCTGCTCACCACCTTGGTAGCGTTTTATGAACGACTCGGCTTTCAAATGTTCAAACGAGAATCGGTCACCAGATTTGGACTCAACTATGATCGCGTGTTCCTGCAAAAATTATTGAACTAACCAGTCTAAAAGCTTATGATGAAAGTATTGAAAACAGATTTCGCACGTTAAACAACAGGTTCCAACGACTCCCCCGAGGGAGCGATTTTCATATCAGGACATAAAAGGAGAGAGCTGCTCATGAAAAACGTCTATCTTGTCTCGGCAGTCCGTTCCGCGATCACATCGTTTGGCGGCTCGTTCAAGGAAATGTTGCCGTCCGACCTGGCTTCCCAAGTGCTGAGCCGAGCGGTTGAGCGTGCAGGCATCGAAAAGTCGCAGGTCGAGGAAGTCATCCTCGGCCACTGCATCCAGCGCACCGACGAGCCGAACACCGCCCGCACCGCCGCATTGAAAGCGGGCTTCCCCAATACGGTGCCGGGCTACACGATCCAGCGCCAGTGCGGTTCTGGCATGCAGGCGATCCTGTCTGGGATGCAACAGATTCAAACAGGTTACGCCGACATCGTCCTCGCGGGTGGTGTCGAGGTGATGTCCTCATCGCCGCATGTGCTCAAGCAAAACAGATGGGGCCAGCGTCTCCAGCACAGCACCCTTTTTGACACAGTCTGGGAAGTGCTGACCGACCCGCTCACTGGCGACATGATGGGGCACACGGCGGAGAACCTCGCTGAAAAATACAATATCTCCCGCGAAGAGCAGGACCTGCTCGCGCTCGAATCACACCAAAAGGCGCTCGCCGCTCTCGAAGCGGGTCGCTTTGAAAAAGAGGTCGTGCCGATTACCGTGCAAGCTGGGCGCGGCAAGACGATCGAAGTCACCCGCGACGAACACCCGCGTGCTGACATATCGGCAGACAAACTGGCCAAACTGCGCCCTTCCTTTCAAGCGGATGGTGGAACGGTCACCGCAGGCAACTCATCGGGCCTCAACGACGGGGCTTGTGCGGTCGTCCTGATGTCCGAAGAGAAAGTGCATGAGCTTGGCGTCACACCGCTTGCGAAAATCGTCGCCGGTGCAGTCGCAGGTGTTGAACCAGAGTTGATGGGCTATGGCCCGGTGCCTGCGGTGCAAAAGTTGCTCGGACAGACGAGTCTCACCGCCGCGGACATCGATCTCTGGGAGATCAACGAAGCGTTCGCCGCCCAATATATCGCCGTCGAAAAACTGCTCGATCTCGATCGTTCGAAGGTGAACGTCAACGGTTCGGGCATCTCGCTCGGTCATCCTGTCGGGGCAACGGGCGCGCGCATCGTTACGACTCTTGCTCACGAACTGCACCACCGCGGTCTCACCCGCGGCATTGCCACCTTGTGCATTGGCGGGGGCATGGGCCTCGCGCTCATGATCGAACGCACGTAAACGGCCTAGAACTGCGGAATCTGGCCGCTAAACTGCACCACGGCTTGTCTGAAGCCTCGGCTACCGTCTACAGCGGCAGGGCAACGGTCACCTACCCAGAAACGAAGACAAAAAAACAGCACCGCAAAGAGACCCCCTCGATGATTGGCGGGTCTCTTTTCATCTGACTTGTTAGCAGCTACACAATCTTGGCACAGATCAAAAAGATGCCGCACTTCCGAATGGATCGTGGATGCCAGCCATCACTGCTTTTTGAATTTGAGATTGTTGTACTTATGTACGACATCACCACTCACCCCATCGACAAACACTTTCCACTCTGCTGGCACGCTCATGTCACGGATAGTCACGACATAGACCAGTGTCACTACATCGGGCTCTGGATAGGGAAAGTAAAACAACTGTGCCATCGGTTTGCCATCCGTCTGTTTCGGTTTCACCTCTTCGATCGCCTTTTTGATCGCCGCGTCCGAATCGAGCGTCGGCTTTCGAATTCGCTCCGTATGCTTGGCGAGATCGGGCGTGAACTCACCGTTGACCGAGCGCACCACTCCACTCTTATCGATGTGCACGATCAACTCATCGCCCCATACTGGGATGTTGTTGCAGATGTGGGTGAGGCGAACATGTCGGATGCCCATCTCATCGGTATGAACGGTTTTCAACCGAAATGTCTTTTTGGCCGAGTCGAAATGATAAAGCGCCTTCACAGAGTCCATAAATTTCAACGCTTGCTCTAGTGGCTCGCCCTTGAGCGGCTTAGAGAGCTGGCCAGAGATGATGCTTGGCGTACCGAGTGATGGATTCCACTGCACTTGAATCGTGCCGCCGCTTTGCTTGGTCAACTCCTGAATTTGGCGATGCTCGGCCTCGCTCAGCTTCGGTTGCGTGGCAGCTGCGGTCAGAGGGGTGAAGATTACGGTCAAAGCGAGCGCAGCGCTAAGCAGTTGTTTCGACTTGAGTGCCATCTGTCAGCATTCCCTCCTTTGACTGATTCTGTCAGCGTTAGCCTGCCCAAGCAAACGAGGGACTACGCATCTCTGAAGGGGGAAACCTATAGGAGGAAGGGGGTACATTCGCAATGGCAGACAAAGCCGTATTTCTCGATCGCGATGGCGTGATCAACGACCACGTGACCTATGTGAACACGCCTGACGATCTGATCTTATTTCCTGACGTCGGCAAAGCGATCAAAAAGCTGAACGATGCGGGCTATAAAGTGTTTGTCGTCACCAACCAAGGGGAGTCGGGCTTGGTTTCATGAAAGAAGAAAACTTGCGCGCTGTGCACGACAAGATGGAGCGCGAACTGAAAGCGGACGGAGCGATCCTTGACGAGATCGCCTACTGCCCGCACAAGCCGAAAGCAAACTGCCTCTGCCGCAAACCGGAGCCGAAAATGATCATCGACCTCGCTGAAAAATATGACATCGACCTGAAAAAAAGCTACATGGTCGGTGACCGCGACACGGACGTTTTTGCAGGACAGAAAGCAGGAGTGAGCACCATTTTTCTTGGTGAGCCTTTTGCCCAAGCTGACTTCAGCGTCAAAACGTTGGTCGAGGCGGCCGACCTGATCTTGCAGCAAGAGGGGGTAGGGGAATGAACGAGCAGTTTCGTGTGTCCCGCGATTCACTCGGCGAGGTCAAAGTTCCAGTCGATGCTTATTATGGCCCGCAGACGGAGCGTGCCAAGCACAATTTCCCGATCTCCGGACTGCGCCTGCCGCGTCGTTTCATCCGCGCTCAAGGGATCATCAAACTCTGCGCGGCTCGTGCGAACCACGCTGTTGGCGCACTTGATGGCGAAGTAGCTGGCGCGATCATCTCCGCCGCGCAGGAAGTGATCAACGGCGATTTTGACCATCAATTTGTCGTCGATGTATATCAGGCTGGGGCGGGAACATCACAAAACATGAACGCCAACGAAGTGATCGCCTCCCGCGCTTCCGAACTGCTCGGCGGCGAACGCGGTGACACGTCCCGCGTTCATCCGAACGACCATGTCAACATGGCGCAGTCCACCAACGACACGATCCACGTCGCCTTGAACATCGCGGCGTTTGAAGGCATCTATCACGATCTGTTGCCTGTGCTGAAGCGCTTCGAAGACACACTGCGGACGAAAGCGGCAGAGTTCGATCCGATTGTCAAATCGGGCCGCACCCATCTTCAGGACGCGGTGCCGATTCGCTTGGGTCAAGAGTTCGGAGGCTACGCACAGGCGGTTGAAAACCGTCGCCTGCTGCTGGAAAAAACGGCTCGATCGTTGTTGGAAATCGGCTTGGGCGGCAATGCAGTGGGCACGGGGATCAATGCGCATCCCGAATATTCGGAGACGGCGATCCGCATGATCGGGGAGTACACCGGAGTCGGCTTCGTACCGCCACAAAACTTTTTTACCTTCGTCCAGAACCCGGAAGCGGCAGTGGGAGTGAGCGGTGCGCTGCGTGCACTTGCCATCACGATCAACAAAATTTCCAACGATCTGCGCCTGCTCGCATCTGGCCCGCGCACCGGATTTGCAGAGCTCAAGCTACCTGCGGTCCAGCCTGGCTCTTCGATCATGCCAGGGAAAGTCAATCCGGTGATGGCGGAGATGATGAACATGATCTGCCATCAGGTGATCGGCTTTGACGCCTGTATCGCATCGGCTGGTGGACAGTCCCAATTGGAGTTGAACGTCATGATGCCAGTGCTGGCCTACAACCTGCTCCAAGCGATCCACATCTTGGCGAACGGGATCAGCGCCTTCAACGAGAAGTGTGTCCGCGGTCTCGAAGCGGACGCCGAGCGCTGCCAACACTTTGCCGAAATGAGCACCGCCTTAGCGACCTCGCTCAATCCGCTCGTCGGCTATGACCGTGCAGCCGAGATCGCGAAGACGGCGTACCGCACCGGGCGGACGGTTCGCGAAGTGGCCAAGGAACAAGGGATAGATGAAGCTGCTCTGCAAGAGTTGCTCGACATTCGCAGCCTAACTGGGAATCATTGATCGGTAGTAGGTGTAAGCAGAACAAGAGCCCGTCCAAGTTGGACGGGCTCTTGTTGATCGTGGTGATCTATTTGCGGAACATGTTTTTGATGATGAAGAACGCATTGGCCGGACGTTCGGCAATGCGGCGGGAGAAGTAGCCATACCAGTCGTTGCCGTATGGTACATAGACGCGCATCGCGTAGCCTTCTTTCACCAATTCGCGCTGTGTCTCCGGGCGCACACCATAGAGCATTTGGAATTCAAACTGCTCATTCGGGATGTTGTGCTGTTTCACAAATTGTTTCGTGTGGTTGATCGCGTTGTCATCGTGCGTCGCAACCGCAGCAAAATGACCGGATTGCAGATGCATGTCGATGATCTTCAGGTAGTTGGTGTCCACTTCCGCCTTGTTCGGGAAGGCCACCTTCGGCGATTCCATGTAAGCGCCTTTGACCAGACGCAGGTTCATCGTTTCATATTCGTTTTCCAGACGTTTCATGTCGTCAACCGTGCGGTACAGGTACGCCTGAATGACGAGGCCGACATGTTTGCCATATTCACGCTTCAACTCATCGAAGATCTCCATCGTCACATCAAGATGCGCGTAGTCTTCCATGTCGATGCGGACAAAATTGTCATACTGACGTGCTTTGTCGAGGATCAGATGCATGTGTTTCAAACACAATTCCTTGCTCAGGTCCAGACCGAGCGAAGTCATTTTCAGCGACAGGTTGGATACGACACCGCTTTCATGGATCGCATCCAATACGTCCAAGCAGGCTTGCGTCGAAGCTCTTGCTTCGGCCTCGTCAAACACGAACTCGCCCAGATGGTCGAGCGTCACGACCAAGCCTTCCTTGTTCAGCAACCGTACCTGTTCGATCGCTTCTTTCAAGGTTTCACCTGCCACAAAGCGAGCTGCACCCAGTTTCATCCCATACTTTTTAATAAAACCGCTGACCAGCTTATTTTCAGCGACAGAAAGAACGATCTTACGGCTAAATGACAAAGAAATCGACCCCACTTTTGAAATTAAGGTTAGAAACCTATGTAAGAGAATATAGCAGACCACAAGTCTTCAATTCAGTATAGCACAAATTGACTTCTCGCAAGCAAGATATGTCGAAATTGTGTCGAGCCTATTTTGCCAGAAAAGCGGGCAGTGCGGGCGTTCGTCACATATGCTAGCGGTGTCCGAACACTGAAATGTGGAAGGGAGATACGCCAGATGAGCCAATCAAGTGCGCACCGCGTCTTAGGCGCAGGACCTGTGATCACCACGGCACCCGGTGCGGTTCCGCCGATCATCGTGTCGGGCTACCCGCTGGTCATGCAGCCGTTGCAATTCCCGCTCCAACCAGCACTCTACCCGAGCGTTTATAGTTTCCCGACAACCTATTATCCGCAGCATATGTGGCCCCGAACGGAGGAGTCCCGTTTCTTTCCGGTGCCGATTCCGCCGCTGTTTCCACCCGTTTACGGTCCGATCCCACCACTGATCGCCCCCTTGCCGCCGCCGATCTATCCTTATCCGGCACCGCCCTTTGCGTTTCCTATCGTCTTTTAACTTGATCAAAGGGGGAAAGAGAGAACTTGCTTCCCCCTTTCAACTTCGATACAATTATCATTGGCATCAAACAACCAATAATTACATATGGGGGAATTGAAGATGGGCGTTAACGTTTTCAAGAACGAACCATTTACCGATTTCAGCAATCCTGAGCAAAAGCGTGCGATGGAAGCTGCACTCGATCTGGTAGCATCACAACTTGGCGGTGAGTATGACCTGGTCATCAACGGCAAGCGCATTTCGACCGAAGGCAAGTCCGTTTCGATCAACCCGTCGAACAAAGACCAAGTGATCGGTCACATCGCGAAGGCTGACCAAGCTCAAGCTGAGGAAGCGATGCAATCCGCTCTGTCCGCTTTTGCATGGTGGAAAGCAGTTCCGGCTAAAGAGCGCGCGCGAGTGTTGCTTCGCGCATCGGCGATCATGCGCCGCCGCAAGCACGAGTTCTCCGCATGGCTCGTATACGAAGCGGGTAAAAACTGGGGCGAGGCTGATGCTGATACGGCAGAAGCGATCGACTTCCTCGAATTCTATGCGCGTGAGATGGTTCGCCTCGCAGAAGATCAGAACCTGACTCGCATGGAAGGCGAAGACAACGAGCTGTCCTATATTCCGCTGGGCGTCGGCATCGTCATCCCGCCGTGGAACTTCCCGCTCGCGATCATGGCTGGTATGACGGCTGCGGCTGTCGTTTCTGGTAACACTGTCGTCCTGAAACCGGCAACTCCGACTCCGGTCATCGCAGCGAAATTTGTGGAGTTGCTCGAAGAAGCAGGTCTCCCGGCTGGCGTTGTCAACTTCGTTCCGGGCTCCGGCGCTGTGATCGGCGACTATCTGGTTGACCATCCGAAGACTCGCTTCATCTCCTTCACCGGTTCTAAAGAAGTCGGCGTTCGCATCTACGAGCGCGCAGCAAAAGTACATCCGGGCCAAATCTGGCTCAAGCGTGTCGTTGCAGAGATGGGCGGCAAAGACGCACTCGTCGTTGACAAAGGCGTCGATGTGAAAGAAGCGGCTCAAGCGATCGTTGCATCCGCATTCGGCTTCTCCGGTCAAAAGTGCTCGGCGTGCTCCCGTGCGATCCTGCACGAAGACATCTACGACGAAGTGTTGGCACACGTGGTCGAACTGACCAAGAAGCTGACCGTCGGTCCGTCACACGAATACAACATCGGCCTCGGCCCGGTGGTGGACGAGTCTGCCTACAACAACATCCTCAACTACATCGAGATCGGCAAAGGCGAAGGCCGCGTGCTCGCAGGCGGCGGCAAAGCGGAAGGCAACGGTTTCTTCATCGAGCCGACCGTCATCGCAGACGTTGACCGCAACTCGCGCGTCGCACAAGAAGAGATCTTTGGTCCGGTGCTTGCTGTGATCAAAGCGAAAGACTTCGACGATGCGCTTGACATCGCGAACTCCACCGAATTTGGTCTGACCGGCGGTGTGTTCTCCAACGACCGCTTCAACTTGGCGAAAGCTCGTGAAACGTTCCATGTCGGCAACCTGTACTTCAACCGCAAGATCACAGGCGCGCTCGTCGGCGTGCAACCGTTCGGCGGTTTCAACATGTCGGGCACCGACTCCAAAGCGGGCGGCTATGACTACCTGCTGCAATTCACCCAAGCAAAAGTTGTGGTGGAGCGCTACTAATTGCAAAATGAGCAAGAAAAATACCACTCGGGACTTCGGGTGGTATTTTTTGCTCATTTTGTGATGCAAAGCGGGCACCTGGGAGCAATTCAAGGTGCCCGCTTTCTTATGTGACACAATTCCTTCATTTGATTCTCGAAGCCCGTTGCGCTAGAATGACAATGACCAAATTATGCTGTTTCAACCAATACATATCTCTCATGAACTGGGTGACTAAACATGACCTTTAACGATACGTTTTTACGAGCAATTCGCAATGAAAAAGTTGACCATGTGCCGGTCTGGTACATGCGTCAAGCGGGCCGCTACCAAGCATCTTACCTCAAAATTAAAGAAAAGCACTCTCTGATGCAGATCTGCGAAATCCCCGATCTCTGTGCGGAAGTCACACTCTCTCCGGTGCGCGATCACAACGTCGATGCGGCGATCTTGTACTCTGACATCATGATTCCGGTCAAGCCGATGGGCGTGAATGTGGACATCGTGGCTGGCATTGGACCTGTGATCGACAACCCGATCCGCGTATTGAAAGACGTGCAAGCGCTCCGACCACTCGAGCCGGAAGCAGACCTGCCGAAAACGATGGAAACGATCCGCATTTTGCGCGGCGAACTGAACGTACCGCTGATCGGCTTTGCAGGTGCACCATTCACCCTCGCTTCCTACATGGTCGAAGGCAAACCATCCCGCGACTACCATAAGACCAAGCGTATGATGTACGCCGCTCCGGACGTGTGGTTCGCCCTGATGGACAAGCTCGGCGAGATGGTCGTCACCTACATGAAAGCGCAAGTGGCAGCAGGTGCCCAAGCGATTCAGATCTTCGACTCCTGGATCGGTGCCCTGTCCCCGCGCGACTACGAGCACTATGTGTTCCCGACGATGAAGCGCATCTTCGAAGGACTGCGCGACGTTCCTGTTCCGAAAATTTACTTTGGCGTCAATACGGGCCATCTGCTCAACCTGTGGAAACAGCTGCCGATCGACGTGATCGGCGTTGACTGGCGTGTGCCGCTGAACGTGGCGAGCGAGCGCGTCGGCAATAGTTTCGCGCTGCAAGGCAACCTCGACCCGGTCTACCTGTTGGCACCGTTTGAAGTCCTGCAAGAGGAAGTCAAACGCATCATCGACCTCGGCCTCGCGCACGGCGGCGGCTACGTCTTCAACCTCGGGCACGGCCTGTTCCCGGAAGTGTCAGAAGAGGTGGTCACCAAGTTGACCGCCTTCATCCATGAGTATTCTGCAGGGAGACTGCGTGGATGAGTAAAAAGGTGATCGGAATTTTAGCGATGGCGTATGGGACCCCATCTTCTGTCGAGGAGATCCTGCCGTACTATACCCATATCCGTCGCGGACGCCCGCCGGAACCGCAACAACTGCAAGAGTTGACTGAGCGCTACGAGGCGATCGGCGGTCTTTCGCCGCTCAATGAGATCACCGCTGCGCAGGCGCAAGGTTTGGAACGCACCTTACACGAACTGAATCCAGCGGCCGACTACCGCGTCTACACGGGCATGAAGCACGCACATCCGTTTATCGAAGAAACGGTACAGCAGATGGTCGCAGATGGCATCGAAGAAGCGATCGGCGTCGTCTGGGCTCCGCACTACTCGACGATGAGCATTGGCACCTACATCAAAAGCGCCGAAGAAGCGCGTGAAAAGTGGGGGGGACCACAGGCGATCTCCTATGTGGAAAGCTGGCACGTCCAACCGCTCTTCATCGACTCGACTGCGAAACGGGTAGCGGCGGCGCTCGCCCAGTTCCCAGCCGAGGAGCGCGCTTCCGTTCCGGTCGTCTTCACCGCGCACTCGCTCCCCGAGCGAATTTTGCAACTGGGTGATCCGTATCCGCGGCAGATCGAGGAGACGGGGGCTGCTGTGACCGCACAGATCGGCCACAACAACTGGTTCACCGGCTGGCAAAGCGCCGGAAGAACCCCTGAGCCGTGGCTCGGCCCGGACATCCTCGACGTGATTCGTGAGCAGCATGCCCAAGGCGTCACCTCCATCGTCATCTGCCCGGTCGGTTTCGTCTCCGACCATCTCGAAGTGCAGTACGACATCGACATCGAGGCCAAACAACTGGCCGACGAGCTCGGCATGAAGCTGGTGCGCGTGGCAAGTCCGAACGACGAACCGCTGTTTTTACAGGCGGTAGCGACTGCCGTGCTCGAACAAGCCAAAAAGGGATGAAGCCAGATGGAACAACAACAGGTCAAAACGGTCGTCGTGATCGGCGGCGGCATCACTGGGATGAGCACCGCCTACTATCTCGAACAGAAAGCGCGTGAACAAGGCATCGCCCTGCAAGTCTACCTGCTTGAAGCGGACGACAAGCTCGGCGGTAAAGTGCAGACGGTGCGTCGCGACGGATTTGTGATCGAAGCAGGTCCCGACTCCTTTCTGGCCCGCAAACCGGCGGGGGTTAAGCTCTGCCGCGAACTGGGCATCGACGATGAACTGGTTGGCACCAACCCGAATGCTCGCAAGACCTACATCCTGCACCAAGGCAAATTGCATCGCATTCCGCAGGGGCTGAACATCGGTGTACCCACCCAGTTCGTACCGTTTGCAACAACGGGGCTCCTCTCCTGGGGCGGCAAACTCCGCGCCGGACTCGACCTGATCAAGCCGAAAAGCGAGCGCAAGGGCGACGAGTCGCTCGGTGCCTTTTTAGAGCGGCGGCTGGGCAATGAAGTGGTCGATCGTCTCGCGGAGCCGTTGTTGGCGGGCATCTACGCCGGAGACTTGCGTAAGCTGTCGATGCGAGCCACCTTCCCGCAGTATGAACAGCTCGAACAAAAATATGGCAGTCTGATTCGCGGCATGCTTGCCCAAGCCAAGGAGGCCAAAGCACAAGCGAACGCCGCCACGCAAGCGGAAGGGGCCGCCGCCGTGCGCCCGCTGCCAAACTCTGTGTTCCTGACCTTCAATACGGGTCTGCATCGCTTGATCGAACGTCTCGAAGCGGCTTACGAGCACACCGAAGTACGCAAGAACACACGGGTCGAGCAGGTGGAAGCGCGAACAGAAGGTGGCTACTCTGTCCGCATGGATAACGGTAGTACGCTGGAAGCGGACGCAGTGGTGATCACCACGTCGACCTACGATGCGGCGGGTATTCTGCCGTCCTCCTTCAGCGCCAAGACGCAGCTCACCCATGTGCCGTACGTGTCGGTGGCAACGGTCGTCTTCGCCTTTGATCAAGGCGTGATCGACTTCCCGTTTGACGCCAGCGGATTTGTCGTGCCGAAAAAAGAAGGCCGCACGATCACGGCAGCCACGTGGACCTCATCCAAATGGTTGCACACCGCCCAAGACGGTAAAGTGTTGATGCGCTTTTACGTCGGGCGGGGTGGTGATGAAGCGATCGTCGATGAGCCAGATGAAGAGATCATCCGCCGCGTGCGCATAGACCTAAAGGAAACGATGGGCATCACCGCCGATCCGTCGTTCTCGATCGTCACCCGTTGGCGGCGCGCGATGCCGCAGTATACGGTCGGTCATCTCGACCGCATCAAGACATTTGTCGAGCAGGCGGAGAGCGAAATGCCCGGCGTTTACTTTGCCGGGGGAGGCTATACCGGGCTTGGCATCCCCGATTGCATCGCACAGGGGACGACTACGGCTGAGCAAGTATTGGCCGCTTTCAAACGATAGACAGATCTACCGAAAAGGGCTGACGCGATCAGCCCTTTTTGCATATTTGGAGCACAAAATACAAATCTTATCGATGACAGAGAACCTGCCAAACGTGAAAAAATTGGCAACAAAATATTCAACAAATGTTCAGAAAATTCCGCTTGTTATTTGCTGATAATTCTGTATAATCAGTAATAACATTTAATTGAATGAAAGGAAGGGATCAAAGATGTCCCAACACCATGAGCAATGCGCTTTGTGTCAAGCCGAAACTGACTATGTGCCGGGAACACCGTCCTACGAGCGCCGCAACTATGTTGAAACGGCAGGACAGCTTTGTGCCGAGTGCTATGAAGAGATCGCACAGAACAAAGAGTGGCATAACCTCCTGTAGAGACGAGTGAACGGGCCGAATGAACAAAAGACCTCCCGATTGAAAACGGGGGGTCTTTTGTGTTTGACTCAGCTTAGCACCCTTGATAATCGGGAACGAGCAGGAAGAACAGAACGAAGATGATCAGGAACACGACTGCCCAACGGGTGTAAGTACCGAAAGTACCGTCCATGTGAGTTCCCCCTTTCCGAGGTAGAGTTGTCCAATCCTCTACCTATAGGAAATGCAAGGTCGTCCTGTTCGGTGCGTACAGAACCGTCTATTTTTGACTGTACAGCTCTGGACGACGATCTTCAAAGATCGGAATGCGGCTGCGAATCTCCGGCACGACCCCGAGATCGATCGTCACATGATGAATGCCTTCCGTTTCATCTGCCTCCAGCAGAATTTCGCCCCACGGATCGATCACCATCGAGTGGCCGAAGAACTCAGTTTCTCCGGCGCGTCCAACTCGGTTACAGGAGACGACAAACATCTGATTTTCAATCGCGCGGGCGATCTGCAGATGACGCCAGTGGTTCAGGCGCGGGTGCGGCCACTCGGCAGGTACAAACACCACCTGTGCGCCAGACAGCGAGAGTGTGCGCGACAGTTCGGGGAAGCGCAGGTCATAGCAGATCATCGACCCGATCTCGACACCATCGAGCGAGAAGCGCCCGATCTGCTCGCCGCCTTGCAGGTACTTTTCCTCATCCATCAAGCGGAACAAGTGAATCTTCGAATAGTCACCGACCACAGCTCCTGTGCGATCGAACAGGTAGGTCGTATTGTATACTTCGCCATCCCGCACATCAGCGACCGAACCGGCCAGAATGTTCACGCGATGTTTCGCGGCGAGAGCACCGATCATCTCACGCGTTTGTGCCCCATTTTGGTCGGCGATCTCCCGAATGTTGTGCAGCGAGTAGGCGGTGTTCCACATCTCCGGAAGTACGATCAGATCGGTGCCCTGCGCAGCCGCCTGGTCGATCCACTCGGTCGCTTTGGCAAAATTCGTTGCCGGGTCGCCCAACGCAATGTCCATTTGCAACAAGGCGATACGTACAGGTTGTTTCATTGATATTCCTCCGCTCCATCAAAAAATAGTCAGTGCTTATAGAGTAGCACGAAGCCACAAAAAAACCCACCCTCCAATCGCGCAGAGCGACTGCTGAACCGACCGATCCAAGATGCCCTTCGTGCGAAGCGGACGTTGAGGACGATTCTGGGAAGCGGGGAAACAGCTTGCAGGCCCGATACAATGCTGGAAAATGGGGCAGAGTAAGGGCAAAGGAGTTGAGCCCGTTGCATGTGGAGACCTTTTTGCGACCGATCGCCGCATTTTTTGCCCTGTTGCTCATCTCGCGGGTGCTGGGGAAAAAGCAAATTCGGCAAATCACAGCGTTCAACTATATCTCAAGCATCGCCTTTGGCGCCTGTACCGCGATGCTGGCCTTCAACCTGACGCTTCCATTCTGGCCGCAACTGGCTGGGATGTTCACGTGGGGAGCATTGAGCTACATCACCGAGCAAGTCGCCCAAAAGTCCCGTCGCATCCGACTCCTGCTCGAAGGGGAGCCAACTGTGGTGATCAAGCAGGGCAAGATCTTAGAAAAGTCGCTGGGCAAAGAAAAGATGAACGTGGAAGAGCTGATCATGTTGCTCAGGCAACAGCAGATCTTCTCCTTGACCGAGGTGGACTACGCCATTTTGGAACCGGACGGCCAACTGAGCATTTTGAAAAAGATGAACAACCAGCCTGCGACCAAACAGGACCTGCAAACGGGCAGTCCCAAAGCGGCTGCATTCGGTGTGCAAATCGTCTCAGACGGTCAAGTTCTCACGCACAACCTGCAAACGATCAAACGAGACCAAACATGGCTGGACCAGCAACTCCGGCGGCAAAAGATCCCTTCGCTGCATTCTGTGTTCTACGCGGAAGTGCAAAAGGACGGAAAGCTGTATGTGGATAAGCGGAAGGATCAACCCTATTAGAAAGCCGAACTCGGTGCCCGACGCACCGAGTTCGGCTATTGCATCAGGGTCGAGCAGCGCCTAGCGTGGCGATGCGATCCGATTCATAGATGTGCACACCACCAGGACCTGCTAGCGCCGTTTGGAGCATCGCAGCGGCCACAGTCCGCCCGTGAATGGGCCTGTATTTGCGCGGGAGCAGTGGGGTGAGTGATTTCGACATCACCGTGCCGAACTGCTCGCCGAGGCGGAATTCCTTGCGGTCGCCAAGAAGTATGGAGGGGCGAAAGATGTGCAAAGACGGGAGGTCGAGCGTGCGGAGGTCCGATTCGATCTGGCCTTTGACCTGATTGTAGAAGAAGGAAGACTTCGCGTTGGCACCTATGGAAGAGATGATGAGGTACTTCTCTACGCCATGCGTTTTCGCGAGGCGTGCCAGTTCGAGCGGGTACTCGTAGTCCACTTTACGAAAAGCTTCTTTGGTCTTGGCCGTTTTGATCGTGGTGCCAAGGCAGCAGAAGAGGTCGCTGACGTGGATGTGCTCGCTGTAGGTAGGGAGGTTGTCGAAGTCAACGACGACCTGTTCCAGTTTGGGATGCGACTGCGGGAGAGGCTTGCGAACGAACAGGGTGACTTTTTGGTAGGAATCGCTGTGAAGCAGTTGGGTCAGTAGTTCGCCTCCGACGAGGCCGCTGGCCCCGACGAGCAGGGCGGATTTGGTTGACATGAGAATCACCTCTGGTTGTAGTATACAAGAAAGACGAGCGCCGTGTCGGGCTCGTCTTTTTGTATTAGTGGTTGCCTTTATCGATGAACTCAAACAAAAAAGACTGCCCGTTGCGGAAGAATCGCGGATCATAGATGCCAAGTTGCTTCTCATCATCGACCACGACGACAAACGGAGACCATTGTTGCAAAGTCTTGGCCGCTGGATTCTGGGCAAAGAGGTCATCCAAATTCGCGTTTGTAGCGGTAGGGAGTGTACGAATCAACACAGGTTCGCTCCAGACGGTGGCTTTGGAAATCTCCACGACGTTGCCACGCTTCCCGATAACTTGATAGTTCCAAGGAACAAACTCGGCCGCAAGCGCGACCTGCTCATAGCGGTCATCGACAGACTGGTAGATCGCGTACCCTTGGACCGATTGGATGAGGATGTGAGCCGCGATGAGGCACCAAGCGGCCTTGAAGACTTTGTGACTGGGTACATGCTTGCGTACTCGGTTGAAGATGAAAGCACCAAGGATGATCGCCCAGATGGTGAGGTCGATGATCGGGATCGTTCCGAAGGTTAGGCGTGCCTGGGAGAAGGGTTCGAAGTACCCAGTTCCCCACGCGTTAAAGATGTCCGATGTGTCGTGTATGAAGACGGCAAGCAGTCCCAGGTAGAAAATGCGCCTGTCCTTGGTCCGCCAGATCAGGAAGCACACGATCGAGAGCAACAAAGCCCACCCCGGCACGAGGAAGATGGAGTGCGTAATGCCACGGTGCCACATCAGGTACTGTCCTGCTGTATCCCACAATTGGGAGATGACGTCGATGTCGGGGATTTGACTGCCGACGAGGGAGGTGAGGAGGAAGGAGTGTTTGAGTTCTTTTGACATCTCCTCTTTGTTAATCGCTTTATATAAGAGAATTCCAAATAAAGTATGTGTGACTGTATCCATTACGTCCCCCTGATTCCTGTAGTTATCACTAGTTTAACAAAGAAAATTCGAGATTGGGAGTAAGGTGATACTGCTGCGCAATATTGGCCGAAAATTGACTGCTCCTGATGCCAAAAGGTTGACGAAAGAAGTCAGCACTTTCATAGAGAATCTAGATAGAGTGGGGGAATCAAGTCAATTTGCCTGCAAGTGTGCCACAGCGACTACTACCACAGGTTGCAAGCGATGAACGGTTTGCATAGTAAAAATTCAAAAAGCGTGTATACCTTTTACCATGAAGTAATTGGTCTACACGCTGAGCCGATCTTTCATAAGTAAGATCGGCTTGCATTGGTGATAAGGTAGTTATAGCGAAATTACTATTGCTCAGGTCTGCAATAATCTAGAAAGTACGTTTCTTCATCAATTTTGTAAAGGGCTACACTTGTACGGCCATATGCCAGCAAATCTTCGGTCCTAACCTTAGCGCCCAAATTGACGGCAAGGCGGTTTCTGAAGTATTTACCAAAAATACTATTGTTTCTAGTAGTGTGAATGGCTTTTTCAAGCCCTTCGTCACCTTGAGCCATTACACAGACAAAACTTTGACCATCATCTGTAATCATGGTGAACTCTCTGCCTCTAGGTGGAAAGAAATCAGTGTGAATGAAATGAGCAGTCCTTGGTACAGGCAAATAAGCTTGATTAGGTTCACGCCCGTCCCTTTGACCCCAATTTAGCCCACTTCTACTATGAACTTCTCGACGTCTACCACGGGTTATAAGTAAGGGAAGTTCGACAGATGGACGGTCTGTTAGGAGAATCGATTCCACCGATTTCACATCAATTTCAGTTGTTCTTGGATTCCTTTGATACGACATTTGCAGATGATCGAATACACTCGGATCTGTGCAATTAATTGATAGATGCTGCGGAGGGAAGGCCTCTAGAACGTGTTCTGCATTCGTTGGAACCATCATTTCCTGATAGCCTCTGAAACCGTTCCAAGTGAAGTTAGCCGAACCGGCAAAAGCTATCATTCCTTCAAAGTCAGACCAAATCAGCGCCTTGACATGTATTGGAGGTGTTCCAATGAAATAATTTACCTGCAATCGGCCATATTCATTAGTCATTCTAACGTATTCGTTATGTTCCCAAATTGGAATTGGTTGTGTCCTACTCATTCCTATTGTGAGTTCAAGGGACAGTCCATCAAACTGTTCAAGAATATGTTTTACAAAGGCAGAAGAGGAATACCCAGTTAAAACTTTTAGATTTCTATATCCTTCCGAATAAGGTGATTGAATAACATCATTGAAAAGATTGGGCCATAATACCATGAGCAACCTCCAATCAGTAATATCTATATTTATTGTAGCAAAATACAGATTAATTTTGGTAGATACTGTTCACCTTTTTTATACATAGTAAAATGGCGAGCCTATTTATGAGCAGTATAGATCGATCAATGATTCTAGGTCTGAATTTATCAAATGGTAAAAAGCTACTTGCCTGAGTTCTACAGATAAAAAAATCACTAGGGATAAGAGCAAGGCCATATTGGAACAAGATACTGAAAGAGTAATTCCACTGTGCCACATTTGATACATACCCTGAATCTCCTATATCTCTTGCTATCTGTTCATGAAGTGAAAAGAGAGGGAAGGGGACGATATTATTAGGCGACATGCTTTCTTCGAGTGATTGCGTAGTGCAAAGCGATACCAAACAGTTAATGTATTCCTGTATCCGTTTCTTCCACCTTTTTGTTCTAATTCTCACAATACAAAAGAGTCTCTGGATGGATTCCAAGTATGCTATGATACATGTAGAATGATAGGATTGGTGTCGGTCGATTTTGCCAGTATTGTTGGATAGAAGTCAGGTCAACGTTGCCGAAATAGAATAAGATTAATCACAACAAGTGAGATACAACACAACTGACTGAGGTGTGAGATATGATATTTAAAATGGGAGAGATCTTTAATGGTCCGGGCGGACTTGGGTATGGAGCCAAAACTGCTGATGTTAAGGGCTATCAAATTGATCACGTTTGGGCAAATGATTATGACGAGAGTGCATGTGCTACTTATCGTCGAAATATCTTTAATGGTGACCCGAATGCAAAGGTTTATCACTGTCCGGTACAAGAACTGAATATTGATGAACTGGAAGAGATTGATGCTTTTGCATTTGGCTTTCCTTGCAATGATTACAGCATCGTAGGCGAACAGAAAGGGTTTTCAGGTGATTTCGGTCCGCTGTATACCTACGGAGTAAAAGTGATCAATAAATTCAACCCGAAGTTTTTTGTTGCCGAGAACGTTGGAGGTTTGCAAAGCGCTAACGATGGGTCAGCATTTGTGAATATTTTGGCCGATTTAGCCACTGCTGGTAAATATGGATATCGACTTGTGCCGCATCTGTATAAGTTTGAGGAGTATGGCGTACCGCAAAGCAGGCACCGTATTATCATTGTTGGTATTCGAGAAGACCTTAATTTGGATTACAAAATACCGAGTCCCTTTACAAAAGATAACCCTAAAACTTCCAAACAAGCGATCGAAGTACCGCCAATCCCTGTTGATGCAGAAAATCATGAACTCACGCGCCATACAGCTAAAGTAGTTGAAATGCTAAAACACATCCCACCGGGAGAAAATGCTTGGTACGAAGGAATTCCTGAGCACTTACGTCTGAAAGTCAAAGGCGCGCGACTCAGCCAAATATACCGTCGTCTTCATCCTGATAAACCTTCATACACAGTGACCGGAAGTGGTGGGGGTGGTACTCACGTGTACCATTGGGAGGAACCACGTGCACTGACTAATCGTGAACGAGCGCGCTTACAAACTTTCCCAGATCATTTTATCTTTGAGGGACAGAAAGAAAAAGTTCGCCAGCAGGTTGGGATGGCTGTTCCGCCAGCTGGGGCGAAGATTATCTTTGAAGCGATCTTGAAGACGTTTGCTGAAGAACCGTATGAATCGCTAGAAGAGTCTCAGTGGTGGAAGGGACTCAAAATCGATCTGAAAGAATTGAAAAACGATAAACAATTACAACTAACCCTTTAATCTCTGTTATAGAAAAACAGGAGGCCGAATGAGCCTCCTGTTTTATTTTGTCACAGCTCGTAGCAACTGCTCGATAGTCTTATAGCCGCTATTGTTCACTGCTTTCAAGAACAAATCTACTCTTTTATCGGGTGAGAGCTCATGTTCTAAACAGTAATCAAGAAAACCAAGCAAAACAGACGCACTTAACATTACTCCCTTAATGATGCGTGTAGGGAAATGAGTTGTAGCTTTTTGGCTTATCTTTATTAGATTTTTCTCACCGCTGAAATTACCAGCTGTCACGTATCCGAAAAATTGAATTTCGCGGCCATCGTAGCCCTCATAATTTGGAATATACTCGGAAACCATGTGCGAGACAAGTGTAGCGGATAATGGGAATTTGTCTGTTCGGTAGTTTTTCGCATCGATCAGACCGCACGCTAGGTCTCCAAACTTCAACAGAATCTCGATCTCTGTTCGATCAGAGGTGTTAGGCTTAGGGCGCATTTCTAAATCAAAACCTATAGCTTTGAAGATCGCTCCTGTTTGGTCTTCAAAAAGCAAGTTGTCATTCTGGTTGAGGTATTGCTCGACGAAATCATTATTCAATTGCGAGTATGAATATTGATGAATTTCACTCGCTAAATTCACTACATCACGTGAGGGAAACTCTTTTGACAACACACTTTTCAATTCGCTGATCGAGAGGGTAGAGGGCACAGGATACGACTGAAGCAGCTTCTCGACCTTTTGAGCCACCTTCCCACGATTTGTTGCAGGGCTCAATCCACCATAGCTTGTTGCTTTGTAGCTGTTTACATCAAGACCGTTGTTTTCAGCCATCCGTTGTAATGAAATCATGTAGCGCTTGTTGAAAGGATATCGCTGGTCCCATTCATCAAGTTCTTCATTGAATTGTTTGCTCTTTGACGGATCTACACGTAGAGACTGGCCACGAATATATTCAACAAACTCGGTGTACTCGCACAGCAACATGAAGGTGTGTGCAACATCCGAATGTGCGTTTAGGAAATCGCGGGCCGCCCGATCAGAGCGTTCTCGATGGTCGTATTGTTCTGCGATTTCCTGGTGAATCCGGTCTTTTTCATTTTCCGAGGCTCTACGGAAATGTACAATCTTGTCTATCACTTTCGAAAGTTCATCATCCTTCTTCGCAGTCATCGCAAAATAGGTGATCTCTTCTTTGGTTAGGTAGTAGTCAAGTGCCGCTTGGTTGGTTAAACGGGCGATGAAACGGGCAGGACGTATTTGGAATCCGTCGTCAAATTTAGGGCGGAACCCTTTTTCTAAAAAGTATGCGTTTGGAATTTGTAAAGTCAGAATTTGTTTGCGAGTGTTCATGTAGACCGCTTTTTCTTCGAGAAGGGCTTGACCTACTTTGGTTGGAACCAAATACCCCTCGTCATTTGTGTAAATGTAGGCAAACGTTTTCAGCATTGCTGCCCAAGTCCTGCCGCCGGAGCCATCATTGCTTATGTGCTCGCGTTTGAGATTCTCATCAACGAGTGCCTGCTCATATGCCACATGAGCGTGTCGGTTGGCCGACCACTTTATAGTAAAATTCTTGGTTGCTTTTTGTAGCGCAACGAGAGCTTCTTGATGAAATCTTGGGTCGCGCTCTGGGCGGGTAATGAACCAAACTTTACGTTCAGACATTGCGATCCTCCTCTGTTATATATCTCTTGATAAAAGCCTGATAGGCGAGTACTTCCTTAGAATCGGAGTAATACACTTGCTCTTTTAAAAACACATCAATGTAAACTTTCACACCTATAAAAAAGTCTCTTTCCCGTTCGGCAAGTTCCTGAAACTCAAAAATATTTAACTCTGAGGCGATGATTAAGGTCTTTGCGGTTTGGTGGTCTAGTAGTCTAATAAAATCCAAAGGCTTCTTGCCTTTCTCGACTAACACGTTATTAAGTGCACTCCAGTAACGCAAGAATGTAGTTATTTGGATGTCTTCTAGGTTCTTAAAGCTCTTGTTGAATGCACCGTCATTACGGCCAGCTGCTCGGCTTAATTCGACTTGTAGAATTTTATTTTCTTTTATTTCTTTTGTCCAATTATCAAAAAATCGCTTTAGTACAACCTTATGCAGCAACTTTTGTAAATCACTTTTGTTAATCTCAGGTGGGCAGACAGACATCTTGTTCACACCCTTCGTATGTAATAATCATAGTGTAACCTTCAATATTGCATCGTATATCACCTTATAAGGTGATATTGATTGCGAAATTTGTAGTTATGATATTGGCACAAATTAACCAAGGGAAGTGTGTGTGATGAATGTGTGAACAACGGTTGTAAAATCTGAAATATAAATGGTTGAATATTCCCCACTTCAAAAAGGACAGTCTCTTCGAGAGGTGAGAAATCATGGAACGGGGAATTTTTTTGTAAAAAACGGATGAAATATTGTAGATGAGCATCACGGCTATTTCGAAAGGGTATGGCCGTGCTCGTAAGACTGTTCGCAGATGGTTACAGGAGGAATATTGGGTTACTGTATTTTGGCAATAAAAAAGCACTTGCCAACATCGATCTACAACTGTCCCTACGGTTTACGAAGACCATGGGGGAGCGAGAGGATGATGAAAGTGCCAAAACAACAGCGAAGGATGTTCGTTTACAGATATTGCAGAGGAATGAATGACAGTGAATTGGGGAACTGCCAAAAAGTATGAGGACAAGGGCGATTAGAACGAGTCGATGCTCGGGCGTCCCCCGGTATTATGGCCGTTTCTTGAAGTCATAGATACATTAATGAAAGAAGGAGCCCTTCCACTCAAGCAAAGTCATAGCGCTCGGCTCACCCCAACGAAACAAAAAGTTAGGAGCGCTTGGAAAATACGGGCGGTGAAGCACAAGCCGACTTTGGCACCGTGCAGGTTGTTAAGAATAGGTAACTGGTGGAGTGCAAAATCCTATGAGAGGTTCGTGATGAGAGCAAAGTTGCCGTCCGGGAAGCGGAACACCGGAATCCAAAAAGGATTTCCAGCCCAAGCAGCTGTTTTTTCTTGTCGGAGCATAAGTAAAGTTGGCAAGTCTGTATCGGCAGCTTGGAGATCCGCGCTTGTATAAACAGCTCTCAACTCATCTGGTCTACTCAGTTTACGCCCTCTCCGTACCAAAAGATACGCTTGTGTATACTCGTTTTTCAAGTGCTCTACTGCAAGTCTAATTCGCTCGTCGCTCCAAAGACCTTTAGATTCCTTATGTGTTTTTGTCCACTTAAGGAGTTGCTCAATGATATCAATAGAAACTTTATAGCCTTTGGTTTCTGTATACGATTGCAAAAGTTTATCGATTGATTCCGTGTTCGTTACAATCTCAGTGCCCTGATACTCTGGGCTGTGCGGAAAATAAGCCTTACCCGCTGCGAAAAAGCCCAATTCATTAGGGTCTAGCACGTTGGAACGAGTTGGTTTAATTGACGTATCCAGCCAAATACCTCGGAACCCTTTATCATCCTTGTGCTTCTGAATAATATCACGTAATTGTGTTTCAGACTCGTAGATTAGTTGGAATCGCTCAACTAAGTGGTCTGGCAAGAAAATTCTCGTAACATCCAAATCACGGGAGCGGTACCCGTACATCCTTGCATGTTGTAGTACGGTATCCATCTGAGGCTTTTTTGCTTGCCTTCCATAGTAAGTGACCAACAAACGTTCGATCGTCACACCACGTCCTAGCTTCGTTCCGCCGATTAGGATATTATATCGCGCGTCATAGCGAGGTTGACCATTTGCACCATCTGTGTTGATGACTTGGATAGCTGTATTGTTGATGTACAGCACGAGTTTCTGCTCGATTTCTTCAAAGTCAGGTACTTTCTGGACGTGAGGCTTGAGGTTTTCGTAAGCTTGTTTCAAGTCTTTGATGATACGAATTTTTTTTGGTGAATCTTCCTTGGAACGCAGCTGAAGTGCCAACTCTTCTGTGTACTTTTGAATGATGATTCGAATATGGTCATGGTCGGCTTTCTTAAGGCTTACATGACATAGGAAGGAGAAATGACGGCCTTCCCGTTTAAGAATCTTAATCGTTGATCCGACATAGAACTGACAGATAGCAAGCTTTAATCCTTGAGGGATTGTTTTATTCACATTGCTTACTTTTCCACTCAAACTGCTCAGTTCTTGCTCATCGACCCGTTGTAAGTAGTGACAATTCGCATTTTCTGAGAAAAAGTCCTCGCCGCCTACGTAGGCTTCTCCCGGTTCAGTCAGCACAGTAAACTCAGGACGATACGGTTTTTCCTGACCGAGCAAGAATAGCGATTGTGGTGTCGCGGTGACTTGAACAAATGTCCGTGATGAAAAAAGATCGCGCAACGCGCTTATCCGCCCATTTATACGGCTAACCTCGTCATCTTCCTTTGAGGCGTTCGTGTCTAGAGAAGCTTGATCTGCTTCATCATCGAAAATGATGGTGGGGTGTCTGAAGGCGCCAGTTTGTTGGATTACTTCAATCAAATTTTGGAGATGCACACCATTTTTTGTACATACAAAAAGCATGACGCCATCGGTGGCAAGGTTTTTTTTGATTGTGCCGACCGAGTTAGGGTCCCACTCTTCCTTCCCAGTGATCTTAATACCTGGCAACGACTTTCGGAGGCGACTAAGTGTTTGGTCATACAGCCACAAATTGTCAGATGTCAGCACAATGAAGCAACGGTAACTATTGTCAGCCGCCATGGCAATTGAGCCGATCAGCATGTTGGTTTTCCCGCTTTGAATCTTCCCGAAGATTAGACCACGTTTTTCACCTTTCTGCGTCGGTTCCTGTAAATTTTCCACGATTTCCACGGCGGTGTTCACGATATTATTGACACCGCTACGTGGCACTTTTTCTTCCTGCAAGATTTCTTCTAACTCGAATATGTGATTCCCGTCGACCACTACTGTACGTTTATGAGTGGGTTTCACTATTCTGCTAACAAATTGGTTTTTCATGTTCTTATCCCCAGACTATAATTAAAGTGTAAACAGTTTACGCGGGAAATCATTGTGACGAATGGACGTAGACATCTCACCAGCTGGTCCGGCTACCCAAAGACTCCGGTTATGCCCGGAATTCACTGATATCCACTTATCTCCCAAAACTTCGAAATCGATAATCTTCTTCAGTTCTTCGGCGCCTAGTACACAAATCGTGTGGTTGGCACACACCAATCCAAGAAAAAAATCTTTCCCTCGTACCAGTTCAGCGCGAATTGCATCCTCCTCGCGTTCGGAAAGTTGGAAGCGCCATGGCGCTCGAGCATTCGTTCTGTATTTTAGCATCAATACAGACTTTTGATTAATAACGTATACGCTGTTTTGATCTGGCCGCTTGTATATGTGAACGGCCTCGCCGTGTTCAACAATTTGCGCGAGGGCCGCGCCATAAAATAGCTCTTGTTCCTGAATTTTCAATGGGTCCACACCTTTTTGATAATGATATACACCAAGCGAGTAAAATAGCTGATCCAACAATTCGAGGAAATGATTCATAAGTTAGCCTAATATCATTGTCGAAGTACATGTATGACACCAAATTCGGATGCAACACCTTGTCATTGACAGGTCTTCCAAAACCTCTGGTAACTTTTGAGTGGCATTAATTTCATGAGTTTTCTATTTATCTGATTGTTAACCCCTAACAAGAGTGCAATATAACATGATGTTTTCTTGAGTGGGCTATCTAGTGAATATAAACAATTAACCTTTTTATTTAATGGGAATATCTATGAAGTTATTCTATTGCATCTTAACACCAATCTCCCATGTGATTCAATAACTCTTTCAGTAAAAATAGTATTTAGGGTTGGTTTTTCTAAAAAAGTAGTTGATAAAAGGAAATTGCAAGATTATGTTGAATTACCTAATTGAAAATTAGATACAGTGAAATTGATTATTTTCGATTTATAAATTTCTGTATATCAAATTCAACTTACGTCAGAAAGGGGAACAATATGTACGGTTGGAAATTCCCTCTGCTTAATCACGGGCAAATAATTGGACTCAACGACTCCGGTGTGGAGACGTTCCGAAATGATTTGATCGATTCCCTTGCTCGAGAAATTATACAGAATTCGTGTGACGCTCGGGATGAACAAGCTGAGCATCCCGTTGAAGTACATTTTGAGCTGTTATCCTTACCGACTGAAAAACTCCCAGGTCGAGATAGACTTATCCAAGTCTTCCAATCGGCTCGACTGGTTTGGGCTCATCTCCCAGATTCCTGCAAGTTTTTTGATCATGCTTTGGATTTGATCCAACGACCTGAGATTCCAATGTTGAAGATCAGTGACTACCAAACAACAGGTTTAACTGGGGCGCGGGAGGAGATTTTCGGCAGCTGGAATGCATTGGTAAAATCGTCAGGCGTATCCGATAAACCATCTCAAGCAGGTGGGTCCTTTGGGATCGGGAAGAATGCTCCCTTTGCTTGTACTCGTTTTCGGACGATCTATTATGGAACAAAAGACACGGACGGCGTCACCGCTTTCCAAGGTGTGGCCAAACTGGTCTCTCATGAAGAAGAAGGGGAACTCACTCAAGGTACTGGTTTTTTTGGTCGGAGTGAACGAAATCTACCTTTACTTGAAGAGATCCATTTTGCTGAAGCAGGAGTGGATCCCTTGTTTACCCGAACGCAAACCGGAACGGATATATTTATACCTGGATTTCAAATAGAATTGGGTTGGGAAGTTCGCATCATCCGATCGGTGCTTGAGCATTTCTTTGTTTCCATTAAGGAAGGCCGTCTTGTTGTCTGTGTAGGGTCCACTAAGATCGATACTCAGAATCTGGAAATGCTACTCCATCAACATGTGGATGAAGAAAATTCAATGCTCGTATCCAGCTACTATCAAGCGTACAAGACACCCGTATTAGCGACTGGATTCGAAGAACCCGGGGACGTGGAACTGTACTTGTTGTCCGGTAAGGAACTACCCAAACGCATAGCTATGTTCCGTTCGACAGGCATGAAAATTCAAGATAAACGCTTCAACGCCATTATGCCGTTTTCTGGCGTATTTATAGCTAAAGGAAAAGGACTGAATGAGTTCCTCCGTAAGTTGGAACCCCCGAACCACCAAAGCTGGGAGTGGAGTCGGTTCAGTCTAGATACTAAGGAACAAAACCAAGCCAAGAAGCGTCTTGAACGAATGTATAATTGGATCAAAAATCATCTTCGCCAAATGGAAGCCCAGGAGGAAACCCAAACGCTTGAGGTCGAAGGCATGAGCCAATTTCTCCCAGATAATCATGATGAATCATTTCTGACTGAACGACAAGGGGACGGGATGCGCACCGTACCGACCGATATCTCTGTCCGTACTGTTCGACGCCAAGCTCATGGGGTGCAAATCGCCAAAGAAGAAGTTTCAGCGGCACAAGAAGATCTCATCGAGGACAAAGAACAGTCTAAAGATAACGGTCAAGAGATTGAAGTAACCGGAGGGACCGGGCCAAGCGGTGAGCAAGATGATTCAGATGAAAAAGGTGGTAATGACGGACAGGACGGGTCAAACCAAGGGTCAGGTGAGACATCGGGACGCAAAGTGCGGAAGATCAAGTCTCTGAAAAAAGTAGTCGTATTTTGCGTGAACCCAATGGAAGGTATCTACCAATTGATCGTCATGCCAGATGTAGACGGCGTGGCATCACTTAGTATCTCGGTGGTGGGTGAAGACAGTAAGGGACATGTACCGGTGCTTGAGGCGAAAATTAAAGAGACAGGCGATGCTATTGCGGTGGCTCCAAAAGGAAAAATTGGTCCGTTCTGGATGAAGTCCAATCAGAACAATACGCTGCTGATCCGAATGAACAACTCAACTCGTTATCGCCTTGAGGTGACCTTACATGCAAATTAAAGGAAGCCATTATCCGCATCCGGTTTTGTCCGATTTTTCAGAGGCACTGGTCGATTCGTTGTTTGATGCATCGTTTGATACTCAAGTGGACGGCAATATGTATCGGCTTCGGGTGGACTTCACTCTTGTCAATGAAGATCTGAATACCCTCATTCAAAAAGGAAAAGCAACTTATGCACTCCATCTTGAATGTATAGGCACCCGGTTACGTTCTCTTTACAGATCCCGAGAGGATAACTTGGTTGTGGAAGTGCCGGCTCAGGAACTTGATGGAAGAGTTGAAGTATGTGTGTTCATATTGGCGTCAGAGGACTTGGAATACACGAACCGGAATTTCGGTGAAGATTATAATGGTGTTACATTTTTCGTTCAAAAGGGTGACGTGTTGGCGGTCGGACCTGAATTTCGCTTCGTCCCGCCCAAAGACATTGATCCATTGCTTAAAGTACCGTCTATTTTTGCGGTACAAATGAACCCTCATTCTGATGCGCCAGATCTTGACGTCTCTTTGGCAACACCTAAAGTAGTAATTCTTCTCTCGCGCAAATTATTTACTGATTACCAAACACTGGCAAACGTCGAAGAGATGAAATCTGTACTAGCGACGTTGATTGTGTTACCTGCACTCACATATGTGTTGGAAGAGATGAACAACGATGACATGATCGATGAATATGAGCTACAACGTTGGTACCAAGTTTTACAAGATAGATTACGCGAACTGAATCTGAAAGGGTCCGGCCATTCAAACCTTTGGGTCGCACAACAACTGATCGGTGCTCCACTGAGCAATGCGTTGACCGATACAAAAAAACTTGTCATGGCATCTGGAGGTGGCAATGAGTAATGACCATACATTATCTGCGAGAAGCCCATTTGTCGCTACTGAAAACGGGGATTGAAGCAAACTTCCCCCGGTATCAAGCCCAGAGTCCTTGGCTTGATGACCTATTTGGTGGTGAGAGTTACAGCTTGCCATCAAACTTTTTGATGCCCGAGGTAAAGTTGCAATTGGGGAAAGAGGCGCACAACGATCTGCACAATTCGAAAATTGTCCACCAAGCGTTTCGAAACCTCACGTTGACAGAGGCATCTAATGAGCAACTTTGGGCATATCTGGCGCATGTGACTTTTTGGGAGTATATGATTTCACGGTGGCCGGCCGTGGCTCATGATGAGCAAGGATTTGACGATGATTCGGATGATGACGAAGAGAGCAAGACAAATCGCAAAAAAGATCCCTTTACTGTCGTTCGAAACCGCTACTTTTTCAACGGGGGTAGATCACTGGTTCGTCACGGCATTGCGAGGCTCTGGTGGTATGGTTTCGCAACGTATGATCCAAATCGAGGCAACCCGTATGAATTAACAGAGGTACTTTTGAAAAATCAGGATTTGGCCCAAAATTTAATGGAACGATCGTTCTCGCGAAATATAATGATCCTGCGAACCATTCTGTCATTGCTACATAAGGAAGGTCAGTCTGATGACCGTTGGTTCCAACGGAAGTACTATCGTGAAGTAATAAAGCATATCAATCACACTGGTGGTGTAACGGTTTTAGATGCATTGGATGTTCCAGATATTGAGACGGTTGTGAAGAATGGGATGGAGAGTGTGGCACTAAGTTTTACTGAAGGCTAACTATGAACTCGCAATGAAAAGCGTGCTATGGGATATCTCATAACACGCTTTTTCGTGGTCAGGGCCGATTCTTCATCTGGAAGAGGATGAGACCTAGAACCTTTCTTATAACTTCAGGGTCTATTTATCACATAATAGAAATGCGGAATGTCGCGGCGTAAAAGTGCAGACTTTGCACGCGACATTCTGGTATTAAAAAGGCACTTGCCAACATCGATCTACTAACTTACCCTACGGTTTGCGACGACCAAGGGAGGATCGAGAGGATGTTGAAAGTGCCTGAGCGACAGTATATCAAATTTTTGCGCGAACACGAAGGGGGTACGATAACCGAAATTGCATAACGAATGAACGTAAATTGGCGAACTGCCAAAAAATTTGCGGAAATAGACGATTGGAATGAAACGGTGGGAAAACGATTCGGTCGTTACCCAGCTTAGGTCCGTTTCTCGAAATCATAGATACGTGGTGATGAGATTTATCGTTTTTCTAGCGGTACGGTTCGTTTGGTGAACAAAGCGGCGACGTATAGTTTGATCAAAGGCGCAGCGAACAAGTACCGGATCATTGACGACCATATGATAAAACGGGTGATCGCGGGAGAAATGACTTAATTCTCCCACTTTTCCTTTCAGGGGTGGCACCGCTCACGCGGTCATCATTTCCGTCAACTCTTGGACAGCAAAGCCTATCAGTTTACGGACATAATAGGGCAATAGTAACCGAAAATTCCTTTTCCGTAATAACACATTAAGCCAATCGTGTAATTTTATGAATTGCACATACATCCAGAGAGGTTTATCCTCAATAAATGTGGAACTATTTTATATACGTATGCTTCAAGTACAGTTTTTTGGTGATATTGTTTGATTATTTTACTCAGAGAGGAGTCGTACTATGGTGGTTGAGAACAAATCAAAACGAAATCCACCGTGGCAAAGGGACGAGGTAATACTTGCATTGGATTTGTATTTTCGCAGACATCCCAAATTTTTAAAACAGAGTGACCCTTTAGTGGTTGAATTGAGCCAATTACTTAATAATCTACCCATCCATAAAGAACGATCAGCAACGTTTCGTAATCCTTCCTCAGTATTGAAAAAGCTATGGAACTTTGCACAGTATGACCCAACTTATCATGGAGTGGGTCTTATGCGAGGAGCGAGGATGGACAAAACAATTTGGGATGAGTTTGCGGGAGATCTTGAGTATTTACAATGTGTGGCACAGCGAATCAAAGAAGGGGCTGATTTAGAGCTATCTTCGGATGCGGGGGATGATGAAGAGACAGAGTTTCCAGAGGGAAGAGTGTTGTATCGATTACATAAATCTCGCGAACGGAATGGCAGACTAATAGAGCTAGCCAAAAAGAGGGCGAAAGATGAAGGGCGTCTATTTTGTGCAATTTGTGAATTTGACTTTGCGAAGGCTTATGGCCCGCTAGGTGAGGGGTATATCGAGTGCCATCATACTGTTCCAGTTTCTAAATACGATGAGAATTCAAAAACCAGACTTGAAGATTTAGCTTTGGTATGTTCGAATTGTCATCGAATGTTGCATCGAAAACGTCCGTGGCTAAATCTTACTGATCTAAAGGGAATATATCTTAGGGATGAGCGATTGAGATAGGAATAAGTGTTAGAGTAGGGTCTCAATTTGAGGGTGTGTCAAAAATTATGAGCAACTCCAAAATGCGAGCGTTTCTTGTGATAGCGATCAATTCGGTCAGAATAATGCCTCGCGGACAAAAGGATAGTTTATCCATAATTCTAATTTCGTGATGGTCTACTTGCGACCACGTCCATTACATTTCAGCAAAGCATCTTGAAAAGTGATTTATCACTCGAAAAGATGCTTTTTCCTTTCACCCCAATTAATTGCATCTTTAATGGGGTCCCTGTTTCGAATGATTTGGAAAATAAATATTAGATAAATGCAATGCTGTTGATGTACCGCAATGCGCGGCTCCTAAGAAATAAAAATATATACACAATATAAACTTTGAAAAAACAAATCAGTATGTTATCTTAGGTATATTGCAGAGGAGGTTTGTAGATGGGAAGTACGGTAGAGACATTAGGAGAAAAAATCAGGAGACTTCGTTTGGAAAGAGGAATGAGTCAAGCTGAGATTGCAGATGGCTTTGTAACGGTATCGATGATCAGTCAGATCGAACGAGATCGAAATACAGCATCTATAGAACTGTTACAGCATATTGCCAAAAAGCTTCAAATTCCTTTACACGTGCTTGTAAGAAGCGAAGTGGAGCAAATGGAAGCGATAAATCAACAAAAGCTCGTGAAAATTTATTTGCAAACTAATCAATCAGAACAAGCTGAACTACTTTTGGTTGAACTGCGAAGAAGGAATGATTTATCGCAAGCTGACATCATTGATCTAACAATCGATCACGCAGAGTGTATGATTCAACAGGGCAAATATGATCAATCTTTAGAATTTCTAACACCATTAGTTACTCAGATGGAGAATAACAATTTTGATGATGCCTATATCTTGGCGAAAATTCGAAACAAAATGGGGAACGCATACTATCACAAGCTTGAGTTTACTCCCGCCTATTATAATTATCAGAAGGCTTACGATCTCATTGGACGATTCGGCACTTTCGATCAACTTGCGGCATATATTTCATACAATGTTGGTAATACCTTGCGTCAAATGGGTCATGGACAAAAAGCACTACTATTTTTAGAAAGGGCATATTCGTATTTTCGTAATGTAATGGATATTCGTAAGCAGGCTGACACGCTTTTCACTCAAGGCCGAGCTTTTTACAACTCATATGATTTAAAACGATCGGCTGAATCCTATGAAGAGGCCTATGTGTTATACAAGGGCTTAAACTTGGTGGCTTGGGCAGTAAAGGTACAGCATAGCGTTGCGGTATTACTGAAAATGAATGAGGACATGCATGGAGCAATATCAGCTCTAGAAGAGTGTGCAGAATTTTATCTAAATGATGCGGACTATTTAAATTATATCTTGGTGCTGGCAAAACTTGCAGAAGTTCAAATGGAAAATGATCCGAAAATTGCCCTCGAGAAAATCGTTGCCGCAGAAAGGCTAATTGAGGAACATTGCTTGCAAAATAAGGTCGAGAGCGCTGTGCTATTTCGAGTAAAATCAAAGTATCATTTGCGTAATGAGGAATTTGGAAAGTGTCTAGAAGAAGTGTTAAAGTCAGCAGATTTATTTGCTAAAATGGGACTAGTTGCCTCTCAAGTTGACTCTTTGGAAGTTGCCGTTGATGCATATGAAAAGCTGGGTAATTTTGAGCAAGCGTTGAAACTTGAGCGTGAACGGAACCGACTCTTAAAAAAATTGAATCCGAAAGGTGAACTGATTGGATGAAAAAGTTACTTTTAACGGTACTCCTCGTATCAGGTTTTTTGTGTTTCTCTGGCGATCATGTAACCGTTCATGCTGCGTCCGAAACACCTGGACCGGGTCCCTTGGGTGTGTCGATTTTGAAATAGAAAGAGTTGTGAAGACTTCCACGACTCTTTCTATTTCATCCGCTACCTTAATGAAATATTTAGTAAAAACAACCAACTGGAGTGTTGTTTTATCATGAAACGCAAATTCTGGCTGTTTCTTTCTTTGCTGTTGCTTCCATGGTTTGTGAATGGGTGTGAAATATCCAAAGAGGATGTGCCGCAACAACAAAAACAGGTGACCGGGCCTGTCGTTCCCTTAGCTGAAGAAGGGCGAAAGTTTGCCATCGACGAAAAGTTAATGTCCGATGTCGAGGAAACGCAAATTGTATATACGCGCTTTCAGAAATATGGACCACAATACCTAATGGTACGTGGGGTGGACACAGACGGCAGGGAAAAAATCATCTGGTTAAGTGGCAACACCTCTACGGGAATTCGAGTGGTCAGTGAAACTTATATAGAAACCTTCCTAACCGAGTCGCGGATACGTGAAATGGTTAAGGATCAGGGGGAGATCGTCGATTTGTTCCTTGCTCCGAACGATCGTGTGGAAGGCAAGGGCAAGAATCAGCCGATTTGGTACGTAGAGTTTGGGAATGGACACGTGACTTATCTGAACCCTGAAACGGGCGAACAGTTGAAATAAGGAAAAAGCTCTCGTCGAATGTTCGCCGAAAGCTTTTTCCTTATCTCACCTAGTAGCAAGTGGAGTAAAGGGACTTTGTTGTAATCGTCGCCTTTGCTGAAAGAGAGGATACCCTTCACAGAACCGATCTCGCCTTTTCAGTAACCATTCATACACCGATAGGAAAATCGACACAAACATAATAAAGAGCCCCGATCACCACATTGATGATCGGGGCTCTTTAGCACGTATCTGATTCTGAGCAGATCAAGGTCTCGAACAATAGTAAGCATAATAATTTCTTTCAATTATCTCTCGCACGCTTGAATCCTTTGCGGTAGATCGGCCTTATCTAAATCATGCCCGATAAACACCGCAAACGCCCGGCCATTCCCATCGACATCTACAATCGCAGACATCGGCGCTCCTGGTTCGTAATGGAACTCATGCAGCATTCCATATTCGGCATCCTTATAAAACCCTTTGGCGCGCAAGATCGTCTCTGGCAAGGAGCGCAGGAAGTCGAAAAACTTCTCTTTATCCACCGCTCCTTGGAACTCATACGTCATCGTCTGCAAGTTGCCAAAACTCGTTCGTTCTCGCAACGTCGGCTTGACTTGCCCCACGTTGCGGCGGGTGAAGCCTTTTGGTTGCCTCACAGGTTTCGCTTTCGGCGTGGTTCGTACTGCGAACAGCGTGGAAGCATCCACCTCGCCTTTGATCACTCGATGCAGGGGCGCGTTCCGATTGAGCTCTTGCAATACGTTTTGCAAGGCCTCCCAGCGTTCGGGTTTCACCAGGTCTGTTTTGGAGACCAGAATCATGTCTGCATACTGCACTTGCTGGACCATCGTCCGTTCGTTGGCATCGAGTGTTTCCGGCGATAGGTCGAGCGGGAAGCGTTTGGCGCTGACAAGGGTATAGATGCCCGCCAGTTGCATTTTGTCTGCCAGCTCAGGCTCGACAAGCGCTTCGACGAGATCGACCGGAGAGGCGACCCCTGTGGTCTCCAAGAAGATCACATCGGGCTTGTATTGCTCGACCATTTGCACCAGCGTCACGCTGAGGCTACCGCGCAGGGTACAGCAGACGCACCCTTCCAGCAGGTCCATGACGGGCACTGCTGTGTTCTGAAGCAACAGGGTATCGACGCTTTCTGAACCAAACTCATTCATCAGCACAGCAGGTGTGCGGCCTTGCGCTTTCACGTGGCGGAGCAGGGTTTTCAACAGGGTAGTTTTTCCTGCGCCGAGGTAGCCTGTCAGTATGTAAACGGGAATCGGTGAGTGTGTCATGGTTATGCTCCTTTACAACAGGAATGATTACGATTTGAGTCTTGTTATCTCTTATTCTATAGGAGAGTGATGCAAAGGGCAATTTTCATCTGGCATATTGTAGGGGAGGGGGGCGTAGAATGTACTAGATTACTAGAGTGGTTGAAAGGAGAACGCTGCATGATTGTAACGATTGACGGCTTGGAAGTGATCGGGAACGGGTCGGTGCATGTGTTGCAGGATGAATCTGTTGTGTTTGTTTTTGACGACGGCGACGGGATTTTGCGAGTCAAGTTGACTTTTAAAGATCTTCGCAATAGCGAGACTGACATTACGTATGACGAGGTCAGTGAACAGGAAGTGATCTTAACTTTTATCAATTTTGCTGATCCAGAAGGTATTGGCAATGGGAAAAAGTTATTTGAGGTCGGGCAATTTCGAGATCGCAAGCTCTATTTGCGCTATTTTATCAAGGGAACAAAGGAGTCGGAAAATATGCTGCTCTACTATACCTGGTTTTTATGGCCCGCCGTGTCGTAAGGTGGGTTTTTTTGTAATCATACTTTCGAAAACACGTTATAATAGTTCTAGCAATCTATCAGTATTGTAAAAGAAAGGGTATGCGCATGTTTGAAGCGATGAAGCAGTTTTTGCTTGGGTATAAAAGAAAGACGATCGAATTGCGTCATCTTCAAGAGGGTAAGAAATGAAAAAATTGAAAGCAATCACGATTGCTGCTGTATTTGCTGGGACTGTTGGGATTGCTGTTTTTTTACTCGGACAAGATCAAGGTTTTACAGTCAAAATAAAAGAAATAGTACGTCCGACTACTGTTGACTTTGAGTTTGTAAAGGAGTCAGAATATCCGATTACTGTAGGCAACGCAAGTATGCAAACATATGACACTCTAGAGAGCATGTATAACAGAGCGGTCATTGTTGCTGAAATCAAGGTGCAAAATCAGGAGACGATCTATACCTCGGAGAATCCACCTTCTGTATTGACATGCTCTAACGCTGTTATCAAGCAAATTTTTAAAGGGGACAAGAGCCTCAAGACTGTGAAGATATCAGAAACCGGCGGTGTGGTGGACATGTCGAAGTCAAAGGGAAACGAAATGAGAAGCGATGGTAAACCTCTAAAATCGGAGCCATTTGTGGAAAGTACAATCGAAGGTTCACCCGTCATGAAAAAAGGGAACACCTATCTCGTATTTCTAAAAGAGAGTGCGCCTGGTGATCCCTATACGATCGTTGGAAGCGTTCAAGGTAAGATTCGGATCGATGATGTATCAAACAAAGGTGTTGTCACGATTGATCCGGAGCGTTTTGCAAAACAGATGGACCTGTTCTGGTTACAGCGCAAATTTGCAGGTAAGGACACAGTGGAAATTGCTCAGACTTTGAGGGGACTGTAAGAGATCGAGCAATTGCCGGGCTCTTTAGGGAAGCTCGGTTTTTTTTACTTTACGAAAGATGTGATCAGCGTGGCACCAGAACTCTGCAAGGAATTGTTTCGTCGTGTTGGTAATCGTAAGGTTGACATTGACCTGAAAGCACGAAATAAACTGACGGCGGTTGCTTTGACAGACTATTTTATGGTTACTCATGAACAGACGGAAATAAAAGGAGCCGACTCCCCACAGGGGCGGCTCCTTTTTCTTTTCCTTACGCTTCTACAATCTTCACGCTCTTCATTTTATCGCCTTGTGCGATCCCGTCGATCAGCTCTTCGCCGGACAGGATTTGCCCAAATACGGTGTGGTTGCCGTCGAGATGTGCGGTGGTCTTGCGGTCATGCACGATGAAGAACTGCGAACCGCCGGTGTTGCGGCCAGCGTGCGCCATGGACAGGGCGCCTTTTTTATGTTGGTGCGGGTTGCCTTCGACTTCGCATTTGATGGTGTAGCCAGGGCCGCCAGTACCAGTGCCTTGCGGGCAGCCGCCTTGCGCGACGAAGCCCGGGATGACACGGTGGAATTTCAGGCCGTCATAGTAGCCTTCGTTTGCCAGCTTTTCGAAGTTGGCTACAGTACCCGGTGCGTGCTCGTCAAACATTTCAAATTCCATGACGCCGCCACGTTCCAGTTCGATGATTGCTTTTTTCATTATGTAGTCACTACCTTTCATTATGTACTCACCTCCTATTATACACGAAAAGGAGCCTTTCCAAAAAGAGGACGGGGCTTACGGGCAGGGGCTGTGTTGGTGTAGGTCGAAAGTAGGGACAGAAAAGTCGGACTCGATTCGAAATTTGTACGTATGCATGGGGGCAAGGAAGTGACAAACAGGAGGAGATTATGAAGAAAATCATCAAAGCATTGCCTTTGTTGGCACTGGCGGCTTTCGCTTATCTGGCCACGCCACAGACCGCAGAGGCGGCAAATGGAACTCCATTCTCTGATATTGACGGGTCGTATGCAAAGAACGAAATCATCTCGATGTACAGCAACCACATCATTCAAGGATTTGCGGACGGAACTTTCCGCCCGAAACAGCAGGTCACGCGGGCGGAGTTTGTGGCGATGCTGATCAATGCGAAGAAACTGCCGCTGGCAGACCCCTATAAAGGAGTGTTTCGCGACGTCCCGCGGGGAGAATGGTATACCACCTACGCGGAGCTATCCTATCGGCTGGGCGTCACGAGTGGAACGGCCGACGGCGTGTTCCAACCGAACAAATCGTTAAGTCGGGAAGAAATGATCAAAATGACAGTAAATGCGCTCGGCAAGGAATCGGAGACTTCGCGGCGCATGAGCTACACTGACTACTCCCGCGCGATTGCGGGGTACAGTGACCGTGGCAACATCTCGTCTTGGTCGGTTAAAGCGATCGCGTATGCGACCAATGCGGGCATCATCCACGGCTCGGGCGGACAAGTGGCTCCAAAGCGGCTCGCGACCCGGGAGGAAGTGGCGACGTTCCTCTATCACGCGATCGTCGAGCGGCCGAAACCGCCGGCGGTGTACAACATCGCTTCTCGCAGCGGGATGGGCTTGAACTATCACACCAAGAAAGCGACAGAAGCCACCGCCTATACGTACTCGGGCAATCTGACCTATACGGGCATCCAACCGCGCGTCGGGATGGTCGCCGTCGATCCACAGCAGATTGCGCTCGGCTCCCATCTGTACATTCCAGGTTATGGGTATGGGATCGCCGGAGATACGGGCGGCGATATTAAGAACGCGCGCGTCGATCTGTTCCATCCTGACAATTACTCCGCTCGGTTGTTTGGGCGAAGGGCGATGGACGTCTACATTTTGGACTAGTGGCAGAGACGGCGTTCCGTTTGTGCGGTCGGTGGTGCGGGTGACTGCACGGCCGACCACCCTCGATGGCAAAAGTCAAACATTAGGCTGACCACTAGGTTCGGGGTCAATACAGCAGCGGTCGGCAGGGACTAGCCTGTGAGCAGTGACTCGAAGGTGAGTGGGTAGGGAGGGAGCGCTTGCTCGCTCCTCTTTTTTCAATTGGGAAATGACGATTCATCCGAGTAGAGTGGCACAATCGCTTTATTACTGGTACACTGAAGGATGTAAGCTTGAAACCAGAGAGAAAAGAGGTCCGATACCATGGCAGATACGGTGAAGGTTACCATTCATTTGGAAGAGACGAACGAAACGGTTACGATGGAAGTTGCGAAAGGCGCGAACTTGCTGGAAGAGTGCAAGAAGCGTCACATCGAGATGGAGTGGGGTTGCATGAACGCAGAATGCGGTCAGTGCTCTGTGAAAATCTTGAAAGGCGAAGAACATCTGAACGACCCGACAGAAGAAGAGATCGACTTCTTGCTGTTCCGCATCGATGATGGTCATCGTTTGGGCTGCCAGGTGGAGTGCAACGGTGATCTGGAAGTGGATCATCCGGCGCGCGACTAATTTCGCTGCACCTATCGTTGCTTACATAGAACATGGAGGAAGGCCGCACCGGTTTCGGGGCGGTTTTTCTGTGAGGAGGCATGGGAGATATGTTGTATCGCTATGAGAATAAGATGGGGTGGCTGCTCATTGTGCTGACCCTTCCGGCGCTGTATATGATCTTCGTTCAGGAGACGTGGAAGGAAGCTGTGATTCTGGTGTTGTTGTACCTGCTGTTGCTCGTACTGGTTTTTATGCGGCATTTTTTGCAAAAAGGGCTCCGGGTGACGGACGAAGGTTTGGTGGTCGAGCGCAGGCTGTTGGCACCGATCGTCTATCCGTGGGAAGGGCTGCGAGTCAAGTATCACCCGAAGGAGAAACGTTTGGCAGCCGGGCTTGAGTTGGCACAGGGGGAAGGGGGGCCGCGCTTTTTGGCTCTTACGAATGTGCGGGATGAGGACAAGCTGCGTGCGGAGCTAGAACACAGACTGGGGAGTCGATACAGCGATGGCGCGAGTCACCTGTGAAGTGGTGATCGCAGCTCCTGTGGAAGCAGTATGGAACGTGATGCAGAACCCATCGCGGCGCGGGGAATGGGATTTTCGCATCACGGGCGGGCGCTTCACCAAGGAAGGCTATCCGATGAAGGGCGCTGCGTTTGTGACGACAGGACGTTTGATGTGGCCTTATTCGTTTGAGATGGAATATTTGACGGTGACTCCTTATCGGCAGACGGTGGTCAGATTGGTCAAAACGCATGGCGTGCCGGTCGCATCGGGTGCCGGGTCGTGGACGTATCTGCGCGACGGAGCGAACACGGTGGTGCGGACGGCGTTTCGGTTTGAATTGAAGCAGCCGTGGCGATTTTTGTTCGATCCGTGGTTGATGCAGCCTGCGATGTACCTCGTGACACGGAGATCGCTGTGGAAATTGAAAAGATTGATCGAGTCGAAAAAAGTTCCTTTCGCCTGAGCGCGAAGGGGACTTTTTGTCATTTTCAGCATGGACGTACCAGTGTGCCCGCTTGTTCATAGACTGCCAGAAAGGGGGCGATGAATGTGAAGAAGGACGAAAAAGGGTTTTCGACGCGTTGCATTCAGCCAAACGGTGAACAGGTGGACGCTTTTGGATCGTTGGTGCCGCCGATCTACATGAGCTCGACGTTTGTGTTTCCCTCGGCCGAAGCGGGCGGGGCGAGATTTGCGGGAACAGAGAACGGGATGATCTATTCGCGCTTGGGCAACCCGACGGTGGAGGCGTTGGAACGGACGGTTGCTGAGCTTGAGGGCGGCGAGGCCGGAGTGGCCTTTGGATCGGGGATGGGCGCGATTTCGGCGGTGGTGCTGGCGATGGTGGAGTCGGGCGATCATGTGCTGTGTTCGGATGGATTGTATGGGTGTACGTTCGGTTTCTTGACGCTGTTGAAACGGAAGTTTCAGGTTGATTTTTCGCTGGCGGAGATGGTGGATGAGGCCGCACTACGCCGCGCGATGCGACCACAGACCAAGGTGGTGTTTGTAGAGTCGCCAATCAATCCGACGATGAAGTTGGTCGATTTGGAGATGGTGTCGCGAGTGGCGCATGAGTATGGCGCACAGGTGGTAGTGGACAATACGTTTCTAACCCCGTATTTGCAAAGGCCATTGGAGCTCGGGTGTGATGTGGTCGTGCATTCGGCGACGAAGTATCTGGGTGGTCATGGTGATTTGCTGGGCGGAGTGGCGGTGGGGCGAACGGATTTTATGGAGGAAATGCGGATGTCTACGCTCAAAGATCTGGGAGCGGTGATGTCACCGATGGATGCGTGGTTGATCTTGCGGGGGTTGAAGACACTGCCGCTTCGGATGGAGCGCCATTGTGCCAATGCGGAGCGGGTGGCGCTGTTTTTGCAACAACATCCGAAGGTGAACAAGGTGCTTTTTCCTGGGCTGGACGATTTTCCACAGCAAGAGTTGGCCGCCAAGCAGATGAAGGGGCCGGGCGGGATGATCTCGTTTGAAGTCGAGTCGCTGGAGGCAGGGGGTACGGTGATGAATGCGGTGCGAGTGGCGAAGTTGGCGGTGAGCTTGGGTGAGACGACGACGCTCATCTCCCACCCGGCCTCGATGACGCATGCGGTGATTCCAGCAGAAGTACGACAGCAGGAGATGGGGATTGCCGATGGTTTGATTCGGCTGTCGGTAGGATTGGAGGATGCTCAGGATGTGATTGCTGATTTGGAGCAGGCGCTTGGCAAGTTGTAAGACGGTCCTGCAGATCGGAAGCGGTCGCTTGAAGGCAGATGGCGAGTCGTTCGATCGGAGCTTTGTCGGAAGGAATGGGGGAACTCGGATGTGTTCGTTGGGGCTGGTGCTTGCACGCACTGGCCTTTCGTTTGACAAGGCGTGGGGAGGTTGGATACCATATAAAGGTTATTTTGAAAGGGGGATGTGCCAAATGGTGACCTTGCGACCTGTGGAAATGCAGGATGTGGATACGTTGTATCGCTTTCGGATGGATGAGGAAGTGATGTTTTGGGCTTCTGGTGGATTTGCCGAGGCGATGCATACGCGCGGACAGATTGAGGAGATGGTCAAAGCTCAAACGTCGGGTGATTCAGGGCGTGTGTTTGTGATCGAGGCCATTAAGAACGGGGAGCCTGTCGTCATCGGGCAGATCTCGTTTCGGGATTATAACCGCATCAATCGGAATGTGACGATCGGGATGTTGATTGGCGATCGCGATTTTTGGGGCCGTGGTTATGGAACGGATGCCCTCGAGCAGTTTGTGCGGATGCTGTTCACCCGCTATGCGGCCCATCGAATTTCGATGGACACGTTCGTTGATAACAAGCGGGCGATTCGCTGCTATGAGAAGTGCGGATTTGCTGTGGAAGGCGTGCGTCGCGAGGCGATGTGGACGATGAACGGACATCGAGATCAGGTGATGATGGGCTTGTTGCGTGCAGATTGGCTGAAGCGACAAGAGGATAAACCGTATTATTTGGAATCGTAAAGAGCAGGCGCAGGGGAGGAGCGTTTTGATTCTGCGGCGGAATCGCGAGGCTCCATTTGCAAAATGGGATCTGGTCGTCAGGAGGCAGTCTGACCGATCATGAGGCTTGGGAACGCTGTGTTTCGGTGCCTCTTCCCTGCGCATCTGTGTGGATCATGAAGACGCACCGCATGAATTTGATTTGTACCTTTATCACCTACTAGTAAGATTTTGTTATACTAGGTGGTACGGAGGTACTAGTCATGGGACGTTTTTATACAAATTATGATTGGGGACAAAACGGCAAGAAACCGGAGTTGAAAAAAGAGTCGCTGGTGCGAATCTATCGGTATTTTCTGCCGTACTGGAAGTTTTTGATTTGGGTGGTCACCTGCATTTTGGTGGCGGCGGGACTGGCCTTGCTACAGCCGTTGTTTATCAAATGGATCGTGGATACGGCGATCCCAGATGGGGACCTGTGGCTGCTCAACCTGCTGGCCGTCTCGATGGTGACGGCAGCGATTTTGCAGGGATTGGTCGGTGTGATGCAGACCTACCTCAACACGCGGATCGGGCAGGGTGTGATGTTCGACATACGCAACCAGATGTACGGTCATCTGCATCGGATGTCGATTCGCTTCTTTACCTCGACGAAGACGGGGGACATCATGTCGCGGGTCAACAACGATGTGAACGGGCTGCAACAGGTGGTGACCGATACGATCGCCCAATCACTGAACAACGTGTTGATTTCGGTGACGACGCTGATCACGATGTTTCTGCTCGACTGGCGTTTGGCGCTGGTTTCCATCCTCTTGCTCCCGTTGTTCATCTTGCCGACGCGCAAGGTGGGGAAACTGAACTATGATGCGAAAAAACAGACGCAGGTGCGCATGAGCGAGCTTTCGTCGCTAATGCAGGAGACGTTGTCCGTGTCGGGTGCGCTTTTGGTCAAATCGTTTGTGCGGCAAGATGATGAAGTTCGCAAATTTGCAGGGATCAATCGCGAACTGATGCGTCTGCAGATCAGGCAGAGCATGATCGGGCGCTGGTTCTTTATGTTTGTCGGGATCATCTCGACGGCGGGGCCAGCGATCATCTACTGGTATGGCGGGCATTTGGTCATCGATGAGAACATCACGCTCGGCACGGTGATCGCCTTTACAGCATTTCTGAATCGCCTGTACGGGCCAGTGGCAGCGCTGGCGAACATTCAGGTCAACATCTTGGGCTCGGTCGCGCTGTTTGAGCGGCTGTTTGAGTATTTGGATCTGCCCCTCGAGATTGAGGAAAAGCCAAATGCGCGCAAACTACAGGATGTGCAGGGGCGCATCGACTTTCAGCACGTGACGTTCCGCTATCAGGCGGAGCGAGATGTGGTTCGCGACCTGTCGTTCACGATTGAGCCCGGTCAGGTGGTGGCGCTTGTCGGACCGAGTGGGTCGGGCAAGACGACAGTGTCCAATCTGATCCCGCGGTTGTATGATCCGACAGAGGGCCGCGTACTGCTCGATGGGCAGGACTTGCGTGACCTGGAGCTGAAGTCGATCGGGGAGCAGATCGGTATGGTGACACAGGAGACGTTCTTGTTCCATGCCTCGATTCGGGACAACCTCCGCTATGGCAAGCCGGATGCGAGCGATGAGGAAGTGATCGCAGCCGCCAAAGCTGCACACATTCATGAGCTGATCCAGTCGTTGCCAGAAGGGTATGACACGGTGGTCGGCGAGCGCGGGCACAAGCTGTCTGGCGGCGAGAAACAGCGGATGGCCATCGCGCGTGTGCTTTTGAAAGGGCCGAAAATTTTGATTCTCGATGAAGCGACGTCGGCGCTCGATTCCCATTCGGAACATGGGATTCAGATGGCGCTCGATGAGTTGATGAGCCAAAGGTCGCGGACATCGCTGGTGATCGCACACCGCCTGTCCACGATTCTAGCGGCAGATCAGATTCTGGTGCTGGAAGAGGGGCGTTTGGTGGAAGCAGGGTATCATGAGGAGCTCTTGGCGCAAAATGGTTTGTATGCCAGCTTGTATCGGCAGCAGTTTGAAGGCGATGGGGACTTGGCGCTGGATGGTAAACGGAGAGCTGTGCGAATAGGAGTGAAACAGGGTGAATTCGAATGATAACAAAGATCGAGTGCCGCCAGGGCAGTATTTGACCGAAAAGTGGCCGGTACTGCATGCGGGCACGGTGCCGCGAATCGACTTGGATACGTGGGAATTTCGCATTTTTGGCCTTGTGGATCAGGAAAGGGTGCTGACGTGGGAAGAGTTTAATGCGCTTCCTGCTTACCGTTCGACGTCAGATATTCACTGTGTGACAACCTGGTCGCGGCTGGATAACACGTGGGATGGAGTGGCGTTTCGCGATGTGATGAATCTTGTCCAGGTCCATCCGGACGCGAAGTTTGTGGTGATCCATGCCGAAGAGGGCTGGAAGACCAATCTACCACTTGCCGACCTGTTGCTCGATGATGTGCTGTTTGCCCATTCGCATGATGGAGAAGTGTTGACGCCCAACCACGGCTGGCCGTTGCGTTTGGTCGTGCCGCACTTGTATTTCTGGAAGAGCGCGAAATGGGTGCGCGGGATTGAGTTTGTGGCCGATGACGTACCGGGCTTCTGGGAGGAGCGCGGGTACCATCTGTATGCCGACCCGTGGCTGGAACAGCGTTACCGAGATGATCCGGAGTGGGAGTACGGCGAAAAGAACACCGATCAGTATTATGAGCAGGTGGCGCGGCGGATTCGCCTGCATGAGCAGAAAAAAGCGCAGCAAGGGCAGCAGGAGTAGCTTGAACTGACTGTCTGTCTGGCGAGAGTTAGCGAAAGATCTTGTCCCGATCGGGGCAGGGTCTTTTTGTGTTGGCAGGATCAGTTCTGAATGGCGAGTCCTGCTATTTTGTGATGAAAGTCGAAGCGAGTGGGCATACGAAAGTGGAAGTGATTTTGAGGAGGGGCTGAGACGGATGAAAAGCAAGCAAAAGGTGGGGCTCGGCTTGCTCGTGTCGGGGATTGCTACGATCACCCTGCTGATCTTGTTAAATTTGTTTGGGTCGCATGTCTCCGATACGGTGGGATTTGGTGTGTTGATCGGATTTTCGTACGCAGCTTTATATAAGTAGCTTCTAATTCTAATAGCTTCTGATCGAGTGTAGCAACGAATGGTTGTGCGGCTGGGATGAGCCGATTAGCTTTGGGTAACAAAACAGCCTGCACGATGTTCGCGGGCAGGCCGTTTCTCATTATTATCATACTGCCTTACAGCAGGCTAAAGGTGATCGAGTAGAGAAGCGAGACGGCCATCGCGATGGCGAGAACGAGAGATACGGTGCGGACGAATTTTTGGTTCATATGGGATTACTCCTTTCACAGACTGTCCCTGCTAGTATAACATGAGAGGGAAAGTGCGTAAAAGGACGGTGGAAAAACTTGACGATCGTGCCAAACCGTGTGTTTGGTAGCGGTACGATCGACCAGTGTGACATTCCGAACAGCTGTGGGACGAGCGATGGTGGTCTTTCTGCTGTTGTATGCCAGAGGATAGGGTGCTACTGGCCGCAAGCGCAACAGCAAGCGGTGGAGCTGCTCTGTGTCAGTTGGGGGCAGTAGGTGTTGGTGGCGTTGCTTGTGATGTAGGGGCTTGCCGTTCGAACGCTCATTTAGAGAGAAGGTAAAACGCGGCCTGCCGATCGTCGGCAGGCCGCTTTGTATATGGTATGGATTAGAAAACGCGTACGATGTTTTGGATCGGGAGCAGAAACTTGCCCCATTCATTGCTGATCTGCAAGCTTCGCGTATCCGGCTTGTAGGCGACAACCCGACCTTCTACGGTGTGCTCGCCATCCGATTCACCGACGACAAATCGCAGTGCTTTGCGGTGCACCATCGCTTCCTGAACCCGGTATTCGATCTCTTCCTGCATGTCTTCGGTCATGACCGGCAATTGGCACGGCACCGTCTCTCGTTCCAAGAGGCGGGCACGGTGTTCAGGCAGTATCATGCGGTGACCTTCCCAAAGCTTGTTTCCACGGTTCATACGATTCGATCGCTCCCTATACTTAAAGTGTGACAGTAGACGTGTGATTATTTTTACGAACGTTTGTTCTCATTATACGCGATTCCTGTAGCGAATACAAATCCTTTCGCACGTCAACGAGAAGAGTATATTGTCGAACGGTGTCATTCATGAGACTATAGGGACATAAGTCCTGAATTTTTCATGAGTGGGGTGAGTAGTCATGAATTTTACAGATGCCTTCTATGACCGGAAGATTACGTGCCCGCTATGTTCGCAGGGTTATACTACGAAAAAAGTCCTGTCCAAAGCGATTAAAGCGCTACATGTGGAAGGTGACTTTTACGCAACTTATAGCATCGTGAATCCTAATTACTATGCGATCAATGTATGTCCTGACTGTGGATACGCTTTCTTGGACAAAACGAAGCCGAAGATCACGTCCTATAAACGCGAGCTCTACCGTCAGCAAGTCGGATCGCGTTGGGTGTCTCGCGAGTACGGCGGTATGCGTTCGATCGAACAGGCGTTGGTCTCCTTCAAGCTGGCCTTGTTTTGCGCACAATTTATGGGCGAGCCGGAGCGCACCATCGGCGGGCTTTGTCTACAAGTGGCTTGGCTGTACCGGGAGATGGACGATCTGGCGCAGGAGCAGCGTTTTTTGCGTGAGGCACTTCATTTTTACACGCATGCTTATGAATACGACCGGATGATCGATACGGATGGGCGCATCATCTATCTGCTTGGCGAGTTGCACCGCAGACTCAGCGAGCAGAAGGAAGCGGTGAAATATTTTCAACAGGTAATCAGCGACAAGCAAGCGCTGCCGAAGTATGTGAAGCTCGCTCGCACCCAATGGGCGCTGATGCGAGAAAAGCAACAGGTGACCAGTTGAAGACGAGAAAGGAGACACCGCAGGGGTGTCTCCTTTTATGCATCTATCGCGTTGTGTACATCTCGGCCGTGACTTCCATCACCGCCTGTTCGATGACGTCAAGCGCTTCGTCCAGTTGCTCAGGTGTGATCACGAGCGGGAGCAGGAATCGAATGACATTGCCGTACAAGCCAGCTTTAAAGATGATGACACCGCGTTGCAGGCATTTTTGAATGATGGCGGCCGTTTCATCGGTCGCAGGTTCACGTGTCTCGTGATCGCGTACCAGCTCAAAAGCGGTCATCGCGCCAACGCCGCGAATTTCGCCGACCAAAGGTGAATTGGTAGCGAGTTTTTGCAGGCGTTGCTGCAACTGATGGCCGATCTGCACGGCGCGGTCGCCCAAGTTTTCTTGGTCGTAAATGTCGAGTACGGCGAGGGCTGCCGAGCAAGCGACCGGGTTGCCGACATACGTGCCACCAACAGCACCGTCGCCCGCTGCGTCCATCAACTCCGCGCGTCCGATCACGCCGGAGAGCGGAAGACCTGCGGCGATCGATTTGCCGACGGTGATCAGGTCAGGTTCGATGCCAAAGTGGTCGGAGGCGAAAAATTCGCCAGTGCGGCCAAAGCCAGTTTGCACTTCATCGGCGATCAGCAGGATGCCATGTTCGCGGCAGAAGTCTTGAACCAATTGCAAAAAGCCTGGCGGTGGCACGATAAAGCCAGCCTCACCTTGGATCGGTTCGAGGATGACCGCTGCTGTTTCTGATGGTGCTACTTGAGTGGTGAAGGCGCGTTTGAATTGTTCAAACGCAGCGCTGCAGACCGCTTCGTCATTCGGGAAGCCTGGCCAGCGGTAGGAATAAGGGAAGGGCACGCGGAATACGTCAGGTGCGAACGGGCCCATGCCTTCTTTGTAAGGTTTGACTTTGCTGGTCAAGGACAGCGCCATCAATGTGCGGCCATGAAAAGCACCTTCAAAACAGATAATCCCGCGGCGACCTGTTGCTTTGCGTGCAATTTTAACCGCGCTTTCAACCGCTTCTGCTCCTGAATTGAGGAAGCAAGCTTTTTTCGGGTCGGAACCGGGGGCGCGGTTGCATAATTTTTCGGCAAGAAGGATATAGGATTCGTAAGGCACCACCGTCAAGTCGGTGTGTGTGAAATTCAACGCGGCTTCGCGGATCGCATCCACGACGAGCGGATGGCTGTGGCCCACATTTAAGACACCAACACCGCCGGCCAGATCGATAAATGTGTTGCCATCGATATCTGTGATCAGCGCCCCAGTGGCTTCTTTGATGATGGTGGGTATCAACGTGCGGTCTACTTTGGCTTTGGCGACAGAAGTTTCCATCCGTTGTAAAAGATCTTGCGAGCGAGGGCCCGGAAGTTCAGTGACCAGTTGAATATGCTTCACGACATGTCCTCCTTTGATACCTCTGATTGGTTAATGAACTGATTGAATTAAATGTAGGTAAAGTTAGATTGTTCAAAGTCTACACACTATTCTTATATCTGAAATCTAAATATGTCAAGTGAATCTAATCAATTGACCAACTGAAGGGATTTACTTACAGATAACCGTGTACTTTACTCAGAATAGAAGTAGAAGTAGAAGTAGAAGTAGAAGTAGAAGTAGAAGTAGAAGTAGAAGTAGAAGTAGAAGTCAGGGAACTGTTTTGGAGGTGGAACCCAAATGAGGCAAGTTTTATGCGGGACGTGTGCCTGGGGCGACCATGAAGATTTCTATCCGAAGAAAGTGAAACCGAATGAACGGTTGGAATACTATGCGAAATATTTTCCACTCGTCGAAGTGGATTCCAGTTTTTATGCCATCCCCAACCCGAAGTATGTGGAACGCTGGGCTGCGACGACCGGGTCGGCTTTTACCTTCAACATGAAGGCGTATAAAGGCATGACGGGCCATGAGCGAACGCTCGACCCCAAGCAACGGCAGGAGCTGTTTCCGCTGTACCGCCATGCGATTCAACCGATGGTCGAGGCGGGGAAGCTCGGAGCACTCCTGTTTCAATTGCCGCCGTGGTATGTGCTGAATCGGGAAAATGTTGATTATCTGCGCAGGTGCCGAGACTTTTTTCACGACTTGACCGTGGCTGTTGAATTTCGGCATCGCTCTTGGTTCGACGGGGAGATGCGGGAAAAGACGCTACAGTTTTTGCGCAGGGAGGAGATTGTCAATACGATCGTCGATGAGCCGCAGGTAGGCGACGCCAGCATCCCCGCGGTGGTGGAAGTTACGGAGTCATCGCTTGCTCTTGTGCGCTTTCACGGACGCAACGAGGAAACGTGGTATATTAAGGATGCGAAACATGCAGGCGAGCGTTTTCGCTATCATTATCGCAAGGAAGAACTAGCGGAGTGGGTGCCGCAGGTTGCGGAGTTGAAAGGAAAGGCACAGCGCGTACATCTGTTGATGAACAACAACTTTTCTAACTATGCGGTGCAAAACGCGTTTGATATGATGGAACTGCTCGGACAGGAAGTCGAGCGAGCGCCGCTGAGTACCGACCAGCTCGATCTGTTCTCGTCGGCGGAGGATTTTAGTTAAGGAAAAGGTGGGATTGGGACGATGAGACCGATCAGTGTACAAGTGCGCGGACTGTTGGGGCGCGAGGAGATTGAGCGTTACAATGACCTGTGGGAGGTCGGCAAGTTTTTAGAAAGCGAAGGGCGGTTCGATCTGGCGCGCAAGATTCAGCGTGAGATCGATTTGCTGGCTGAGCCGGCGGTGGAGAAGTTGATGCGCTATGAAAATCGCACAGGACAGGCCCCGGTTGTGGCCGCACCTGTGATCATCGACAACCGCAAATCTGACAAAGAAAATAATTGAAAATCCTTCTCAATTAGCTATTGACAAACTGGAAAATGGATTGGAGAAGTCTTGACATTCCTCTCTTCCCATGACTATAATAATCTTGACCAAATCAATCAGGATTCACGATTCCTGATTTGTTTTTTGCACATAATCCTGACTTAATCAGTCAAGATTAGAGATGGTATACGTAAGCGAATAGCTGCTTGTCCCAAGGAGGTGCGTACATTGAAGCTTTCATCGCGCGGTCATTACGGCTTGATGGCCATGACCTATCTTGCGCAAAAAGCGGATGAAGGTCCTACTCCGATCAAGCAGATCGCTTCTGCGGAACAGATTCCGGAGCAATATTTGGAGCAGATCTTTGCGGAACTTCGGAAGGCGGGGCTTGTCTCCAGTGTACGCGGTGCTCGAGGAGGTTACCGACTGGCTCGATCTCCAGAGGAGATCAACGTCGGTCAGGTAGTCAAGGTGCTGGAAGGGGAAATCGCCCCTGTCGAGTGTCTGCATTCCTCTGAGGAGGACACGGAGCTATGTTGCTCCAAGACCGATAACTGCACGACCAAGGTCGTCTGGGAGAAGTTGCGAGATACGATGGTTGCCGTGCTAGACGACATCACGCTCCACGATATCGTCACGGGCAGTGCCAAACTCTATACGCAGAAGCAATCTGCGGAGTAATTGAGAAAGCAACCTTAGTAACACATAGTTGTGAAGGAGATGACAGTTTTGCGTAAAGTCTATCTGGACCATGCGGCAACCACTCCGGTTCGCCAAGAAGTTCTCGATGCGATGATGCACGTATTTAAAGAGGTGTACGGCAATCCGTCGTCCATCCACCAATTTGGCCGTCCGGCTCGCAAGCTGATGGAAGAAGCGCGCGAGAAGGTGGCAAAGGCGATCAATGCCGACCCGAAAGAGATCGTCTTCACCGGTTCCGGCACAGAGGCTGACAACATTGCGATCGTTGGCGGCGCGCGTGCGAACAAGAAAAAAGGCAACCATCTGATCACGACTGTCGTTGAGCACCATGCTGTGCTCGATGCGTTCAAGGCGCTGGAAAAGGAAGGCTTTGAGGTGACCTATCTGCCGGTTGACGCAGAAGGCCGCATTTCGGTAGAAGACTTCAAAAACGCGCTGCGCGACGACACTGTGCTCGTTTCGATCATGCACGGCAACAACGAAGTCGGCACGATCATGCCGATCGAAGAAATCGGTGCGACCTGCCGTGAGCGCAAGATCCTGTTCCACACCGACGCTGTACAAACGGTCGGTAAGATCCCGGTTGACGTCAAAGCGATCAACTGCGATTTCTTGGCATTGTCCGGTCATAAGATCTACGGCCCGAAAGGTATCGGCGTCCTGTATATGCGTCGTGGCGTCCGTACCCAGCCGCTGTACTTTGGTGGCGGTCAAGAGCGCAAACTGCGCCCAGGCACAGAAAACGTGGCGAACATCGTAGGTCTGAGCGTCGCGATCGAACTGGCTGTGGCCGAGATGGCAGAAGAGTCTGCTCGTCTGTCTGTGCTGCGCGACAAGCTGATCGACGGCATTCTGAACAACATCGAAGAGACCCGCCTGAACGGTCCGCGTGAAGGTCGTCTGCCGCACAATGTAAACGTTTCGATCGAGTACATCGAAGGAGAAGCGCTGTTGCTCTCTTGCGACATGAAGGGCTTTGCAGCATCTTCCGGTTCTGCTTGCACCTCCGGCTCCCTCGATCCGTCCCACGTGCTGATGGCGATGGGCTTGACTCACACCACCGCACACGGTTCGCTGCGCCTGTCGCTGGGCAAATCGACCAGTGAGGAAGATATCGATTACGTCATTGAGCAATTGAAACCGATTGCTGACAGACTGCGCGCGATGTCGCCGGTTTGGGAGAAATTCCAAAAAGGCTTGCCGATCACGTAAGCATAAGTCACGAATCACAAAACAAACACTCTGAGGAGGTTTTCAATATGTACAGCGATAAAGTCATTGACCATTTCACCAACCCTCGTAACGTCGGTGAGATCGAAGATGCTTCTGGCGTTGGCGAAGTAGGTAACATGAAATGTGGGGACATCATGAAGATGTACCTGAAAATCGATGATGCAACCAACATGATCGAAGATGTAACGTTCAAGACCTTTGGCTGTGGTGCAGCGATTGCAACTTCGTCGATGTCCACCGAAATGATCAAAGGCAAGACGATCTCCGAAGCGCTCGAACTGACCAACCGTGCGATCGCAGACGCACTCGACGGCCTGCCGCCGGTGAAAATGCACTGCTCGGTTCTGGCAGAAGAAGCTTTGAAAGCGGCTCTGCTCGACTACCAAAAGAAATCTGGTAAAAACCTCGGCCTGAACGAAGACGATTTCGAAGACTGGGACGAAGCGTAAGATCACACAGGACTCCCTCCAACATGTTTGGAGGGAGTTTTTTAAAGAGAGGTGTCTACCATGTCTGATGAGCAGAAAAAAGAGGAACAGTGGGTCAATCCACTGCTCCCCGATGGCAAAAAGGAATACGTGGTCGATCTGCAGATCACCCAACTGGATGAGGACAACTGGACGCTGAAGCTGTCCACCGACCAGATCCAACAGATCCACACGGCGCTTCAGCACTCGATCATCGAAAACCAGCGTGAAATGACCAAACTCAAGCGCCAAGCTCAACGTTGGGCGGAAACGGGCACCGATCTGGAAAAGCTCGGTGTCGGCAAGAACAAGCATCTGTACAAAGCCACGAAAAAAGAGAACGAGAAATTGGAGTTGTTGAAAAACAAACTGACCGACTTCTTGTTTGAACAAAAGCGGATGCTGTAACAACGCTTGCAGAGGGAAGCGTTCGCAATCTGTCCGTTGCGTCAACTGCAAGCGATGAGCGAATAGGCGAAGTCCCCCTTACAGAGGCTACTTGTGATGAGTAGTGATCGTGAGGGGGATTTTCTGTATGTTACGAATCGGCAACGAGAGATGGGGAAAGTGAGTCGAACAACACCAGTGAAGGCTTTCCTCTCGGTTGACTGTGTATTGTTAAGCGTTCTGCTGAGTATCAAAAAAGCGGTACCTCCCGTCAAGAAGTACCGCCACGTTATTTACGTGATTCGAGAAAGAATCAGACCGCAGCGGCCTGCTGCAAATACGCTTTCAATTCATCGTCATCGATGCGATTGGCATACTCGCGGAACGATTCGTCGGGCAGGCGTTTGTCGAGATAAGAACGCACGATGTTGGCGATCGTATGCTGGACTTGTTCGCCTGGCACTTTCAGTACGATTTTGCGGTTAAATTTCGCATTCGCACCGAGCCCGCCGCTGATCGACACGTCAAAAGCATCGACCATTTGACCGTCTCGGCGCACCAAAGCCCCAGCCAGACCGATGTCTGCGATCGCCTGTTGACCGCATTGGTTCGGGCAACCGTTGACATGGAGGCGGATCGGAGTGTCAAATTCCGGAAAGGTCGCATCGAGATACTGCGCGATGCCTTTCATCTGCAGCGTAACGGTGAAGATCATGAAGGACTTCGAGGCCATCTTTTTCAAGCTTGAGTTGTTCTTCTTTGTTCAGTGCCAACTGACTCCACTCCTTCTCGCGCTAAGTTTAATTCCGTGTATACATATAAGAATTATATGTATTGTAGGAATCATTGTAAAGACAATTCCCTGCAATATTCAGTCTAAAATGGCTTGTCAACGTATCGAGAATGTCCGAAAATGAGTAAAGAAACACAATTTTACTGCAAAGGGATGACAGGGTGACATGAATGAAAAGGCCATTCCAACTTGGCTGCTAGCAGTACCGGTTATCGGATTGGGAGAACTGACGTATTTACTGTACGGACGCTTAGGGGTCGGTTGGGTGACAAAAGCCTCATTTGGTGCGACCGTGCTTGCTGCTGTTGTATTTCTCATCATCTATTTGATGCGCGTGAAACATAATCGAAAGAAAAGTTAGAAAATATGACTGCTTAGTATAAAAATCAGAAGGAACTCATATCGGTAGTGTAGAAGTCATAATAGCAACGTTCGAAACCTGAACGTTCTCTAGGAGGCACTACACGATGAGTGAACGCCTTTTTACCCGATTGACGAAGGAAAACGGGATTGCGATTTTGACGATCGACAACCCGCCGCTAAACGTGTTGAGTGAACGAGTCGGCCTTGAGATCCGCGATTGCGTGACTGAGGTTGAGCATGATGACGAAGTGGTGGTATTGATCCTCACAGGTGCCGGACGCGCTTTTATAGCCGGTGCGGACATCAAGGAGTTTCCTACCAAGATGGCGCGCGGCGAAGCGAAAAAGATGGCGCTTGAGCATTTCCACACCTACAACCGACTGGACTTTTTGCCCAAACCGACGATAGCTGCCTTAAACGGCGTGACGCTTGGCGGAGGCTTGGAACTTGCGATGGCGTGTGACATTCGCATCGCGGGTGAGGGAGTGAAACTGGGACTGCCAGAGATTAAGCTCGGACTGTTTCCAGGTGCCGGCGGAACGCAGCGGTTGCCGCGTCTAGTCGGCGAAGGAAGAGCCAAGGAACTGATGTTCATGGGTGACCCGATCACCGCAACGGAAGCATGGCAGATCGGTTTGGTCAATAAGGTCGTCCCGGACGACGAAGTGCTGGAGCGTGCGCAAGAGATGGCCAAAGTCTTGGCTACGCGCACTCTGACAGCGCTTTCTCGCATCAAGAAAGCGGTCGATAAGGGACTTGAGATGGACCTGACTGGCGGAGTGCTGTACGAAGCGGAACTGCTGGATGAGGTGTTCCAGACGGAAGATATTGTGGAAGGCTGCAATGCGTTTTTTGAAAAGCGTGAACCGATCTTTAAACATCGGTAATCGGTGTCTCCCCCCTGCCGTGCAAGTTGTGCGGCAGGTTGTATCCAAAATCGACCGACTGTTTGGTTGGAAAATGAGGCGAAGAGGTGATCCCTGTGAATTTGAGTACAAATTTGCGTCAAACTGCACAGACCACGCCGGATGTAACGGCTCTGCTTTATCTGGATCAAAAGATCTCCTATCGTGAGCTCAATGCGGACGTGGATCGTTTTGCAGCCGGGTTGGCTGCGCGAGGCATTGGCAAAGGGTCGAAAGTTGCGCTGTTGCTCGGCAACTCGCCCGATTTTGTGATCGCATATTACGCGATCGTGCGTCTGGGCGGTGTCGCTGTGCCGGTCAATCCGCTGTATACGCCAGGTG